>NZ_JBJACT010000028.1:0-107866 GCF_044778005.1 Mesorhizobium sp. IMUNJ 23033
GGCGACAACATCACGGTCGATGTCGAGCTGATCGTGCCGATCGCCATGGAAGAGAAGCTGCGCTTCGCCATCCGTGAAGGCGGCCGCACCGTCGGTGCCGGCATCGTCGTCACCATCAAAGAGTAATTTGGACTTAAACCGATCTGTCGCGGGCGCGGGAGTTGCCCGCGCCGCGCCAGAACAAGGAAGTGACGCATGAACGGACAGAATATCCGCATCCGCCTGAAGGCGTTTGATCACCGGGTGCTCGACGCCTCGACACGGGAAATCGTGTCGACGGCCAAGCGCACCGGCGCCAACGTCCGCGGCCCCATTCCGCTGCCGACGCGGATCGAAAAGTTTACGGTCAACCGGTCGCCTCACGTCGACAAGAAGAGCCGCGAGCAGTTCGAGATGCGCACGCACAAGCGTCTGCTCGACATCGTCGATCCGACCCCGCAGACGGTCGATGCTTTGATGAAGCTCGATCTGGCCGCCGGTGTGGACGTCGAGATCAAGCTCTAAGGGAATGAGAGCGCGGTAAGGGGCGGTGCCCCTGGCCCGGAACTCTAAAGGAATTGAACCGATGCGTTCAGGTGTGATTGCAAAGAAGGTGGGAATGACCCGCATCTATAATGATGCCGGGGAGCATGTTCCCGTCACCGTTCTCCAGATGGAGAACTGCCAGGTCGTGGCGCAGCGCACGCAGGAGAAGAACGGCTATACCGCCGTCCAGCTCGGCGTTGGCCTTGCCAAGGTGAAGAACACGTCGAAGGCGATGCGCGGCCATTTCGCGACCGCTTCCGTCGAGCCGAAGGCGAAGGTCGCCGAGTTCCGCGTCTCCGCCGACAACATGATCGATGTCGGCGCCGAGATCACGGTCGAGCACTTCGTCGCCGGCCAGAAGGTCGATGTGACGGGCACGACGATCGGCAAGGGTTTCCAGGGCGTCATCAAGCGTCACCACATGGGTGGCGGCCGCGCAACGCACGGTAACTCGGTATCGCACCGTACGCACGGCTCGACCGGCCAGCGCCAGGACCCGGGCAAGGTGTTCAAGGGCAAGCATATGGCTGGCCACATGGGTGACACCCGCGTCACCACGCAGAATGTCGAGATCGTTTCGACCGACGCCGACCGCGGCCTGATCCTGATCCGCGGTGCGGTTCCCGGTTCGAAGGGTGCATGGATCCTGGTCCGCGACGCGGCCAAGGTTGCGCTGCCGGCCAATGCGCCGAAGCCTGCCGCGATCCGTGCCGTTGCTGCCGAAAGTGGCGCCAAGAACGATGCCTCGGCCACAGAGGGAGCGGAATAATGGACCTCAAGATCACAACGCTGGGCGGCAAGGACGCCGGCAAGGTGAAACTCTCCGAGGAGATTTTCGGCCTTGATCCGCGCGAGGACATCCTGCAGCGCGTCGTGCGCTGGCAGCTGGCCAAGAAGCAGCAGGGCACGCACAAGGCCAAGGGCCGCGCCGAGATCGCGCGCACCGGCGCCAAGATGTACAAGCAGAAGGGTACGGGCCGCGCCCGTCACCATTCGGCACGCGCTCCGCAGTTCCGCGGCGGCGGCAAGGCACACGGCCCGGTCGTTCGCAGCCACGAGCACGACCTGCCGAAGAAGGTTCGCGCGCTCGGCCTCAAGCATGCTCTCTCGGCCAAGGCCAAGAGCGCGTCGATCATCGTCATCGACGAGCTGAAGATGACCGAGGCCAAGACAAAGGCGCTGATCGCGAATTTCGCGACGCTCGGCCTGACCAACGCCTTGGTGATCGGCGGCGCCGAGCTTGACCAGAACTTCAAGCTGGCGGCGACCAACATCCCGAACATCGACGTGCTGCCCATCCAGGGCATCAACGTCTACGACATTCTGCGCCGCGGCACGCTGGTCCTTTCGAAGGCCGCCGTCGAGGCTCTCGAGGAGCGCTTCAAATGACCGACCTTCGTCACTACGACGTGATCGTTTCGCCGGCGATCACCGAAAAGTCGACCATGGCTTCCGAGCAGAATCAGGTCGTCTTCAACGTCGCCAAGAAGGCGTCGAAGCCGGAAATCAAGGCCGCTGTCGAAGCGCTGTTTGGCGTCAAGGTGATGGCCGTGAACACGCTTGTCCGCAAGGGCAAGATCAAGCGCTTCCGCGGCACGATCGGCCGCCAGAGCGACGTCAAGAAGGCGGTAGTGACGCTGGCCGACGGCCAGTCGATCGACGTCGCGACGGGTCTCTGAGCTAGGCCGCGAGGACAGGACAATGGCACTTAAGAAATTCAACCCGGTAACGCCGAGCACCCGCCAGCTGGTCATCGTCGACCGCTCGGGCCTCTACAAGGGCAAGCCCGTCAAGGGCCTGACCGAAGGCCTGACCAAGTCGGGCGGCCGCAACAATCACGGCCGCATCACTGCCCGCTTCATCGGCGGCGGGCACAAGCGTACGTACCGCATCATCGACTTCAAGCGCCGCAAGTTCGACGTCGTCGGCACGGTGGAGCGCATCGAATACGATCCGAACCGCAGCGCCTTCATCGCTCTGATCAAGTACGACGATGGCGAGCTGTCCTACATCATCGCCCCGCAGCGCCTTGCCGCCGGCGACAAGATCGTGGCCGGCGAAGCGGTCGACGTGAAGCCGGGCAATGCGATGCCGCTGGCCTCGATGCCGGTCGGCACGATCGTCCACAACATCGAGCTGAAGCCGGGCAAGGGCGCCCAGGTTGCCCGTTCGGCGGGCGGCTACGCCCAGCTCGTCGGCCGCGACCAGGGCATGGCGATCCTGCGCCTCAACTCGGGCGAGCAGCGTGTCGTGCACGGCTCCTGCATGGCGACCGTCGGCGCGGTGTCGAACCCCGACCACGGCAACATCAATGACGGCAAGGCAGGCCGCACCGTGTGGCGCGGCAAGCGCCCGCACAATCGCGGCGTGACCATGAACCCGGTCGACCATCCGCATGGCGGCGGCGAAGGCCGCACCTCGGGTGGCCGCCATCCGGTTTCGCCCTGGGGCAAGCCGACCAAGGGCAAGAAGACGCGGTCCAACAAGGCGACCGACAAGTTCATCCTGCGCTCGCGCCATCAGCGCAAGAGCTAAGAAGAGGTAACGCCAAGTGACTCGTTCTATTTGGAAAGGCCCCTTCATCGACGGCTACCTTCTCAAGAAGGTGGACAAGGTTCGTGAAGGTGGTCGCAATGAGGTGATCAAGATGTGGAGCCGCCGCTCCACCATCCTGCCGCAGTTCGTCGGCTTCACCTTCGGTGTCTACAACGGCCAGAAGCATGTTCCCGTCTCCGTGAACGAGGACATGGTCGGTCACAAGTTCGGTGAATTCGCTCCGACCCGGACCTATTACGGTCACGGCGCGGATAAGAAGGCGAAGAGGAAATAATCATGGGCAAGGCCAAAGCTCCGCGCAGGCTTGCTGACAACGAAGCGCGCGCCGTTCTGCGCACGATCCGTATCAGCCCGCAGAAGCTGAACCTGGTTGCCGCGCTGATCCGCGGCAAGAAGGTCGCGACAGCGCTTTCCGACCTCGAATTCTCGGCCAAGCGGATTTCCGGCACGGTCAAGAAGACGCTGGAATCGGCGATCGCCAACGCGGAAAACAACCACGACCTCGACGTCGATGCGCTGATCGTGGCGGAAGCCTATGTCGGCAAGTCGATCGTCATGAAGCGGTTCCATGCCCGTGGCCGTGGTCGCGCCAGCCGTATCGAGAAGCCGTTCTCGCACCTCACGATCGTCGTTCGTGAAGTCGAGGAAAAAGGGGAGGCCGCATAATGGGCCAGAAAGTCAATCCGATCGGGCTGCGTCTCGGCATCAACCGTACCTGGGATTCGCGCTGGTTCGCGAACACCGGCGAATACGGCCAGCTGCTGCATGAGGACATCAAGATCCGCAAGTATCTTGAGAAGGAACTCAAGCAGGCCGCGATCTCGAAGGTCGTGATCGAGCGTCCGCACAAGAAGTGCCGCGTCACCATCCATGCGGCGCGTCCGGGCCTGATCATCGGCAAGAAGGGCGCCGACATCGAGAAGCTTCGCAAGAAGCTGATGGAGATGACGAAGTCCGAGACGCACCTCAACATCGTCGAGGTGCGCAAGCCCGAGATCGACGCGACGCTGGTCGCCCAGTCGATCGCCCAGCAGCTCGAGCGCCGAATCGCGTTCCGCCGCGCCATGAAGCGCGCCGTGCAGTCGGCGATGCGCCTCGGTGCCGAAGGCATCCGCATCAACTGCTCGGGACGTCTGGGCGGCGCCGAAATCGCGCGCATGGAATGGTACCGCGAAGGCCGCGTGCCGCTGCATACGCTGCGCGCCGACGTCGACTACGGCACGGCCGAGGCGCAGACCGCCTACGGCATCTGCGGCGTCAAGGTCTGGGTGTTCAAGGGCGAGATCCTCGAGCACGACCCGATGGCTTCGGAGCGCCGCGCCACCGAGGGCGATCATTCGCATGGCGGTGGTGGTGGCGAGCGCGAACGCGGTCGCCGTCGCGAAAACGCCTGAGACATTTAGGAATTTGGAGTTAGAACGATGCTGCAGCCAAAGCGCACAAAGTTCCGCAAGCAGTTCAAGGGCCGCATCCATGGTACCGCCAAGGGCGGCACCAACCTGGATTTCGGCGGTTTCGGGCTGAAGGCGCTTGAGCCGAACCGCGTCACCGCGCGCGAGATCGAGGCGGCTCGCCGCGCGATCACCCGCGAGATGAAGCGCGCCGGCCGCGTCTGGATCCGTATTTTCCCGGACGTGCCGGTCACTTCGAAGCCGACCGAAGTCCGCATGGGCAAGGGTAAGGGCGCGGTCGACTACTGGGCGGCGCGCGTCAAGCCGGGCCGCATCATGTTCGAGATCGACGGCGTCAACGAAGAAACCGCCCGTGAGGCGCTGCGTCTCGGCGCGGCCAAGCTCTCGGTCAGGACGCGCTTCGTACAGCGCATCGCAGAATAAGGACGGGCTGATCATGAAAGCCGAAGACATCCGGACCAAGACCCAGGACCAGCTGACCGACGATTTGGCCAGCCTGAAGAAGGAGCAGTTCAACCTGCGCTTTCAGAAGGCCACCGGCCAGCTCGAGAAGACCGCGCGCGTGAGGCAGGTCCGCAAGGACATTGCGCGCATCAAGACCATCGCTGCGGAAAAGTCCGCGGCCAAGAAGGCTTAAGGACGAAAACCATGCCAAAGCGCATTCTGCAGGGCACCGTCGTCAGCGACAAGAACGAGAAGACGGTTGTCGTCAAGGTCGAACGGCGCTTCACGCATCCCGTGATGAAGAAGACCGTGCGCATGACCAAGAAGTACAAGGCGCACGACGAGAACAACGCCCACAAGGTTGGCGATCAGGTGTTCATCCAGGAATCGAAGCCGATTTCCAAGGACAAGCGCTGGATCGTCGTAGCCTCGGACCAGGCGTAACAAACGAATTTTGGACAGACCGGGGAAGGGTGAAGAACCCGTCCCGTTAAGAAGAGAAGAAGGCGGCCAGTCATGATTCAGATGCAAACAAACCTCGACGTCGCGGATAATTCCGGCGCTCGTCGTGTCATGTGCATCAAGGTGCTGGGCGGCTCGAAGCGGAAATACGCTTCCGTGGGCGACATCATCGTGGTGTCGATCAAGGAAGCCATTCCGCGCGGCCGCGTGAAGAAGGGCGATGTGATGAAGGCGGTCGTGGTTCGCACGGCCAAGGACATCCGCCGCCCGGACGGCAGCGTGATCCGTTTCGACAAGAACGCGGCCGTTCTGGTCGACAACAAGAAAGAGCCGATCGGCACGCGTATCTTCGGACCGGTTCCGCGCGAACTCCGCGCCAAGAACCACATGAAGATCATCTCGCTCGCGCCTGAAGTGCTGTAAGGAGCCGGACCAATGCAAAAGATTAGAAAAGGCGACAAGGTCGTCGTGCTGGCCGGCAAGGACAAGGGCCGTTCGGGCGAAGTCCTCTCGGTGCAGCCGAAGGACGACACCGCGCTGGTGCGCGGCGTCAACATGATCCGTCGTCACCAGAAGCAGTCCCAGTCCCAAGAGGGCGGGATCATCACCAAGGAAGCGCCGATCCAGCTGTCGAACATCGCGCTGGCCGACCCCAAGGATGGCAAGCCGACCCGCGTCGGCTTCATCTTCCAGAAGGACGGCAAGAAGGTGCGCGTCGCCAAGCGCTCGGGAGAAGTCATCAATGGCTAAGGCTCAATCCAAGCAGGCGGCTGCCGCCAACACGCCGCGCCTCAAGCAGGTCTACAACGAGACCATCCGCAAGGCGCTGCAGGAGCAGTTCGGCTACGAGAACGAGATGCAGGTTCCGCGCATCGACAAGATCGTGCTGAACATGGGCGTCGGCGAAGCGACCGGCGATTCGAAGAAGCCTTCGATCGCGGCCGAAGACCTGGCGATGATCGCCGGCCAGAAGGCCGTCGTCACCCGCGCCCGCAATTCGATCGCCGGCTTCAAGGTCCGCGAGAAGATGCCGATCGGCGCCAAGGTCACGCTGCGCAAGGAACGCATGTACGAGTTCCTCGACCGTCTCGTGAACATCGCGCTGCCGCGCGTCCGCGACTTCCGCGGACTCAATCCGAAGAGCTTCGATGGCCGTGGCAACTACGCCATGGGCATCAAGGAACACATCGTGTTCCCGGAGATCAACTACGACAAGGTTGATCAGGTCTGGGGCATGGACGTCATCGTTTGTACGACGGCGAAGACGGACGACGAAGCCAGGGCATTGCTCAAGGCTTTCAACTTCCCCTTCCGCCAGTAACGGCAGCGAAAAAGGAAAAATCTGAAATGGCAAAGACCAGCTCAGTCGAGAAGAACAACAGGCGCCGGAAGCTTGCGGACCAGTTTGCCGCCAAGCGCAAGGCGCTCAAGGCCATCATCATGGATCAGTCCAAGCCGATGGAAGAGCGCTTCCGCGCCCAGTTGAAACTCGCGGCGTTGCCGCGCAACTCGGCCAAGATCCGCATCCGCAACCGCTGCGAAGTCACTGGCCGTCCGCGTGCCTACTATCGCAAGCTCAAGGTATCGCGCATCGCGCTTCGTGATCTCGGCAATAACGGCCAGATCCCGGGCCTGGTCAAGTCGAGCTGGTAAGGAGGACATAACATGTCATTGAGCGATCCTCTCGGCGATATGCTGACCCGCATCCGCAACGCCTATGGCCGCAAGAAGTCGAGCGTTTCGACGCCGGCCTCGCGCCTGCGTACCCGCGTCCTCGACGTGCTGAAGGCGGAAGGCTATATCCGCGACTACAGCCAGACCGACTTCGACAACGGCAAGTCCGAAATCGAGATCGAGCTGAAGTATTTCGACGGTGCGCCGGTCGTGCGCGAAATCGCCCGCGTCTCGAAGCCTGGCCGCCGTGTCTACGTTTCGGCCAAGTCGATTCCGCACGTCGCCAACGGCCTCGGCATCGCCATCCTTTCGACACCGAAGGGCGTGATGGCCGACCACGAAGCGCGCGAGCAGAATGTCGGTGGCGAAATCCTCTGCCAGATCTTCTGATCTGGCACGAGATATCGAAAGCGGTATCCGGTTTTCGGGAATGCCCGGAAACTGGAACCTGAACCAAGAGAAGTGACGAGGACAACAAAATGTCTCGTATTGGAAAGAAACCCGTTTCGCTGCCGCAGGGCGTGACCGCGTCCGTCAACGGCCAGACCGTGACGGCGAAGGGCCCCAAGGGCGAGCTGAAGTTCGTGGTGAACGACGAAGTGCTGGTCAAGATGGAAGGCACCGAGATCGCCGTCCAGCCGCGCGACCAGACCAAGACCGCCCGCGCCAAGTGGGGCATGTCGCGCACGCAGATCGTCAACATCCTGCAGGGCGTCAAGGACGGCTTTGAGAAGAAGCTCGAGATCACCGGCGTCGGCTATCGTGCCGCCATGCAGGGCAAGAACCTGCAGCTCGCGCTCGGCTTCAGCCATGACGTCGTCTACGAGACGCCGCAGGGCATCACGATCACCGTGCCGAAGCCGACGGAAATCACCGTGACCGGCATCGACAAGCAGATGGTCGGCCAGGTTGCCGCGGAGATCCGCGAGTATCGCGGTCCCGAGCCCTACAAGGGCAAGGGCGTGCGTTACGCCGGCGAGAAGATCGTCCGCAAGGAAGGCAAGAAGAAGTAAGTGTAACGCCGCGGGGAGCGGTCGCGGGAGGCGCTTTCGCTTACCGCACATGGCGGCCCCCGTTTTTTGAAGGCTAGGAAGAACCACCATGGGTACCAAGGAATCCACGCAGCGCCGTGCGCAGCGCGTCCGCCGCCAGATCAAGAAGGTCGCCGGCGAGCGTCCGCGGCTCTCGGTCCACCGCACGTCGAAGAACATCTACGTCCAGGTGATCGACGACGCCAAGGGCCACACCATCGCCGCCGCCTCGACCTTGGAGAAGGACCTCAAGGGTTCGCTCAAGACCGGCGCCGACACCGCGGCTGCCGCCGCGATCGGCAAGCTGATCGCCGAGCGTGCTTCGAAGGCCGGCGTCAAGGAAGTCGTCTTCGACCGTGGTCCGTACATCTATCACGGCCGCGTCAAGGCGCTGGCCGAGGCTGCCCGCGAAGGTGGGCTCAGCTTCTAATTTTTCGCCCCCGGTGACCCAAAGCGGCACCGGATATCATCATCAACCGTGCTTCCGGAAAAAAACAAGGAACAGGATATGGCACAGGAACGTAGGGATGGCGGCCGCGGCCGTGATCGCGAAGAGCGCGACGATGGCATGGTGGACAAGCTCGTCCACATCAACCGCGTCGCCAAGGTCGTCAAGGGCGGCCGTCGCTTCGGTTTTGCAGCACTCGTCGTCGTCGGCGACCAGAAGGGCCGCGTCGGCTTCGGCCACGGCAAGGCGCGCGAAGTGCCGGAGGCGATCCGCAAGGCGACCGAATCGGCCAAGCGCGACATGATCTTCGTGCCGCTGCGCTCGGGCCGTACGCTGCACCACGACGTCGAGGGACGCTGGGGTGCCGGACGCGTGCTACTGCGCGCTGCCAAGCAGGGTACCGGCATCATCGCCGGCGGCCCGATGCGCGCCGTCTTCGAGACGCTCGGCATGCATGACGTGGTCGCCAAGTCGATGGGTTCGTCGAACCCGTACAACATGGTTCGCGCCACGTTCGACGCGCTGAAGAGCCAGATGCATCCGAAGGATGTGGCTGCCGCGCGCGGCATCAAGTATTCGACCCTTCAGGCTCGCCGCGGCACCGCCGTCGCGACCGAAGAATAGTCGACGCTGACCAGGGATTTTGACCATGGCCAAGAAAGCAACCAAGACCATCACCGTCGAGCAGATCGGTTCGCCGATCCGCCGGCCGAAGGAGCAGCGCGCGACGCTGGTCGGCCTCGGCCTCAACAAGATGCACAAGCAGCGCACGCTGGAAGATACGCCCTCCGTGCGCGGCATGATCGCTGCCGTCCAGCATCTCGTCCGCGTCGTGGACGAGGGCTGAGCAAGAGCGCAGGAGAAGCAAGATGAAACTCAACGATCTGCGTGACAAGGACGGCGCGACGCATTCCAAGAAGCGTCTCGGCCGCGGCATCGGTTCCGGCTCGGGCAAGACCGCCGGTCGCGGCGTCAAGGGCCAGAAGGCGCGCTCCGGCGTTGCCGTCAACGGCTTCGAGGGTGGCCAGATGCCACTCTATCGGCGCCTGCCGAAGCGTGGCTTCAACAACATCTTCGCCAAGAGCTTCACCGTTGTGTCGCTGGCCCGCATCCAGGCCGCGATCGACGCCAAGAAGCTCGATGCGAAGGCGACCGTGACGGCCGAGGCCCTCGTCGCCGCCGGTGTCATCCGCCGCGTCAAGGACGGCGTGCGCGTCCTCTCCGACGGCGATCTGAAGGCGAAGCTCGCCTTCGACGTCGCCGGCGCCTCCAAGGCCGCGATCGAGAAGATCGAGAAGGCCGGCGGTTCGGTGAAGGTGCCGGAAAAGGCAGCCGCCGAGTAACGGCGATTTGAAGCGCGATCGGCAAGAGCCGGACTTCGGTTTTGCCCCGAAACGCGCTTTGATCCGATCAATAAGGCGGCCGCGTCAACGCGGCCGCTTGCATGTTCAAGGTCCGGAGCTTATCTCGTGAGCTTCGGTGACACGCACCGCCTGAGCGGCAGGCCATCGAGCGTGACCAAGCGGAGAATCAGGCATGGCTTCGGCTGCTGAACAACTAGCCTCGAATCTGAATTTTTCGGCTTTCGCCAAGGCGGAGGACCTGAAGAAACGCATCTGGTTCACCATCGGCGCGCTGCTCGTCTACCGTCTCGGCACATACATCCCGCTTCCCGGCATCAATCCCGACGCTTTCGCCCAGGCCTTCACCTCGCAGAGCAAGGGCGTGCTCGGCATGTTCAACATGTTCGCCGGCGGCGCCGTGCAGCGCATGGCGATCTTTGCGCTGGGCATCATGCCCTACATCTCCGCCTCCATCATCATGCAGCTGATGACCTCGGTCATCCCGTCGCTGGAGGCGTTGAAGAAGGAAGGCGAGCAGGGCCGCAAGATCATCAACCAGTACACGCGCTACGGCACCGTGCTGCTGGCGCTGGTCCAAGCCTATGGCATTTCGGTCGGCCTGGAAGGCGGCAACGGCATCGTCAACGATCCCGGCATGTTCTTCCGCATCTCGACCGTCGTCACGCTGGTCGGCGGCACCATGTTCCTGATGTGGCTCGGCGAACAGATCACCGCGCGCGGTATCGGCAACGGTATCTCGCTGATCATCTTCTCCGGCATCGTCGCGGGATTGCCGCACGCCATCTCCGGCACGCTGGAACTTGGCCGTACCGGCGCGCTGTCGACCGGCCTCATCCTGGCGATCATCGTGCTGGCCATCGTCGTCATTGCGCTCATCGTGTTTTTCGAGCGCGCCCAGCGCCGCCTGCTGATCCAGTATCCGAAGCGTCAGGTCGGCAACCGCATGTTCCAGGGCGACACTTCGCATCTGCCGTTGAAGCTCAACACGTCGGGCGTCATCCCGCCGATCTTCGCGTCCTCGCTGCTGCTGCTGCCGGCAACGGTCGCGGGCTTCTCGCAGACCACCAACATGCCTGCCTGGGCAAGCACCATCCTGGCGGCGCTCGGCCATGGCCAGCCGCTCTATATGGCGTTCTATGCGGCGATGATCGTGTTCTTCGCCTTCTTCTATACGGCGATCGTCTTCAACCCGAAGGACACCGCCGACCAGCTCAAGAAGCATTCGGGCTTCATCCCGGGTTACCGTCCGGGCGAGCGCACCGCCGATTACATCGACTATGTTCTCACGCGCATCACCGTCGTCGGCGCAATCTACCTGGTGCTGGTGTGTCTGCTGCCCGAATTCCTGATTTCAGCGACTGGCGTACCATTCTACCTCGGTGGCACATCGCTTCTGATCGTGGTCAGTGTCACGCTCGATACGGTGGCGCAGATTCAGGGCCACCTGATCGCGCATCAATATGAAGGCCTGATCAAGAAGTCGAAGCTGCGCGGGGGGAAGAAGGCCAGATGAGGTTGATATTGCTTGGGCCGCCAGGAGCGGGCAAGGGGACGCAAGCACAGAGACTGGTGGAAAAACATGGCATACCCCAGCTATCCACGGGGGACATGCTGCGGGCTGCCGTTCAGGCCGGCACGGAAGTCGGCAAGCGCGCCAAGGCGGTGATGGATGCCGGCGAGCTGGTATCCGACGCCATCGTCAATGCCATCGTGGCCGAGCGTATCGATCAGGCCGATTGCGCGAAGGGCTTCATCCTCGACGGTTACCCGCGCACCCTGGTGCAGGCGGATGCGGTTGAATCGATGCTTGCGGACCGCGGCCTCCATCTCGACGCGGTCATCGAACTTGTCGTCGACGATAAGGCGCTGGTCGGCCGAATCGTCAGACGCGCCGAAGAGGCCAAGGCGGCCGGACAGCCGGTGCGCAAGGACGACAATCCGACGGTGTTCGAGGAGCGCCTGAAGGAATACTACAAGAAGACGTCGCCGCTGATCGGCTACTATTATGCCAAGGGCAGGCTGAAGAGCGTCGACGGCATGGCCGACATCGATACGGTGACGAGAGAGATCGAAGCGGTGCTCAGATCGGTCACCCAGGCGGCGGCATAGAGAAAGTAGACGATTGCGCTTGACTGGAGCGGTCCGCTGGGGTATGGCGGCCCGTCTTCCTATCAGGCATGAGCTTTGCTTGTCCGCAAGGGCAAGGCAGCCGCTTTGAACTGGAAACTCCCGCATGGGCCGGCCTCCACCGGACGCGGGGCAACTGAAGCGCCGGTTCGTCCGGCCCATATGGAGAAGAGAAGAAGATGGCTCGTATAGCCGGCGTCAACATTCCGACCAACAAGCGCGTCGTCATTGCGCTTCAGTACATTCACGGCATTGGCAAGAAGTTCGCCCAGGAGATCGTCGACAAGGTCGGCATCCCGGCCGAGCGCCGCGTCAACCAGCTGACCGACGCGGAAGTGTTGCAGATCCGCGAGACGATCGACCGCGACTACCAGGTCGAGGGCGACCTGCGCCGCGAAGTCTCGATGAACATCAAGCGGCTCATGGACCTCGGCTGCTACCGCGGCCTGCGTCACCGCCGCTCGCTGCCGGTTCGCGGCCAGCGCACGCATACCAATGCGCGCACCCGCAAGGGCCCGGCCAAGTCGATCGCCGGCAAGAAGAAGTAATTGGTGAATGGTGAAATCGTGAATGGTGAATAGCTCGGTCTATTCACCATTGACCATTCACCCCTCACTCGGTGGAGCCGCTGGCATTACGGCGGTGTAGAGATCAACTGAAAGGACCATCATGGCCAAGGAAGCCGCTCGTGTTCGCCGTCGCGAACGCAAGAACATCTCGTCGGGCGTTGCCCACGTCAATTCGACCTTCAACAACACGATGATCACCATCACCGACGCGCAGGGCAATTCGATCGCCTGGTCGTCGGCCGGTGCCCAGGGCTTCAAGGGTTCGCGCAAGTCGACCCCGTTCGCTGCCCAGATGGCTGCTGAGGACGTCGCCAAGAAGGCCCAGGAACACGGCATGCGTATGCTCGAGGTCGAGGTCTGCGGACCCGGCTCCGGTCGTGAATCGGCGTTGCGCGCCCTGCAGGCGGCCGGCTTCACCATCACCTCGATCCGCGATGTGACGCCGATCCCGCACAATGGCTGCCGCCCGCGCAAGAAGCGCCGCGTCTAAGATTACCGAACGCCGCGCGAACGCCAAAAGCGTTCCTCCGCGGCATTCCAGGTCGCCCGCCACGATTGGATGGTGGCGGGGCAACGGAAGGAAAGCATCATGATCCAGAAAAATTGGCAGGAACTGATCAAGCCGAACAAGATCGAGTTCTCGTCGAAGAAGAAGACGCTGACCACGCTGGTCGCCGAACCGCTGGAGCGCGGCTTTGGCCTGACGCTCGGCAACGCCCTGCGCCGCGTGCTTTTGTCTTCGCTGCGCGGTGCGGCTGTGACCGCCGTGCAGATCGACGGCGTTCTGCATGAATTCTCGTCCATCGCCGGCGTGCGTGAAGACGTGACCGATATCGTCTTGAACATCAAGGAAATCGCCATCCGCATGGAAGGCGATGGCCCCAAGCGCATGGTCGTGCGCAAGCAGGGCCCTGGCGCCGTGCTCGCCGGCGACATCCAGACGGTTGGCGACGTCGAGATCCTCAATCCCGACCACGTCATCTGCACGCTGGACGAAGGCGCCGAAATCCGCATGGAATTCACCGTCGACACCGGCAAGGGCTACGTGCCGGCAGAGCGCAACCGTGCCGAGGACGCGCCGATCGGCCTGATCCCGGTCGACAGCCTCTATTCGCCGGTCAAGAAGGTGTCCTACAAGGTCGAGAACACCCGCGAGGGCCAGGTCCTCGACTATGACAAGCTGACCATGACGATCGAGACCGACGGTTCGATCTCGGGCGAGGACGCGGTGGCTTTCGCTGCCCGCATCCTGCAGGACCAGCTTGGCCTGTTCGTCAATTTCGACGAGCCGCAGAAGGAAGTCGCGGCCGAGGCCGTCACCGAGCTCGCCTTCAACCCGGCGCTGCTCAAGAAGGTCGACGAGCTCGAGCTTTCGGTGCGTTCGGCCAACTGCCTGAAGAACGACAACATCGTCTATATCGGCGACCTGATCCAGAAGACCGAAGCCGAGATGCTGCGCACCCCGAACTTCGGCCGCAAGTCGCTAAACGAGATCAAGGAAGTCTTGGCGGCGATGGGCCTGCACCTCGGCATGGAAGTGCCGGATTGGCCGCCGGAAAACATCGAAGACCTCGCCAAGCGTTACGAAGATCAATACTGAGGCTGAGGCCTCGTGAACCCGGAATGAAGGAGAAGAGCCATGCGCCACGGATTTAAAGGCCGCCGGTTCGCCCGCAGCGTCAGCCATCGCAAGTCGATGTTTGCCAACCTCGCCGTGTCGCTGCTCGAGCACGAGCAGATCGTCACCACCCTGCCGAAGGCGAAGGATTTGCGTCCGATCGTCGAGAAGCTGGTGACGCTCGGCAAGCGCGGTGACCTGCATGCGCGCCGCCAGGTGATTGCCCAGATCGGCAATGAAGGCGTCGTCAAGCGTCTGTTCGACACCATCGCGCCGCGCTACGCCACCCGCAACGGCGGCTATCTGCGCATCATGAAGGCGGGCTTCCGCCACGGCGACAATGCCGCAATGGCGGTCATCGAGTTCGTCGATCGCGACACCTCGGCCAAGGGCGCCGGCGACCGCGCCCGCATCGAAGCCGAAGGCACCGACGAGGAAGCCGCAGCCGCATAAGGCTCGGTATCCTGAGAGAGTTCAAAGGGGCCCGCGGGCCCCTTTTTGCTTGCTGTTGTTGTCGTCAATCGGGCAAGACTCAGGTAGTCGGGACCGCTTAGCAGCTTCCAGTTGAAAGCGCCGGGGATCTTTTCGACCTTCGGGTAGGGGTAAGAATAGATGCTGTCGAGCGCGGTGCGGGAATCGATGTTGCTGACCAATCGCGATACAGCTGATTCCGCCAGGTACCTTTGGTCGTCGAACTGGGTGTCGACCCGGAAGTGTATCTGAATCGGGCCGGCGCAGATGTTCAGCAAGATACCATCGCTCATAGCGGCGTAGAACACCTTGGCTTCATCCGGAGCCCACAGGCCCGCTGCCAGGAATTCCGATGGCTTCGTATTTCCGCTGAACCCATCCAGTGAAAGCGCAAGGCGATCAGTGAAAACCTCAAAGTCGCCTTCGAGATAACCAGCTTCTTCAATCTGAAACCAGTTCATCTGGTGAGGCGCTTCGTCATCAAAGGAAATTTCGAGTTTTCCGAAAGTCCAGTTGACTGGATCGGCGTGCTCGGGTCTGCCGAGCGCTTCGGCGATCTCGTCCATTGTCATGTTGGGAGAGACCGCACCCAACTTGCCGGTCTTCAAAAAATTGCGGAATGAAACGATCGGTTTTTTCATGAGGCTGACTAGGCTTTCGGTTTCAAGTCGTCCTATAGCTGCAATTGCCGCCTAGAATAATCGGATTTCAGCGGCTTAGCCTTTCATTTTGCACAATCGTCGGGACAATGGCGCCCGATTTGGAGGATTCGGAATGCGCGTGAAACGGCTGTCCCTTGCTCTTATCTGCGCCCTCATGGCGCTGGCCTTCGTGCCGGCTGCCAGGCAGGCGCTGGCCGAAGACGCCCCCAAGACCGCCGACCCCGGCCTGTCCGACGTGCTGACCGATCTGCTGCATGGCGTCGAGGGCGAGAACGCGACCTCCGGCCCAGACAAGCGTGTGCCGTTCGGCCGCGAGGAAGTGCAGCTTTCCTTCGCGCCGCTGGTCAAGCAGACGGCGCCGGCCGTGGTCAATGTCTATGCCTCGCAGACGGCCAAGGTGACGTCGCCTTTCGAAGGCGACCCGTTCTTCGAGGAGTTCTTCGGGCGGGCGCAGCCTCGCGCGCAGTCCTCGCTGGGCTCCGGTGTGCTGGTCGATCCGAGTGGTGTCATCGTCACCAATTTCCACGTCATCAAGGGCGCCGACGAAGTCAAAGTGGCCACCGCGGACGGACGCGAGTTCACCAGCAAGGTCATGCTCAAGGACGAGACGCTCGATCTTGCCGTCCTCAAGATTTCTTCCGACAAGCCGTTTCCGGTGATTGCGATCGGCGATTCCGACGCGCTCGAAGTGGGCGACCTGTTGCTGGCCATCGGCAATCCGTTCGGTGTCGGCCAGACCACCACCAGCGGCATCGTTTCGGCACTTGCCCGCAGCCATATCGGCGTTTCGGATTCGGGCTACTTCATCCAGACCGATGCCGCCATCAATCCCGGCAATTCCGGCGGCGCGCTGATCAACATGGGCGGCCAACTGGTCGGCATCAACACGGCCATCTACAGTCGCAGCGGCGGCTCGATCGGCATCGGTTTTGCCATCCCCTCGAACATGGTGCGCGCCTTCGCCGATGCAGCCAAGGCCGGGCTCGACTTCTTCGAGCGGCCCTATATCGGCGCCGAATTCGAGGCGGTGACGCCGCAGATCGCTGAATCGCTTGCCATGGAGAAGCCGACCGGAGCGCTGGTCTCGTCGGTCGATGCAGCCGGACCTGCCGGCAAGGCGGGCCTCAAGCCCGGCGATGTCGTGCTGTCGCTCAACGGCACGACTGTCGAAAGCATCGAGGCGCTGGACTACCGGATGGCGACGCTGTCGATCGGCACCAAGGCCAGCTTCGCCGTGCTGAGCAAGGGCCAGCAGGCGACGATGGACATCGCGCTGGAGCGGGCGCCGGAGGGCGCCAAGGCCTCCGAGGTGATACTGCACGGCCGCAGTCCTTTTTCCGGCGCCAAGGTCGCTGAGCTGTCGCCCCGGCTTGCCCAGCGGCTTGGCCTGCGCACGGACATCAAAGGCATCGCCGTGGTCGATATCAATCGCGATTCGCCCGCCGCCGATTTCGGCTTCCAGCCGGGCGACATCGTGCGTGAAGTGAATGGCACCTCCATCGATACGGCAGCGACGCTGGCACAGATAGCCCAGCAGGATACGCGCTGGTGGCGCTTTACCGTCGAGCGCGGCGGGCAGATACTGCGCCAGGTGTTGCGTTACTGAGCCGGTCTTTCCGAAGAGATATGGCTCCAACCAAAAGACCAGCATGGCCGATCTGTTCAGCGTCGATGAACCAGAAGGGGCGCCGCCCGGCCGGCCGCTGGCCGACCGGCTGCGGCCGAGAAACCTGGGCGAGGTCGTCGGCCAGGAGCATCTGACCGGACCGGACGGCGCTCTGACCAGGCTGATCGGTTCCGGCTCGCTCGGCTCGATGATTTTCTGGGGTCCGCCAGGCACCGGCAAGACCACGGTCGCGCGATTGCTCGCCGGCGAAACCAGTCTCGCCTTCGAGCAGATATCGGCGGTGTTCTCCGGTGTCGCCGACCTGAAGAAAGTGTTCGAGGCGGCGAAGCTTCGCCGCGCCAATGGCCGCCAGACATTGTTGTTCGTCGACGAGATCCACCGCTTCAACCGCGCCCAGCAGGATTCTTTCCTTCCGGTGATGGAAGACGGCACGGTGGTGCTGGTCGGCGCCACTACCGAGAACCCGTCCTTCGAGTTGAATGCGGCGCTGCTTTCCCGTGCACGCGTGCTGGTGTTCCATTCGCTGGGCGAGGAGAGCATCGCGAAACTCCTGGCGCGGGCCGAGGAGACCGAGGGCAGGGCGCTGCCGCTCGACGACGAGGCGAGGGCGATGCTCATACGCATGAGCGACGGCGACGGTCGTGCGTCGCTGACGCTGGCGGAGGAAGTCTGGCGGGCAGCCAAGGCCGGCGAGGTGTTCACTCCGGAGGGCCTGCAGCGCATCGTCCAGCGCCGCGCGCCGATCTACGACAAGGGCCAGGACGGCCACTACAATCTGATCTCGGCGCTGCACAAATCGGTGCGGGGGTCCGACCCGGATGCGGCACTCTACTACCTCGCCCGCATGTTCGATGCCGGCGAGGATCCGCTCTATCTCGGGCGCCGGCTGGTGCGCATGGCGATGGAGGATATCGGGCTGGCCGACCCGCAGGCGCTGGTCGTCGCCAACGCCGCCAAGGATGCCTACGACTACCTGGGCTCGCCCGAGGGCGAACTCGCTTTCGCCGAGGCCACGGTCTATCTGGCCACTGCACCGAAATCGAATGCCGTCTACACCGCGTTCAAGGCGGCGACGCAGGCGGCGAAGGAATACGGATCGCTGCTGCCGCCGAAACACATCCTCAACGCGCCGACCAAATTGATGAAGGAAGAGGATTACGGCGCCGGCTATCGCTACGACCATGACGAGCCCGACGCCTTTTCAGGCCAGGATTACTTTCCGGAAAAGATGGGCCGGCGAACCTTCTACGACCCGCCCGAGCGCGGCTTCGAGCGCGATATCCGCAAGCGGCTGGAGTATTGGGCGAAGCTGCGCAGCGAGCGGGAAAGGTAGGCTTGGCGCGCGCGTCCATTGATCTGAAGTGGAGCGGGAAACTCCAAATATTTTCGTTGGCAATGGCCGTCGGCCAGGCGGACGAAATGCGATGGCATTGTGCCGGGGAACAAAAGACCTTATCAAGGCGCACGACCTCAGGGGTGGTCGCTGTCAAGATGCTTGGCGATAATCACTCGGAACAGGAATCGCGCCTGGCGCGAGCAAGAAATGACAAAATCCCTTCGCAAATCCCTCCGCCAGCTGGTCATAGCGGTGCCGCTGCTTGCAATCGGTTTCTACTTCATTCCGATGCTGACCACGATCTGGATCGTCTGCGGCCTGATCGACGTGCTGCGCAACGCCAACAAGAACCTGTCGCTGTTTCGCGGCTATTTCCTCGGCAACGGAATCTTCACCTGGCTGCTGTCGCCCTTCAATCTGCTGGTCGACCTGCTTTGCTACAGGAACCCGGGCGTCTGGAAGCTGGAGCAGTTTCCGCCGGACTATCAGCGCGAGGTCAACGAGGTTCTCGACGTCTTCAAGGCGCGCAAGGATGAAATCATTGCCGATATCGACGCCAATTTCGGCACCGGCCGCCGGGGCATGTATGTCTACCAGTGGTACGGCAAGCACAAGATCGATAACGTTGCCGAATTCAACAAGGATTTCAAATACATCAAGACGATCGCCGTATCGGTTTTCAGGGGGAAGGAATCGACCTCCTGGCATTTCGGGCCGCTGCGCCTCAGCCTGCGCATCCTCTACAACCTTCTCCCGGTGAAGGCCGAGGTTTTCGTCGAGTGCAACAACGCCAAGAACTATTGGCACGACAATCCGCTGTACATTTTCGACGACACGTTGCTGCACCGTTCGGTCAACGAATATGACGGGCGCCGCTACTGTGTGTTCATGGACATCATCCGTCCGTCGCCGTTTCCGCGCCTGATTTCGGCGCTGCTTGCCATCGTCTCGGTCAGTGTCGAGCGGATCAATTCCATGTTCTACAAGAACTGGAAGATGATCGGCTCCAGCAAGCCGAAGAAGGTCGGCGCGAACTGAAATAGCGATCAAGGACGGTAGACCGGCGATGATTGATCTCCTCCTCGTTGCCGTGGGCGGCGCCATTGGGTCCGGTATCCGCCATTTGGTGAATTTCGCCGCATTGCGCTTTGCCGGCCCGAATTTTCCCTGGGGCACGATGGCGATCAACGTCGTCGGCTCGTTTGGCATGGGCGTGTTCATTGCCATCATGGCGCGGCGCGGCGGATCGAACGAGCTTCGGCTTTTCATTGCCACCGGCATCCTGGGCGGCTTCACCACGTTTTCGGCTTTTTCGCTCGATTTCGCGACGCTGTGGGGGCGGGGCGAGGCGCTGCCGGCGTTCGGATACGCGCTTGTCAGCGTCATTGGCGCGATCTTTGCGCTGTTTCTGGGTCTTTGGCTCGCAAGAACCGTTTCATAGTGCTATTGCCGCGGCCTACCGCGCCGCGCATCCTGTTGGACGCGCAAAGGACTGTAAAAACCTTGATCTTGCGCACGATCCTTTCCGAAAATCGGAATCGATTTTCAGGGTCATGCGCGAGAAACACGGATAGGCGAATATGGCAGGCGTAGAGCAGATCACAGTGGAGGCCGGCGAGGCGGGCATGCGGCTCGATCGCTGGTTCAAGACCCATTTCCCGGGTCTCGGTTTCGGCCATCTGCAGAAGCTGCTGCGCTCCGGCCAGATCCGCGTCGATGGCGGCCGGGTGAAGGCCGACACCCGTGTCGAGCCGGGCCAGATGGTCCGCGTGCCGCCGCTCGAAGTCGACAAGAAGGGCGAGAGCCCGCTCACCGGCCACTCGATCCGCAACCAGGGCGACGCCGACGTGCTCGCCAAGATGCTGATCCACGAGGATCCAAAGGTCTTCGTCTTCAACAAGCCGGCGGGTCTGGCCGTTCAGGGCGGCTCGGGTGTCACCCGCAATGTCGACGACATGCTGGAGGCCTGGCGCAACCAGAAGGGCGAGAAGCCGCGCCTGGTGCACCGGCTCGACCGCGACACGTCAGGCGTGCTGGTTGTTGCCCGCACCAGGCTCGCGGCGATGAAGCTCTCCGAGGCGTTCCGGGCGCGCGAGACCAAGAAGACATACTGGGCCCTGGTCAAGGGCGTCCCGCCGAAGCGCGAGGACAAGATCTCGACATGGCTGATCAAGGAGCCGACGCCGGACGGCGACCGGGTGCGCGTGGCCGCGCATGGTGAAAAGGGCGCCGATCACGCCGTGTCCTATTATCGCGTCATCGAGCAGGCGGCACAGACCATGACCTGGCTGGAAATGGAGCCTTATACGGGCCGTACCCACCAGCTTCGCGTTCATGCCGCCCATATCGGCTGTCCGATCATCGGCGACCCCAAATATTTCGAGGCCGATACCAATTGGGACTTTCCGGGCGGCATTCAAAACCGCCTCCATCTGCATGCGCGCCGTATCGTCATCCCGCACCCGGACAAGGGCGTCATCGATGTGACCGCGCCGATGCCGCCCCATATGCGCCAGAGCTGGAACCTGATCGGCTTCGACGACGCCAGCGCGGAGGACTGAGATTGGCCGTTGCGCCCGCATTGGATCGTCGCGACGCGGTCGACCTGGCGGCGGCGGCCATCATGGTCGGGCTGACGTTTTCCTGGGGGCTCAACTACGTCGCCGCCAAGATCTCCTATGCCGGCTACGATCCGGTTTTCCTGTCGATCGCACGCTCGATCATCGGCGGCCTCTGCGTATTCGGCTGGTGCCGCTGGCGCGGTATTGCGCTGTTTACGCCAGACAAAACCCTTGTCTCAGGGGCCTTGGTGGGCGCTCTGTTTGGCGTCGAGTTCCTGTGCCTCTATGTCGGGCTCGAACACACCACCGTTGCCCGTAACACGCTTCTGGTCAACACCATGCCGTTCTGGGTGCTGGTCGGCGGGCACTTCCTGCTCGACGAGCGCGTCACGGGGCGCAAGCTTGTCGGCCTTGTGCTGGCGTTTGGCGGACTGGCCGCCGTGTTCTCCGACAAGATGAGTGCCGCCGGTGGCTCGACATTGACAGGTGATCTGCTCAGCCTCGCCGCCGGCATCCTCTGGGCCTTGACCAGCATCGTCATCAAGCGCTCGAAACTGGCCGAGACCAGCGCCGAGAAGTTGCTGCTCTATCAATTGGCCGGTGCCGTCGTCGTCGGTGTCCTGGTCCTGCCTTTCGCCGGACCCTCGATCCGCGACTTTGCCGCCTTGCCGACATTGGCGCTGCTGTTCCAGGCTGTCTACGTCGTCGCCTTCACCTATGTGCTGTGGTTCTGGCTGCTCAGGCGCTACCCGGCATCCGGCCTGTCGAGCTTCACCTTCCTGTCGCCGGTGTTCGGCGTGCTGTGCGGCGCGGTGATCTTGAGCGAGCCGCTGACCGTGCGTATCTTTCTGGCACTCGGCCTGATCGCGGCTGGTCTGATCATCGTCAACAGGCCGGTGCGCAAGCAAATCCCCGGATAGAAAGTTCTGGCATGCGCGATATCCTCAACGACCTCGAAGCGGGAAAGCAGCTGTCCGATCCGGATCCGGTGCGCCGCGCCCAGATCCAGATGAAGACGCCGCTGCCGAAGCGCTTCTACAAGGACGTTTCGGTCGTGCCGGCCGATGAGGCATTTGCTGTTCATCTCGACGGCAAACCGGTGCGCACACCCGGCAAGGCGCTGCTGGTGCTGCCGACCGAGCAGGTGGCGGCGCTGGTCGCCGGCGAGTTCGACGCGCAGGGCGAGACCATCGCCCCGGTTTCGATGCCGGTGATGCGTCTCGTCAACACGGCCATCGACGGCGTCGCCAGCGACCCGCAGGCGGTGCTGGAGGATATTCTGCGCTTTGCCTCGTCCGATCTCCTCTGCTACCGCGCCGACGCGCCGCAAGGGCTGGTCGATCGCCAGAACGAGCTCTGGGATCCGGTCATCGACTGGGCGCGCACCGCGCTTGGCGCTCGCTTCAACCTTGCCGAAGGCATCATCCATGTCGAGCAGCCGCGCGAGACCATTGCGGTGCTGGGCGTCCACCTTGCCCAGCGCAAAGAACCGCTGCGGCTGGCGGCCATCCATGTCATGACGTCGCTGACGGGTTCGGCGCTGCTGGCGCTGGCGGTCGATTTCGGCGAGCTCGACGGCGAGGCGGCCTGGGCTGCCGGTCACGTCGATGAAGACTGGCAGGTCGAGCATTGGGGGCAGGATGCCGAAGCTGTCGCGCGCCGGTCGGCCCGCAAGCGTGACATGATGGCGGCGGTCGGACTTCTCGATGCGCTCAAGGGCTGACGATCGTTTCCCGGCTTCTTTTTGCACTGCACATTAGACCAAAGTCATAATCCCAAGGTTGGTCTGCCTCTGGGAGGTGCTTTCTGTCATTTTTTGCGCCGATGGCTGCACTGAGTCCGCGTTTTCGAGGAAAACGCCGACAATCACCCGCAGCATCGAGGACAGACGGGATCTCACGGGAGGACATATCAATGGCAATGGCATCGACCGCCGGCGAAACCAGCCGCGGCATGACGCGGGAGGAGAAGAAGGTCATCTTCGCTTCCTCGCTCGGCACCGTTTTCGAATGGTACGATTTCTATCTCTACGGTTCGCTGGCAGTGTTCATTGGTTCGACTTTCTTCAGTCCAACCATTCCGGAAGCGACGCGCAATATCTTCGCGCTGCTTGCTTTCGCCGCCGGTTTCCTGGTGCGCCCGTTCGGCGCGCTGCTCTTCGGCCGCATCGGTGACCTTGTCGGCCGCAAATATACTTTCCTTGTCACCATGACGATCATGGGTCTGTCGACCTTCCTGGTCGGCTTGCTGCCTGGATATGCAACTTTGGGCATCGCGGCACCCGTGATCCTGATCATCTTGCGTATGCTGCAGGGCCTGGCGCTGGGCGGCGAGTATGGCGGTGCGGCCACCTATGTCGCCGAGCACGCGCCGGACAACCGGCGCGGCTACTATACATCGTGGATCCAGACGACGGCCACGCTCGGCCTGTTCCTGTCGTTGGTCGTGATCCTGATCGTGCAGGCTTCATTGACCAATGAAAACTATGCTGCCTGGGGCTGGCGTATTCCATTCATCGTCTCCTTCGTGCTGCTCGGCATCTCGATCTGGATCCGGCTTTCTTTGTCTGAATCGCCGACCTTCCAGCGCATGAAGGACGAGGGCAAGGGCTCGAAGGCGCCGCTGACGGAAGCCTTCGGTCAATGGAAGAATGCCAAGATCGCGCTGCTGGCGCTGCTCGGCCTCACCGCCGGCCAGGCCGTGGTCTGGTACAACGGCCAGTTCTACGCGCTGTTCTTCCTGACCAACGTGCTTAAGGTCGATGCGCAGTCGGTGAATATCATGATCGCCATCGCGCTGGCGGTGGGTTCGATCTTCTTCGTCGTATTCGGATGGCTGTCCGACAAGATCGGCCGCAAGCCGATCATCATGGCGGGTCTCGCTTTGGCCATCGTCTGCACCTTCCCGCTGTTCAAGGCGCTGACCTGGGCGGCCAACCCGGCGCTCGCCACCGCGCAGCAGAACACGCGTGCAACCGTGACCGCCGCACCGGGCGACTGCAGGTTCCAGTTCAACCCGGTCGGCACGGCGAAGTTCACGACATCCTGCGATATCGCCACGTCGTTCCTGACCAAGAACTCGGTTCCTTATGACGTCGTGGCGACGGCAGCACCGGGAACCGCCGCGTCGGTCAAGATCGGCAACGAGACGGTGGAGTCGTACGACGCGATCGCCGCCGGCGATCAGGCCAAGGCCAAGGAAACCGCCTTCATCAAGGCCGTCAACATGTCGCTGCAGGACGGCGGCTATCCGCTGAAGCGTGCTGCCGCCAAGGTAACGGACCAGAAGCTCGATGCCTTTGTCGCTGCCAACCCTGAGCTGAAGCTCGATGCCGCCGCAATCCGCGCCGGCGAGAAGGCGACGGTTGCGACCGAGCAGGCGATCAAGGACAAGCTCCTGACCGCCGACGAGGCCGCCGGCGCGCCCGAGGTCACCGTCTACACCATACCGGGCGGCGGCGCCTTCGCCATGTTCGCCGATCCGGCGGCGGTGAACTGGCCGATGACGATCGGCATCCTGTTCATCCTCGTCATCTTCGTCACGATGGTCTACGGACCGATCGCGGCGATCCTGGTCGAGATGTTCCCGACCCGCATCCGCTACACCGGCATGTCGCTGCCGTATCACATCGGCAATGGCTGGTTCGGCGGGTTGCTGCCGGCAACGGTGTTCGCGCTCAGTGCCTACAAGGGCGATATCTACTACGGCCTCTGGTATCCGGTGGTGATCGCGGCGATGTCGCTGATCATCGGCATGATCTTCGTCAGGGATACGCTCGGCACCAACCTGCACGACAAGCAGTAGGGCCGATCAGTCGCTCTGTAAGAAAGCCCGGCGTGAGCGATCACGCCGGGCTTTTTATGCGAAAGCGTTTGCAGGAAAAGATCAGCTCTTGCGCTGCTGGTTCTCTTCCTCGATCGCAGCCTCATGGTACCAGCCGTCAAAATCGGCATGCGTGTTGCGCAGCGAGGCAAGCTCTGCCGCGAACTTGGCCTTTGCGCCTAAATTTGAGGCAGGCATGCGCGCTGCCATTGGGAACATCAGGATTTTTGCCGATGGGCGTGCAGAGACGATTTCCATTGCCGGCCCCCTTCTTCCTTTAGGAACTTGCCGATTCACCTTTTCCCCAAGATAGGTTCTGCGATTCA
This sequence comes from Mesorhizobium sp. IMUNJ 23033, assembly GCF_044778005.1. Taxonomy (NCBI): domain Bacteria; kingdom Pseudomonadati; phylum Pseudomonadota; class Alphaproteobacteria; order Hyphomicrobiales; family Phyllobacteriaceae; genus Mesorhizobium; species Mesorhizobium sp. IMUNJ 23033. The sequence goes on from NZ_JBJACT010000028.1 coordinate 25,036, forward strand.
TTTAAGCAATATGCCTACGAAAAGATCAGTATTTGCCCAATATTTATGCACGATATGCTTTTGATCGATCTGGACGCATTGCTGAGGCGGCTCTGTAAATTCAACGCGATGGCCCGACCATTTTGCCGCACCCGCGGCAACGCGAATGGCACACGATTTGCATTTTAACGGTCCGGCAGGCCGGCTCGATCCGGCCATGCGTCGACACCGTGTGCGGTGGTCAAGCAACGAGAGGCTCTAGAATGACCAAATACAAGCTCGAGTATATCTGGCTCGATGGATACACCCCGGTCCCCAATCTGCGCGGCAAGACTCAGATCAAGGACTATGCCGAGTTCCCGACGCTCGAGCAGCTGCCGCTGTGGGGCTTCGACGGTTCCTCGACGCAGCAGGCCGAAGGCCACAGCTCCGACTGCGTGCTGAAGCCGGTCGCCGTGTTCCCGGATCCGGCCCGCACCAATGGCGTGCTGGTGATGTGCGAAGTCATGATGCCCGATGGCGTGACGCCGCATAGCTCCAACAAGCGCGCCACCATCCTCGACGACGAGGGCGCCTGGTTCGGCTTCGAGCAGGAATATTTCTTCTACAAGGACGGTCGTCCGCTCGGCTTCCCGGAGAGCGGCTATCCGGCGCCGCAGGGCCCTTATTACACCGGCGTTGGCTATTCGAATGTCGGCTCGGTCGCGCGCCAGATCGTCGAGGAGCATCTCGACCAGTGCCTCGCCGCCGGCATCAACCACGAAGGCATCAACGCCGAAGTGGCCAAGGGCCAGTGGGAATTCCAGATCTTCGGCAAGGGCTCCAAGAAGGCTGCCGACCAGATGTGGATGGCGCGCTATTTGATGCAGCGCCTGACCGAGAAGTACGGCATCGACATCGAATATCACTGCAAGCCGCTCGGCGACACCGACTGGAACGGTTCGGGCATGCATGCCAACTTCTCGACCGCCTATATGCGCGAAGTCGGCGGCAAGGCCTATTTCGAAGCGCTGATGGCGGCCTTCGACAAGAACCTGATGGATCACATCGCCGTCTACGGCCCGGACAACGACAAGCGTTTGACCGGCAAGCACGAGACCGCGCCGTGGAACAAGTTCAGCTACGGCATCGCCGACCGCGGCGCTTCGATCCGCGTGCCGCACTCGTTCATCAACAACGGCTACAAGGGCTATCTGGAAGACCGTCGCCCCAACTCGCAGGGCGACCCCTACCAGATCGCTTCGCAGATCCTGAAGACGATCGCCTCGGTTCCAGCCAGCGGCGAGGTTTCGGCTGCTGCCTGAATATTCGCTGCGGCGTAGACCTCAGTGTCTACGCCGCCCCAAAAAAAACCCGGTGTTTTCGCCGGGGTTTTTCTTTGCTTCTGAAACGCTCGCTCTTCATGCGGTCAATCGTGCATCAAGATTGGCGAGGATCTGTTCCCATGACTTTCCGTGGCCGTCAGCGCGGTCCTGATCATAAAACCCGCGATGTCTCAGAGTGACAGTGCATCCGTCGCCGTGCGGTTCGATGTCGACTGACAGGACGGTTTCGGCACCTTGGGTTCCGCTCTTTCCGGTAAGCCATGTCAGTTCCACCTTTCGGTTCGGTTCAAGCGTCAGGAAGCGCCCGTAGTGGGGATGGCGCTTGCCCTCATGCTCAACCACGAAGAACAATTGTCCCTGCGGAACCGGTTTTGCGATCAGCCCTCCGGGCAAAGCGAACCAGCCTTCCCAGCCCGTGGTGAAGCTTTTGTAGATGGCCTCCGGCCGGGCGCGCATGGCGCGGACGACTTGTGTGCATCGTGGGGCCGATCGGAAAGGTTCGGAGTGAAGAGGTCAGCCATGATCGACTTCGGCGTGCCCCAAACAAAAACCCCGGCGTCTCCGCCGGGGTTTTCTTTGCCTCTGAGACGATCGCTCAGACCGAATAGTACATGTCGAATTGCGTTTGGCGCTTATCGTGTAGGAAAATCAATACCTTAGGCGAGACTACGTTCCAGCCACCGTACCCGCTTACGTACCAGCGAAGACGGGCATTGCCAAAGTGCCAATGATTTACTTTCGCCGGAACAGCAGTATCAGTTCGGAGGGCGTTCCGGTGTGATTCTCGCATTGAGTTAAAGCCTTTGAGGGCCGACGAAAGCAGAACTCGGCAGTGGGATGGAAGTGTCCTTCAAAAACAGATCGCTTCGCACACTATGCGAAGAACCGGAGGCCGCTACCGCGCGGTATGGCGTAGACGTGGCCCGCGATCTTTTCAATCGCATGGCCGACCTCTTGGCAGCGGAATGCATCGCAGATGTCGTGGCTGGCACTCCTGTCGTATCGGAAGCAGGTCTGGCTGAGACCGTTTCTATTAGCATTGGTTTCGATCATTCGATGATTTTGAGATGCAGCCACCTGAATCCCCCTATGTCGGCCTTGGGCAAGGTTGACTGGTCTATGGTGAGTAGGGTGCGGGTAGAAAAAATAGAGGGCGACGATGCCTGACCTAGCTAACTTCCAGCCTCGATGGTGTTCTCCGCCAGGAGCCACGATTGGCAACTTAATGGCTGCACGTTCCATGACTCTCGAAAGCCTCGCCGATCTGCTAGGCGAGTCCAGCGAATTCACATCTCAGTTGCTAACTGGGGACGTGCCTATTGATAACGACATAGCCGAGTCGCTGGCTGATATCTTGGGTGCGTCAAAGGCCTTTTGGCTGGAACGCGAGGTGCAGTTTCGCACAGCGCGGGAAAGGGCTAGGTCTAACGCGCCGACGTCCTCTCCTGCGGAGTGGTTGGGAAGGCTGCCAATTTCCGACATGAAGAAATTTGGATGGATATCGAGTGCACGGGGACCGGAAAATCTCTTGGCCGAATGCCTAAGGTTCTTCGACGTTGGGTCTCTAGTCGATTGGGAAGCGACCTATCGGCCGCTTGCGCGCGCTGCCGCGTACAGGCTCTCAAAATCCTACGTTTCTGATCCCATGTCGATCGTTACTTGGCTTCGGTTTGTTGAGACAAAGGCCCAACATATTTCGGCAAACAACTTCGATGCCGTGGCCTTTAGGAAGGCGTTGCCCAACCTACGAGCACTTACACTATTGAAGGACCCAAAGGTTTTCATGCCAAAGCTGCGGGAGCTTTGCGCCGCCTGCGGCGTCGCATTGGTGGTCGCACCCACGCCCCAGGGTTGTCCAGCCAGCGGCGCAACACGCTTGTTGTCCAGCGGAACTGCAATGATCGCTTTGAGCTTGCGCTACAAGACCGACGATCAGTTTTGGTTCACGTTCTTCCACGAAGCTGGGCACCTCCTCTTGCATTCCGACAGAGCATTTTTCCTTGAAGATGGAAGCGATGTCACACAAACAGAAGAAGATGAGGCCAATGAGTTCTCGGCGAATCTTTTGGTGCCATCGGAAACATGGGAAAGGCTCTCGCCGGGCATCAAGGATTTTAGGAGCGTCGTCCGACAAGCTGTGTCGATCGGCACATCACCCGGAATTCTAGTGGGTCAGATGCAGCACAAGGGGCATCTCAGATTCAACCAACTCAATTTCTTAAAAAGACGATTGAGCTGGCATGCCATGCCGGAAACTGTCTAGCCTTTGAAGTAGCGATAGATCGTTGGGCTCTTTTGCCAGTTACACATTGAGTCTTCCAGCGCTTGCATGCCCACGTTGAGATGTTGGTTCAATAGCTGCGCACGGTCTTCGAGTACCGCAGCGGTGGTTGCGGAATTGGCGTCATTGTCGAATAGCAGACGTGCTCCTCTAAGCGGACCTGTGGCCTCGCTTAGATAGGCCGATGGTGGTTCAATCGGGGCAAGATGCAGTTTGCCCAACATCGTCAGATAGTCGAACTTGGCTAAGCGGCCGAAGCGTCGAACGCGGTTCATGGCGGTGTACAGGTAGTCGAAGGTTTCCCCAGGATGTTGTCCCACGGCTTGGTGTGCAGCGACGATCAACCTCCTGTTGTCCCCCGCTTCTAGGACCCATTCCGCGAAAGACTGAACCACCTCAGGCGTCCCGGCACCGCGCGGGGCAACTATGCTTTCGTATTTGCGATGATTGCTGAAACGACGGCTCACACCATCCGTGCGCAAGCGTGCAACGTTCTCACGAAGCCATTGTCCGAAAGCCGGTGCGTCCGCAATCAACTGATCCCATGTCCAGAACGGTGCTTGCCCCAGCCTGCCGTAAACATCGCGGCACAGTTGCCAGCCATCGATGGCATGCTTGCCGAAATGTGTAGCAAGAAAGACTAGCCAGAAGGCTTCGTCATGATCTCCTTGTCGTCCGTGCAAGGCCGCTGCCTTTAGCGGATCAAAAAGGTCGGAGTTCGGGTCCTTGCGCCGCTCATCATGATCGTGATCGCGGATGTGATAAATATACTCAATGCGGCGCAAGCTATCGATCAACTGATCGACCAAAACGTCCAATCGGTTGGCCGGAATGATGCCCGGCAGCGGCATGACAGATTGATGGAAGTTCATCAAACCGTCGTGGAGCCGGGCTCCTCGCGCCCGTTCACTTGGCTTCATCGTCTGCGCCCACTACTAGCTCAAGGTTTGGCAGTTGCATTTGCGCTGCGCGGCGGGCTTCTCTAGCTGCCAGCCGGTCGTGTTCTCCACGGATGTAGGCGTCGTAGACCGGCGAATGCATTTCACTTCGGATTTGACGCATTGCGCCGCGCCTGTGCTCCACAAAAAGTCGCTTTGCCATGAGGAGCCGAGCTAGGTCGGCCCAATAGGGCTCAAGACCATCTACGGTAAAGTCTTCAACCGCGCCTGTCCGGTACAACCGCTCTAACTCCACGAGCCGTGCGACAGCTTCGGTAGGGTCACCGATAGGCATCGCGGGCATGGCCAAACGCGACTGAACCGACTCACCCAAGTATTGCTGGGCCTTACCTCGATCTGCATCATAAAGGTGCAAACTGCCAGCGACATGGTGATATTCGCCCAGTTCGCATCCTATTCTGCGAGTCATAATTTCCTGCAACATCGTGAAGCAGAAGATGTCATGAGGCATTCCAATGAATGCATCATTCGAGCGCATGCTAACCATCATGTGCAGTCGGTTCTGTCGTTTGAAGAACTGCATGGTACAGGTGCAAGGCACGTCCAAGTTGTCGTCGGCCAAGTCCTCGGGGTCGAAAATTTGAATAACGTTCTGCCGCGAGTCAGTGTTTCGAGAAAGGGCACGGGCAATCTGGTTAAATTGCGAGTTCGCACCGCCCCCGAAGATTCGAGGTCCGTAGGCTCCACGCAATATAAGGCCGTCGTTGGAAAGCTCGCGGTACCGCGAAATATAATAGGCTATCTGTGACAAAGATTCTGACCCAGAGAGAATCCACGTGAATTCTCCCAAGCAACTAAATAGTATAGATCGGGACTCGGCCCTGCTGAATCTTGCGCGTGGATTTGTTAGGGTCAATTTTGCGCCGATGATTTCGCGTGCGTCTCCCTTGCGAGGGCTGATGTTCATGCCATCGCGCACTATTCGGCGGTACACCGACCTCAGCAGATCATCTAGCGAATCACCACGAATGTTCATGGCGTCTTTATATCGGGCTGCTTCTGAGTTTGCCTATATGAACGGGGGTGATCGACACAACTTCCTCTCGCGCCGAAAGTTTGTCTGTCGTCCTTTGCCACCTGCCGCCCCCTTCAATTCACGGTCGGAGGACATATTCGCAGAGTATATTCAAGACAACGTTTATCGGATCGCTAAATTCCCGGCCTCCGCACCGAACGCAAAGCGCGCCTCGCTGTCGGGCCGAATAGCAATCGGCCGGACCTAGAGGATTCACCACCTCTCAGAATGAGAGCAGAAACATACAACAATATGTCCCGCAGAATGCGCTGTATAGAGAAGATTACAATTTTGTCATGGACGTTTCTAACTCTTTCGCGACAGCACCATGAAAGCGTGTTATACGTAATTCGTGAAAATACTCAGTCAACGGCGCGACGTGACTGCTCCGCAGATCGTCGCGCCGGTTTTCACCTGACGCCGGGCGTTTGATTCGACTGACGCCGGTGTTTTCGACTGAGTATATTTTCACACCTCCGAAAACATGCGGTTTTCCAACGCAGTGCGCAAGCACCGCGCGCGATCGTTCGCGTGCGTTTTCGGAGTAGTACTATGTCTGAGTCCAACCCTTCGGCCGAATCTTCCATCAGCAACCCGGTGTGCCAATTTCTTCGCCAGCACCTCGGGGGGTTCCATGTCTCGCCGGACAATCGCGCATCACTGATCAGCAATAAGGCTGCGACACCTAACAAGGTCGGCGGCATCTGCATCCGCCTTTCCGGTGCTCGTGCAGTGTCCGAATTGGACGAATTGGAAACCTTGTTGGTCCCGTCGTTTGTGGTCGACGGGCCGGAAGTATACCACCTCATCTACCTTTTCGAACCGCATGATCAAACGTGGGAGATCAACAATTGGCTTGCTGACCTTGATCATGACAACCTTCACCTTGCAAAGTTTCCGCCGAATGATCGCGGCTATGCGATTTTTGCACGTTGGCGCGACAGTTGCGAAGACGGCGTTATCTCGCTCAGCTTCCCGCTTCCCACAGCAATTTTTCAGTTGGAGTCGTCTGACCAGCAAGCGCTGGAGCAGGAAGGAGAGTTCACCATCTATTCGATGGAGCAGATGGAGAGCTTCGTTTCCAAGCATCTGGGAGACAGGTAATGTCAAACAATCAAACTCCTGCCGAAACCACTCCCAACATCGAACAACCTTCGGCGTCCATCCTCCCCTTTGAGCCTGCCCGTACAGCGCGGCAATTGCTCGCGATGCTGCCGAACGCCTCGACGGTGACGCTGTTCCACTTCAACGAAAGCAAACGGGCGGGCGTCGTCACCAAGCCCATCGCCGATATTGCAGCCGCGATCCATGAGGCTCGCAACTTGGCCGGTGACCGGCATGTGTTTTCCGCCATCACGGGCATCCGTCTGGCGTTTAAGGACAGAGCCCGCGCCAAGGCCGCAGCCGATCGGCTGGACCCTTCCTACGTCGTCAATGGCCCGGATGACGGCATCCATCTTGTCTATCTTATGAAGCCGGACGATCGACTGGCTACGCTCCTCGACGACCTCGACGATGAGGATGACGATGACGCCTACGTGGCTGACGACATGCCGCTGGCCTATGGCGAGTACAGGCTTCATGAGGATGATTTGGCTGCGCTGGACGGCGGCTTTCATGTCTCTACGATCGAGGAGATTGAGGCGGCGTTTCTGTTGGATGCGCCGGCTGGTGTCGAAGATGCAGGGTTGAGTCCAGAGAACGACACCGTAATCACCGGCCGTACTGTCGGATCGCTCGACGACAGCCCTACTGAAACGATCGGTGACGCCGAGGTCTACGGCGTGATTTCGGATGATATCTTGAAAAAGAAGCTCTTCGTTTCGACGGCCAAAGGGCGCGAAGAGAAGTTTTTCAAAGTCTCGCAGGAACTGAGTTTCGTCGACCTGTTGGTCAAAAACCTGTCGAAGGTTCGTGTCGGCAAGAAAGACGGCAACTGCTTTGTGCCGGGCATCCTCGTCGATGGTCGCCGGCTGAACCAAGCCGTGACCAAGCTCTACATGATGGGGCTCGACGTAGACTCAGGCGCGTCGATGCAAGACACGATGCGCAAGCTCCAGTCCATGGGGCTGTTCTTCGTCGCCTACACCACGCACAGTCACGAGACGACGTACGTCCCCTATAAGAAGGACGTGTTTTACAAGTGGGCAACGAAGAACGGCCATCCAACCGATCCGGACTCCGTTTCCGCAGATCAAGCCAACCGGCTCCTTCGGCTCTTCATGACCGACGAAGGGAAGTATGTCCCGGATGTGATCGCTTCGGCAGAATACGTGGACACAAGGCACGATACGACGGCAGGCGTCGCGATAAATGTCCGGACGCGGTCGATCGATAAATTCCGCCTGCTCTTTGTGCTGGAGGAGCCTTACGACATCTCCAAACAACCCGGCTCGCAGAAAGACGCGATCACTGCGTGGGGTGACATAATCCTTGGCATGGGCCGGGAACTCGGCATCAGCGTCGATCGCGCCGCCCGTGATCCCGCGCGCCTGTTCTACCTAGCGTCGAAGGCCAAAGGCGCAACCAATGCTCGGATTATCGTTTCAGCCGGCAAGGCGCTGGACTGGACGAAAATCAAGCCGGTCTCGGCACGCGACTACAAAAAGATTTCCACCGACCCCTATGACATCGCTGCCGATGGTATGGGTGGGCGAGACGATGCCGGCCGTTACTTGATCGGCGACTTCAACCTTCGGAAGTGGGCTGCGATCTTCGGCACTTATTTCGAGCCGTCGAAAGTCTTTGCCGAACACTGCCCGGAGCATCGTCGCAAGGAGCGCAGCCCGACCAAGTTCGCGTGTGTGTGTCCACATGGCGAAAGCGATGGCCACGGGAGCGAGAGTACGGAAGACGATCCCGGTGCCTATATCGAGGATGGAGGACTGGACGCCGAGAGGTTCGCTTTCTATTGCAGCCATGAGTCTTGTGCGGACCATGATCCGCTGGACCGGATCAAGAGAGCGATCGAATTGGAATGGTTCCCAATCGAAGCTCTGACGGACCCGGCTTATAGCTGCATGCATCCTGACGACTTCGCCAAGGCTCTGAAGGAATTTCGGAAGCGCGGCGGTCACAAGAGGTCTGGCGCTGCGCGTGATGGCGGCTCCGGCTTCGCTGTCAGCCTCGCCGACGATGGCACTGTGTTCGTGTCCGATGACAGCCGGTTCAAGATTGATGAGCACGAGGGACGGCTTTGGTTCTGGATCGAATACAAGTCCAAGAAGGACGGGGCCGATGACAGCGAACCGGTCTGGTTGCCGTGCTGTCCGGTCTTCAGGGTTGAGAGCACGGCCGTGGATGCCTTCGGCGGTAGCGCCACCATCACCATCGCATACGAGACGCGGCACAACGGTCCGCGCGAACTCACCTTCGCAAAAGACCTAATTTATGATCGGCAGGAATTGTTGAAGCGCCTGTCATCGAACCTGTTCCCGATGATTTTCGAGAATGGCGTGATCGACCTGTTCAAGCTTCTCGACTTCCCCGTTGACACGATGCTGGTGGAGCGGACGGGCTGGCACGGCGGCGCTTTCCTTCATCCGAGCGGCGAGGTTACGTCCGCGCCGGACGGCGCGCCGGTCGATGAGGACGACACGGACGATCTGAAGGTTGCCCGGCTCAGACCGACCAAGCTTCGACTCCGTGGCGGTGCGGTGCGCGGGGACTGGAGCCGGGGTGACCTTGACGGTTGGAAGGAGGGCGCAGGCTTCCTCTACAAGAATGGTGGGGTCGATCGGGAACAGTTCGCCCTTGGCGTCATGATGGGCGGCGCTGGCATCGTCGCCGACTACCTCGACCTTGACGAAATGCCGATCGTCAATTTCAGCGGCAAGACCTCGCACGGAAAGTCCAAGTCAGCCAAGGCCGCAGCAACGGTCTGCGCAGCGCCGAACAAGCGTGGCAACTTCCACACGCTGAACAAGACCGACAATTCCATTGAGGCCGTGCTTGCCGCGCGTTCTGGCATCACCATGATCTTTGACGAAGGGAAGACGACGACGCCGGACATGCTCCAGTCGATCATCTGGAAGATCGCGTCACGCGTTGGGAAGGGGCGGTCCACGGTCGTGGGTGATGCGCGGCCGGAGAAGGAATTCAGCGGTTTGGTCGTCATGACCAACGAAATCCCGTTGGCCCAGGTTCTCTCCAACGCCGGGAAGAAGCAGCCGGGCGGCTTCAACGTCCGCGTCTTGGATATCGACATCACCGGCGTGAAGAAGCTGGAGGGCAGCGAATACGTTGACCTGTTCGGCGACGATATCGAGGTTCACCGGCCGGACGGCGTTGTCGTCAAGGAACACGTCCCCGGCGCTCTCGACATGATGGCTGAGAACTACGGCCATGCGTGGAGGCCGATCGTGCTCCGGTTGCAGGAGCTTGGCGTATCCCGCGTCCGGGGTGAGGTGAACCGCTTGGCTTCTGAGATCGCTGGCGTCGGGGCCGATCCTATACAGTTGCGCTCCGCCAAGATTCTGGCGCTGGTTTGGTATTCAGGAGTCGTCATGCAGGAGCTTGGCCTTATCCCCGCCTGTGACCTTGCGCGGGTCGTGCGCTGGGCTTGGGAGCGCCGTGCCGAGGGCACCGGCACCGATGACTTCGTGTCAGCCATGCGAACCCTTCTGAACAACGCTCAGACGCGGCACGGGACCGACATCACGGACCTGGAGGAGGTAGACCATTGGCGCGGCGGAGAGCTTGCGGCGTATCGGTCGATCAAGCACGAACAGCATGACCTCCTTTGCATCTCGACCAAGCCCGGTAAGCTCGCCAAGCTGTGCGAGGTGACAGGCATGACGGATACCGGCCTTCGCAACGCGATGAACCGGGCCGGGCTTCTGGAGCTTGAAGGCGAGAAGAAGCGACCGTCGTGGAGTCGGTTGCCAGATCGTCGCTCATTCTCTCACTGGCGCGTCAACATGCTGGCCCTCGCTGCTTACGTCGAGAAACATTTCGCCGACTGACGCACTTGTCCGCACTTGAGTCCGCACTTTGGCCTAAAAGTGCGGACTCAAATATGACGTAGAATCAACGGCTTGCGAAATCTGTCCGCACTGTCCGCACTGTCCGCACTTTTCCTGAAATAGGGTATAGGCCCTGCATGGTTGGTAACGTTGATGGTCCCCGTTTCGAAAGGGGAGGATGCGTTTTGGACCGCGCGAAGGGTTATTTCTGAAAAAGTGCGGACAGTGCGGACAGTGCGGACAAGCAAAATCAGATATCTCTATAAGTATTTGTAATTATTCAGGTAATGAGGATCTTTGCGTTTCCGTCTGGAAATCCAAGTGCGGACAAAGTGCGGACAAAGTGCGGACTCGTCTGAACTCAACCTTGAACCCCCTACGGGGCTGGAGTTCTTTCGTCGACCACAACGCCCGAATGCCTGCGGTAACTGCGCAAGCTACGCAGGCCATCCACCTCGACCGCCAGCACCATGGTGACGCGGCTTTATGCTTGAGAGGCTGAGTTCAGATCGCGGGCACCAGTTGCCCCGCGATCACCGACCGGATAAACTCTGGCTCTGAGATTTGACTGTCGGCCACTCGTTTGGCTCGCGCCAGAAGTCTCGCAAAGGTCTTTCCAGTCCTTTGTGCCAATGTCCTTCAAGATTTACAATCTGGCGAAGGTGTTTTCGCTTGTATGGAAAAAAACAGATGTGATTTTTCAGGTATTTTTTGAAAAGCGGAGCGCAAAGAACCCCGATTGTACCAAGGCAAATAAGGCCGTCAGAAACACCAACGTGTCTGTTACTAGCTCAATCATAGGGTTATTCTAGCCGATCGGCCGGAATGACGCAAGACCATGCCACCTGCCGCGCCCACCCGCCGCTAGGTCTAAGGGGTGGAAAGCGACCGGTCCAGCTATAGCCTCCAATTGACTAGGATCAACAGCAAGAGGCCGGCAATGATCCATGCGGCAATCCGGATAGAGGACAAGAGACTGGCTACTTCGGCGTCGACAGGCGGTCGCTGATTAGGCTGAACCTGACTAGCGACGTCGATCTGCTCCTCGCCATCAATCCGATCCTCGTCCTCCGCCTCCCCGAAGGTCTTCGTCTGACCGGCACCGCCAGTCAGTTCCGCAGGGTTTCTCTTGCTGTCAATCCGATCCTCTGTATCTTCCGAGGTCTTCAGTCTCGCCTTCCCAAGTTTGGTGATGTGAAGTTCGGCTTGAAGCACCTCTCCGAGACGAGGAGGATCGATCTCGCAATTGTCCGGTATCTCGATCTTGTGCTCTTTGTCGTCGGTCAGCACCTTGATCTGATCAGCGGAGATCGACGGCGACCATTCAGAATAGAAACCTGCAACTCGACCCACGTGGAGCACAACTTCGTCCACAGCAGAGGCGGCAATCTTCTCCGCGTATCGTGTAAATGTCTCAGGACGCACGATCAGGTAGAAGCCCATGGAGTCGCCGGTGGTTTCTTCGTGGAAATCAGTCTCCGCCGTGTAGCTCACGACCCCCCAAGCTATGCATCGCTCCTGCTCATCTTCATCCGTGAGCGGAATTATTTGGAGTTGAAAGTTTGCGATCGTCCGATCAGTTCCGAACATCGAGTAGGAGGTGGTCCAATCGATGCCGCCTCGCCCAATAGGATGCAGCTTTGCAAAGATGACCTGCTTCGCGGTCATCTGACTCTCTTCGGGATCATCTGGATAGCTGGGCTTGATGGCTATTGTGTCACGCAGAGTTAGCTCGCTTGCCGTGAAAGAGAGAGTCCAAATCCAAGGTATTTGATCGCGGCCGACCTGTTTGCCATCCGCGTTTAACTCTTGAAGTGACCACTCGTAGAGGCTCTTGAACTCGGACTCCTGACAAAGAATGACCCGCCGATCGATATGGGTTTCCAAGAAAGCCTCCTTGTATCTATCCCAAGAACAAGCCACAACTTCTCGTTTCGGAAAAGGCCCAGTTGGTCGTATAAGATTAGAGACACCGCTTTCGGGAGCAGAACCATGCCGGTTGACCTGAAGCAACTCGGAGAGGCCATCCGCGAAATCGCCGATGAAGTACGTCGCGGTGCTCAGCCCGACGATGCGCTAATCGCGGAGGTCGCCAAGGACCACGGCCTGAAGCCGGAATTGCTGGCGCGCAAGTTCAGTGAGGCCTTTCCGCATGGCGTCGGCCCGGCGTTGCCAACCGAGGAGGAAAACGACATCCAATGGCTGAAAAGAAGGTTTTGATGCCACGGGCGGCGACAACTATGGAAGACGGTCGCGCTCACCGCGAAGAAATTGAGGACGTCATCAATGCTCTTTCGGAGGTCGATCGCATCCTTGACGAAAACGGCGGCAATACGGAGATCATTCGTCGAATCAAGGTGGTGGCCAAGGAACTAGCCGGCAAAGACCCAGGGATGGGCAAGTACGGCGGCATCAGAAAGAACGTCGCTGAAGCCATCCTCAGGTCCTATCTGAAGATGTCCGTGGATCATCTATGAAGATAATGCATCGCACGTTCCTCACCAGCCGCTGATATCGCCTAGCTGCGATCATCACCGGGCATTTGTGGCGCTGAATCAAGCGCTGCTGCAAGCGGTGAAGGAAGTAACCGGTAAGACTGCGCCTTGGGTCCAGTGGGGCACTACGGGGCCGGTGAAAGCGTAGCTCTCAAAATCGCGGCTTTGAAGATAATTTCCCTTCAAAGTTTCGAGCGCAATCTGGAGACAGCGAGACCGAACCGATCCGCCGTACCGGTCGGTACGGCGCAGAATGTATCTGATATATCAGATGTGGCTCGAATGCCACATATGTCGTTAACCCTAAGGGTCAAAGCTAACAAGTGCGGGCCGTGGCAATCCCAATGCCATGCTCAACTATTAAAAAATCGAATAAATACAGACTGTTAATCTGCTATCAATCCTTCAAAGACATCGCCGCGATCACACGATTCTGCTTGTGGCATTGACCTTTCTGTGGCATTGTTTTAGCAACGCCACAGACGAGGTATTGAGTAATGCGTGTTTTGGGGTATTGCCGGGTCTCGACGGCCCTTCAAGCGAACGAGGGCGAGAGCCTCGATACACAGGTCATGCGGATCAAGGGATACGCCATGACTCAGGGCTGGACGATCGCCGATGACGATATCTTTATCGAGCGTGGTGTGAGCGGCTCCATACCGCTCGCAGATCGCCCGGAAGGCCAGAAGCTCCTTGCGGTCGTGAGTAAGCACGATGTCATTGTCACGCCCAAGCTGGACCGCATGTTTCGCTCCGCTTCCGATGCGCTTGCTACGCTGGAGGTCTTGAAGGCCGATAGCGTCGGGCTGGTCATGATGGACCTTGGCGGCGACGTGACGGGCAACGGTATCTCCAAGCTGGTCTTCACGATCCTTTCTGCCGTGGCAGAAGCGGAACGTGACCGGTTGCGGGAGCGCATCCGGGAAGTGAAGCGCCACAAGGCGGCACAGGGCGACTACAACGGCGGCAAGCGCCAGTTCGGCTATGACATTGTCGACGGCAAGCTGGTCGAGAACTTGGAAGAGCAAACCATTCTCCGGCAGATGAGCGAACGCCGCGCGGTAGGTCTCAGTTATCACAAGATCGGGGCCGAGTTCGGCAAGGATGCCAAGTCCGTTAAGCGCATGTTGGACCGTCTGGGATAGCTGCCCCAATGCGCCTCGCCACTTCGACCCTGGCCCTTCTGTTCTGGCTTGGCGTGATCTGGATTCTCATTCAGATCAGCTAGTCAAAACATTCTCGCGCCCCTTCTGGAAAAGGCCTCGATGGAACCAGCCATACGTATGGGGGCGGGGTCGGATACGCCCCCTAGTGCGCAAAAATTTAGCCGCTAAACTGAGAGAGGGTGACTCACTACGGGCGCAATATTCTGAACTCAACAGCATATTGGGGAGGCATAGGATGGCTTTGGTCAGAATTACGATGAACACGAAGGAGTCGCCATTGGGCGAACTTCTGCCTCTAGACGTAGAGTTAAATGTGTCAGCTTTGGAACTCTTCTATTTGGGTTGCTCGGGCTACGCAGATATCGGCCGATTTTCAGTTTATGGGCCCAGCCGTGGCGTCGTCATACAGCATATCCGTTACTCAAATCCGTTTGACATTGTCGGTTTGCTTAAAGATGTACCAAAGGGAATAGCCGACTTTATTCTTGATCGGACCCTCTTCTACCGGCAGGAGGCGCAACGTCGCGACTTGGCGAATGCTAAATCGCAAGAGGAAATCATATCGCTAAAGCTCGACAATGTAGAGAAGGCAAGGCACCTACGGAAGCAGTTCATCGAAGACGGCGGCTCCTCAGAAATCGTAACCCAAGCTCTGGGTGAGATACTGTCGGATCAGGGAGCAAATGTAAAAGTCATCAAACCTCCCACGAGGCTTCCAATGCGACGCAATCGGGGCCGGAAAGGTTGAGTCGATTATTTTGAATTTATTCCGGAATCAAAGCGGCAGCTTGAAACATAATCGGAACGAAGCTCATAGATTGCTCACTTGGATAGCCAGCCTTGATTAAAATTGCCGGCACCATGGAAACGACATGCCTAGCCTGAGTCCTATAGCGAGCATTTCGCATAAAAATTTCGGCTATGCCGCTTGCGTTTACTTGCTCCGAGTGGGTTAGATACTCGCATATTTCAGCAGCACACTTCCTGTTAAGCGGATCGCCGTTTCTTCTGCCATTTCGCAGCAGATACCAGCCTATAAGACCCAAAACGATCCCTCCAACTATCCACATTATCCCTCTCCTCGGATGCAATCGCCCCTTTATAGGCTCGCACCATTGTCCTCCCACGACCTCAACACTTCCTTGAAGGGCGCACGAATTGTGTTTGGACCTTCGGACGCATTCAGGCAGGGAACCCCGTGCCGCGTGGGACCCACCCATGCAACGGCGTGATGGATTGAGAAGACAATAAGGTTGAGTGCAGAGATAAACAGTGAGTCAGTAGATGACTCAGATAAAAAGTGAGCCACTGTCAAGCAAAACTTGACATTCGTCTTCATAAAGCGCTATACTTTGATCCACTAAGAGGCACGGGGTGCCCTCTTTCTTTCCCACAATTTAGAGAGTGCAACGCCATGGCAAAAATGGGCGTAAACGTTTCGTTTGAGAGACTCCAACTGACCTACCTCAACGCAAAAGCGACAACCGGTTGCCGGTCTATCAGTTCCTACCTGCGCGAGCTGGTCCAGAGAGACATGGAAGCTGACTTCGCCGCTCGTAATCGGGAGGCGGGTCGATGAATTACCTAGACAATGGGTGCCGTCCCGGTGAGCGTGCCGACGAAAGCCGCCTAGCCGTTTCGTTGCCAAACAGGCTTCGGGACCTTGTGCGCGACGAAGCCAAGCGCCGGGATACTAGCGAGGCCGCAATCATCCGCGAAAATCTGGATTTTGCTTTCGCCACCAAGGCACGTGCCGCCGCAATCGAACTAGAGATTCAGAGCCGTGACTAAAATGACTGAGTCAACACAAAACGTCGGGGTCCTGATGTCCGACGACCTCGTCTACCGCCTTGCCCAGCAATGTCGGCGGGAAGGCGTTACGCGCGCCGACATCGTTCGCAAGGCCTTGAAACAGTATCTTGAACGCGAAGAACAGACCAGTGAATCAAAAAACTAAGGACCACACCATGACCCTAAACGCTGCCCAAGACGCCTACATGCAGGCCCGCTATCCCGACAAGCAACTCAACGACCTTCCGCCAGAAATTCGGCTGTTCATCGGCCACCTTGGCGACGTTGCTGATCCGGAGCCGTTGCCTGTCGCAGAAGAGGATGAGCTTACCGACGCTCAACTCTTTTTCCTCCGGGACTCCCGCCTGTCACCGAAAGACATTCCAAATCTGACCGAGGCCCAGCGCAAGGAATTCGAGGCGTGGGGCGATCCTATTCACCGCAAGCGGCCGGCAGCGCCGGAAGCCGAAGTCCCGGAGCAGGCATCCTCAGAGCCGATGGCGTTTAAGCCGAAGACGCTCAACATTGCCAAGCTCAACGCGGCCGGGCTGTCTCCGGAACATCGGCTCGACATCGACGGTGCCTACGCCCTCCTGCGGAAAAATCCCACGGTCGGGCCAGCGAGCGGTGTCTCGCAGAAAGACATCGAATGGGCTCGGCTGATCACTGCGCCATACATGGAATGAGCCGGCATGCTGGATCACCGACCCAGGCCGATTGAGCGCCCGCTTCCAACGCAGACGACGATCTACCCGGTAACGCCTCGCACCCGACGCGAGGCAAAGAAGTAGACCAAGAAACGTGTGTCTCGCTGGACCACCCCGCTGGCGAGACCTACACGGCGACCGCCGCCTGTCCTTCGGCGGTCGCACCGATCCCGGCGCGTCAGGCACGCCGGGTACGCCGGGCCAGCCTTGCCGTTCCCTTCGGCCCATGCTGGCCCGGCCCCTAACACCCCAACGATGGTGCGGAGCACCGTCAACCACTACAGACCCATCCGTCACGCGCCTCAGAGCGCCGGGAGACCCTATGCTATTGAGAATTGAACAATGGCTGACCACGAGCGATCACAGGACCCTCCGGCGCACAATAGCGCCGGCCCTCATGATCGACGCCGACACCGACACTCCGCTGGAATTGGCGGAGTGGGACGGCGGGCACATCGTTCTGGTGAGGGCTCTTGAAGGGAACGCTTTCGTCCAGATCGGTCTGCATAGCGATTTCGACCCAGCTTCGCGCGGACGACTCATGCTTCAAGGCGAGACCGAGTGTTTCTTCATGTGGGCCGGCAACTTGATGGTCAAGGAATTCGGGAGATAGCTTTGCCCCACGCTGATGCGAAGCAGCGCGGGCATTTTCATTCCAATGCCTCGGACTCTTCCTCATCCACGAATTCACACACAGCACGGGCCTTGTCGAATGGATCGGCCTTGGCGATGAACTCCGCCATCTTGGCAACTTGCTGCATCCCGTAACCCCGCCCGGTCTTATGCTCCGGGTTGCTATGGCCCATGATCCCCTCAATCACCCATTCGGGAGCGTCGGTGTTCTCCATCGTGTTCCTGAACGTATGGCGGAGAGAGTAGGGGACCAGACGGGCGTCGTTGGACACCTTCCCATTGATCAAGGCTGTCAACCGCCGCTGCATGCGGCCGTAGCGGCGTCCACGGCCGTCCGGCTCCAAGGTGGAAAAGAGGTACGGGCGGTTGTCTGCCGCCTTCACGAAGTCCGCAAAGCCCAGCCGCAGCAGTTCAGGATGAACGGGCACCATGCGCACCGATGATGGATTCTTCATGTGGTTGTCGCCTTCGTCGTGAAGGCTAAGGCACACGTGACCGCCAACCGTCACGATATCCCGCGCCGAGAGTTGCGCCAGTTCCTCGGGCCGTGCGCCGGTGTAGGTCATCAACCGGAGGAACCAAAGATTCTCCTCCTTGTCGCGCCACGGTGCGATAACTGCGGCGGCGAACAGCTTCTCCATTTCGGCCGGGCTAAACGTCCGACGCTTGGCTTTCTTCGCCTCGACGTAGTTGCCCTTGGGCCGACGCATCTTGATCCCGGCCGCGACGTTCACCTCGACGTAGCCGTCGTCGACTGCAAACGTGAAGATCGCTTTCAGGCAGCGAAAGTGCTTTCCCGCCGTGGATGCCTTTAGCGGCTTCAAGCCCTTCCTCTCCGCAAGCCGGATTATCTCGGGCATGGTCTTGTCGTCGAACTTGCCGCCAGACGCCGGAGGCATTTTCAACAGCGCGTCTCGAAAGGCACGCACGTGATCGACCGTGATTTGTTTCACGGGGAGGGCACCATTCAGTTCCTCGAAGAGCTTCACCGGGTATTCATACTGCTCCGGCGCTACCGGCGAAGCGTGTTCCTTCCATTCAGCAACCACGCCGGCAAGAGTGATCTTGTCAGGGTCGCGTCGTTTCAACGCAACGGCATCGGCCGCATAGTGCAGCCCGGCGTCATTCAGCTTCTTGGGCGTACTGCCGAGAGCCTTTATAACCGGCACGTCGCGAGCAAGCTGGCGCTCGATCTGGAGCCGCTCGGCGTCCATAACCGCCGTGGTAACAGATATCCAATCGGGGTCCGGCGCTTCGGAAGGGGATGTCTCTTCAGCCGCGAAATCCCGCCACGACTCCGCTTCGTCGGCAAGTTTGGTGGCACGGATTGCGCGTTTGTCCAGCAATTCGAGAAAGGCTTGCTCGCCGCCGGCCGCGTCGATTGCGCTCCGGACGGCCTCGCTGAGGTTTGACCTTGGGTCGGGCGCACGGCCGGACTCGATAAAGGCGTCGTGCTCTGAGGCGAGCTTTCGAGCCTCGATTGCTGCTTCGCGCCGGATAGCGGTCTTAAGCGACACCTTCCACTTCGTCGGCTGCTTTCCGTTCTTCGTCGGCGGAAGCAGATGACGGAGTTTTTCGGGGATATCCCGAACGTACCAGAGGTTGGCGGAGCCGGGATGCTTGTGAATGTAGCTGTCTTTGGGAACACGCATTACAAATGGTCCAGAAGGGGTTCGTACCACCTTCCGTACCACTAAACGTACCAGTTTGGAAGGCTGAACCACTTACATTGCAAGGAGTCCAGCATTTCCAAGGGCTCCAAGGCTAGACTGAGTAATACATGTCGTATTCGACCGGATGCGGGGTCATTTCGAAGCGCATCACCTCGGCCATCTTCAGCTCGATGTAGCTGTCGATCTGGTCGTCGTCGAAGACGCCGCCGGCTTTCAGGAAGCCGCGGTCCTTGTCGAGGCTCTGCAGGGCTTCGCGCAGCGAGCCGCAGACGGTCGGGATCTTCTTCAGTTCCTTCGGCGGCAGGTCGTAGAGATCCTTGTCCATCGGCTGTCCCGGATGGATCTTGTTCTTGATGCCGTCGAGGCCGGCCATCAGCATGGCGGCGAAGGCGAGGTAGGGGTTCGCGCCCGGATCGGGGAAGCGGACCTCGACGCGCTTGGCCTTCGGCGACGAGCCGAACGGAATGCGGCAGGACGCCGAACGATTGCGCGCCGAGTAGGCGAGCAGCACCGGCGCTTCATAGCCCGGCACCAGGCGCTTGTAGGAATTGGTCAGCGGGTTGGTGAAGGCGTTGATCGCCTTGGCGTGCTTGATGATGCCGCCGATGTAGAACAGGCAGCTCTCCGACAGGCCGGCATATTCGTTGCCGGCGAAGGTCGGCTTGCCGCCCTTCCAGATCGACTGGTGGACGTGCATGCCCGAGCCGTTGTCGCCGAAGATCGGCTTCGGCATGAAGGTGGCCGTCTTGCCGTAGGCATTGGCGACCTGGTGCACGACATATTTGTAGATCAGCATCTTGTCGGCGTTGCGGACCAGCGTGTCGAACTTGATGCCGAGCTCGTGTTGGGCGGCGGCGACCTCATGGTGATGCTTTTCGACGCGCACGCCCATTTCGGCGAGCACGGTCAGCATTTCCGAGCGCATGTCCTGCGCGGAATCGATCGGCGGCACAGGGAAGTAGCCGCCCTTAATGCGCGGACGATGGCCGAGGTTGCCGGTCTCGTAGTCGGTGTCGTCATTGGACGGCAGTTCGGTGGAGTCGAGCCGGAAGCCGGTGTTGTAAGGGTCGGCCTTGTACTTGACGTCGTCGAAGACGAAGAACTCGGCTTCCGGGCCAACATAGATGGTGTCGCCGATGCCTTCCGACTTCATGTAGGCCTCGGCCTTCTTGGCGGTGCCGCGCGGGTCGCGGTTGTAGGATTCGCCGGAGACCGGATCGAGGATGTCGCACAGGATGACCATGGTCGATTGGGCGAAGAACGGGTCCATATGCACCGTGTCGGGGTCGGGCATCAGCACCATGTCGGACTCGTTGATTGCCTTCCAGCCGGCGATCGAGGATCCGTCGAACATGACGCCATCGGCGAACATGTCTTCCTCGACCTCGACGACATCCATCGTCACGTGCTGCAGCTTGCCCTTCGGATCGGTGAAGCGCAGGTCGACGAATTTCACGTCGTTGTCCTTGATCTGCTTCATGATGTCTTTGGCTGTCGTCATGTCATTTCTTCCCTGTGTGCTGACGGTTCGAGGAAACTGAAATCAGAAAGCTCAGACGGCGTCCATACCCGTTTCACCGGTGCGGATACGAACGACTTCCTCGATGTTGGAGACGAAGATCTTGCCGTCGCCGATACGGCCGGTCTGCGCCGCCTTGCGGATGGCTTCGATCGCGCCTTCGACCGCGTCGTCGCCGAGCACAACCTCGATCTTCACCTTGGGCAGGAAATCGACGACATATTCCGCGCCGCGGTAAAGTTCGGTATGGCCCTTCTGCCGGCCGAAGCCCTTGGCCTCGGTGACGGTGATGCCTTGCAGCCCGGCCTCCTGAAGCGCTTCCTTCACTTCGTCTAGCTTGAACGGCTTGATGATCGCTTCGATCTTTTTCATGTAAAAAATGGCCTCCACTGCCAAAAAGACGGGTTGTGAGCCCCGCTTGCGCCTCCTTCAAGCACGAACTGTGCCAATTTCGGCTGAAACGAAGCGGTATCACGCGATTTCAACACCATGCCGCACCGGGATGCACATCCGCGTCATTCGCGGCATTGGATGCGGCATGGACTCCCAAAGCCTAGTCACAACGGTTGCGCTTGTCCGCCCAATATTTAGGCAATCCGTATATTTTGCGGGCAGTTTGCGCGGCGCTTCGTTCCTCCAACGCTGCTTTCGCTCTCGCAATCCGCCTATCGGCGTTTGCGTCAGACTGAAAACTGGACAATGCTCGATTGAAATGCGGACGGCAATCCATGAGCAACGAACTTCTGTTTCCGGCCGAAATGGGCGAAGCCGACCGGCTGGCGATCGCCGCCGGCCCGCTGGATGGCTTCGGCCTTATGCGCCGTGCCGGCGAAGCGGTGGCCGCGGTTGTGCTGACGCGCTATCCGGCCGCGGCACGTGTGCACGTGCTGTGCGGTCCCGGCAACAATGGCGGCGACGGCTATGTCGTTGCCGGCGTGCTGCATGACAGCGGCGTCGATATCCGGTTGTGGGCGTCCGGTCCGCCCAGGGCGGGCAGCGATGCGGCGATAGCCGCCGCCGAATGCCCGGTCGCGCCCCGGCCGCTGTCGGCATTCAGCGCCGAGAAGAACGCGGTCGTGGTTGATGCGCTCTACGGGGCAGGGCTGTCCAAGCCACTGTCGGGCGATGCAGCCCGGGCAGTCGAAATCGTCACGACGCTGAACCTGCCTGTTGTCGCCGTCGACCTGCCCTCCGGCGTTTCCGGCGAAAGCGGCAACATACTGGGGCAGGCGTTCCGTGCCGACGCCACCGTTACCTTCGCGCGCAAGAAGCCCGGCCATCTGCTGCTGCCGGGGTGCGAGCGGTGCGGTGAGGTCGTGCTTGCCGACATCGGCATCGGGGCCGAGATCATTGCGCAACTCAAGACGCAGGCCTTCGAGAACGTGCCGGCGCTTTGGCTGGACACGCTTCCCGTGCCGGCGGTCGATGCACACAAATACAGACGCGGCCATGCCGGTGTCTTTTCCGGCGGGCCATCGGCGACGGGTGCTGCGCGGCTGTCGGC
Organism: Mesorhizobium sp. IMUNJ 23033; assembly: GCF_044778005.1. Classification (NCBI taxonomy): domain Bacteria; kingdom Pseudomonadati; phylum Pseudomonadota; class Alphaproteobacteria; order Hyphomicrobiales; family Phyllobacteriaceae; genus Mesorhizobium; species Mesorhizobium sp. IMUNJ 23033. Next base: position 47,047 of record NZ_JBJACT010000028.1, read on the forward strand.
GCTTGCCGCTGCCAGAAGCGGCGCAGGGGCGGTGACGGTGCTGTCGCCGGCGAACGCCATGCAGGTCAACGCCGCGCACCTCACCTCGATCATGCTGCGCAAGGCCGATACGGTCGAGGACGTGCACGATTTCATCGGCGATCGGCGACCATCGGCCTTCGTCCTCGGTCCCGGTTTCGGAGTTGGTGACAAGACCCGGGTTTTTGCCTTGGCGATGCTGGGTGCCGGACGGCAAGGTGCCGCCGGCTCGATCGACGGGCTGGTGCTTGATGCCGACGGCATCACCTCATTTCGCGATGAGCCGGATACGCTGTTCGAAGCGGCGCGTCAGCCAAAAGCCCCGGCGCTGGTGATGACGCCGCATGAGGGCGAATTCGGTCGGCTCTTCCCGGACATTGCAGGCGACAACGCGCTCTCCAAACTGACCAAGGCGCGCACGGCTGCCGCACGTGCCAATGCCATCATCGTCTACAAGGGCGCCGACACGGTCATCGCAGCACCAAATGGCCGGATGGCGATTAACAGCAATGGTGCGCCCTGGCTCGCCACCGCTGGGTCTGGCGATGTGCTGGCGGGCATCATCGCCGGACTGCTGGCGCAGGGCATGCCGCCTTTCGAGGCTGCCTGTGCGGCGGTGTGGATCCATGCCGAGGCGGGTAGCCGCGTCGGACCCGGGCTGATCGCCGAGGACCTGCCGCTTGCCATGGTGCCGGTGCTGCGCGCGTTGATCGGCAGCCGCAAGGGAATCGCTGGATGACCCACCGCTTCACGCTGCTTCTTGGATTTCTTGTGGCGCTCTTGATGGCGCAGGTGGCGCGCGCCGAGGGTCCGGTGAGCATGGTCGACGATCCGGCGATTCTCGCCGCCCTCGATGCCAGGGGTTTTGGCTTTGCCGGAGTTTTCGCCGTCGATGGCGAGGACGACCTGAAGGCCCTCTATGACGAGGCGCCGGCCTATCACGCGATTGTCGACACGGTGGCAGGCGACGTCGCCGCCTTGCGGGCGGAAATGAAGGCTGGCGGGCGGACGCTCTATGAGGTGACCGACGGCAATGTCGGCCGCATCATGGACATGCGCTGGCTGAAGACGGCCGCGGCGCGCTTCCGTCTGGTCGGCGTCATCAACCGGATCGACCGGCGCGACTTCGCTGATGTTCAGGGCGAAAGCAGCTGTGGCGAAGTGCGGTTCATCTACCGGCTTGCCTATAGCTTCAAGAAGAACGGCAAGGTGCTGGCCTCACGCCTGCCGTTCAATTTCAATGCCGTCTACAGTGCCGCGCCGGATGCCGATGGCGGCTGCGTTGGCGTTGCCGGGCGCTGGACGTCGCAGCTCGACGAGAGCGTCGATGCCGGCTGGCTTGTTGGAGGGCCGCTGGAAAAGGCTGGCCTCAGCTTCAAGCAGCTCGAACTCAATGCACAAGTCGTCCGCTTTCCCTCCGGCCAGGAGACCGAGTTCGGCGGCCAGGCTGCCTATCTGATGCGGATATTCGACTTTGACGGTGCCGCCATCAGCGAGAAGCCGCTGGAAAACACGCCGGATGCGGCGCGGCTAACGGAAGACGCCGCGCTCAAGAAAAGGCTTGCCGACTATATCAGCGCCAACGTCGCGGTGGTCGATCTCGGCGTCTACGAAATCCCCGATGAATTCCTGGCCAAAAAGGTCATTTCGTGGTCGACTTCGGCAGCGCCAGGCAGGCCAACCACCCGTTTACGCCATTGTTCCAGCCAACGGATTTCGGCGGGCTCGATTATTCCGGGCTCAAGCTGGTGCGCACGCCGGAGGCCCTGGTCGAGCGGCTGGACAATGGCGCCTGCCAGGGCTGCCATCAGGCAGGCTCGACCGCTGGCTTCCATTTCATCGGTCTCGACGACAGAACGACGTCGCCGCTCAATCGCATCGAGGTCGGCGTCTCGCCGCATCTCCATGCCGAAATACCGCGCCGCAAGGCCTGGCTGCGCGCCACGGCAGACGGCAAGGAGCCGAACCGGTTCCGGCCGCTGTCCTTCGCGCCGCCGGCCGCCTGGACGGATACAGGCAATGTCGACTACGCACCGGCCGAGATGGCGATGCCGTGCCTGGTGCCGGAGGATGCCGCCCGCTTCGGCGCCATCTGGGAGTGCGGCGGCGGCACCGTCTGCACGCCGCTGGCCACCGCTTCAGGCGTGCGCACCAAGCTGGCGCAATGCCTGCTGCCCAAGGACAGCAAGGACATGTTTTCCGGCCATCCATGCCTGACCGGCTCGATCGCCAGCAATGAGAGGCAGCCTTTCAACGATCGTTACAAAATCACTGGGCAGTTCGCCGCTTTCGCGACCGATATTTCACGCACCGCCTATACGTGCCGTCCGCCGAAGATCGGCGTGCCGGCCGGCATCGCCTATCGCGGCTGCGACGACAAGGATCGCGCCTTTGCCGCTTTCAAGGCGGGCAAGCCGATGCCCAGCGAGATCTGCGGGCTGGTCGGCGGGAAAAAGTTCGATACCTGCGTGGCGACCAACAATTTCGACCAGTGCCTCGGCGGCGCGGTCAATCGCGGCAATCGTCCGGCCTGCTCGACCGATCACTTTTGCCGCGAGGACTATATGTGCCAGTCGCTGCCGCCCGACACGCCCGGCGTGGCCAAGGTCAAAGGCATCGGCTTCTGCTCGCCGACCTATTTCATCTTCCAGATGCGCATCGACAACCATGCAACGCCATGGGCGAGTGCGGCGCGCGCCACCATGGGCGCGGGGTTCGGGGCGGCGGAAGAGGAATAGGGCGCCGGATATCCAGGTCAGGCGCCTTGCGGACGGCGCGCTTGCGCCACAGCGTCCGCCAAGGCGGAAAGCACTCTTTCCTCGCTGATGTCTCGCGTATGCTCGATCCAGCTTGGCGTCGAAATCGGCGGCTCGACATACCGGACCTGGTCGTTCACAGGACCGGTTTCGTAGGAGCGGTTCGATCCGAATATCAGCACGCACGGCCCCTCTAAGGCCGCGGCCGCATGCGCGACGCCGCCATCGACGCCAAGGAAGACGGTCGAGGCAGCGATCTGGCACATGGCGTCGGTGATGTCAGGGGTCGATGTGAAATCCACCGCCTCCGGAAGCGCTGCCCGGATCTGGGCAGCGGCCTCGCGTTCGCGCGGACCGCCGACAATCCATATCGACCAGCCGCGCCTGGCGTGATCCCTGGCGACCGAGACGAAACGCTCCGCCGGCCATGAGCGGAAGTTGGCGAAATCCGACGTGTAGAGCGCCAGCGCCGGCCTTGCCGCGTCGATCCCATGCCGGACGCGCCAAGCCGACAACTCCTCGGGCGAAACCGCCATTCGCGGCGGCGGCAAGCGCATTCCGTCGGCCGGCTTCTCACCCAGCATGGCGATGGCGCAGACCTGCTCGAACAGCCTTGTCTTGCGCGGGCCGAAAGCCACCAAGCTCTTCAGCCAGCCGGCCGGCAGCCGGTTGACGATGCCGAACTGCAGTTCGCGCGGATAGCCGATGCGCTCAGGGATGCCCGCCATCCAGGGCACCAGGGCCGCCTTGGTGCTGCTGGAGAGAAGATAGCATGCGCGATAGTTCTGCTCGCGAAGCTGGCGGGCCAACTGCATGCGCTTGCCGAAGCCAGCCTGCAAGTGCCGCTTCTCCAGCACCCAGGCCTTCCTGACGTGAGGCATCAGCCGCGCGAGGGGTGCTGCAAGCGGCGAGGTGATGACATCGATGGGATGGCCGGGAAACCGTTCGGCGATGACCTGAATGGCCGAATGGCAGCGAACGAAATCGCCGATCGCCGGCAAGCAGAAGACAAGGATAGGACTCAATGGGTGATTACCTGTTCGGTGGGAAGAAGGTTGCGTCGACGGTGCGCCTCACAGCGGAATGTTGTCGTGCTTCTTCCAGGGGTTCTGCATGTCCTTGTTGCGCAGCATGCGCAGCGCTCGGGCGATGCGGCGGCGGGTCGAGTGCGGCATGATCACCTCGTCGACATAGCCGCGCTCGGCGGCGACGAAGGGCGACAGGAAGCGGTCCTCGTAAGCCTTTGTATGGGCTGCGATCTTTTCGGAGTCGCCGATATCCTTGCGGTAGATGATTTCGACGGCGCCCCTGGCGCCCATCACAGCGATCTGCGCTGTCGGCCAGGCATAGTTCATGTCGCCGCGCAGATGCTTCGAGGCCATCACGTCATAGGCGCCGCCATAGGCTTTTCTTGTGATGACGGTGATCTTCGGCACGGTCGCTTCGGCATAGGCGAACAACAGCTTGGCGCCGTGCTTGATCAGCCCGCCATATTCCTGCGCGGTACCTGGCAGGAAGCCGGGAACATCGACGAAGGTCACGATCGGGATCGAAAAGCAGTCACAGAAGCGCACGAAGCGCGCCGCCTTGCGGCTGGCGTCGGAATCGAGCACGCCGGCCAGCACCATCGGCTGGTTGGCGACGAAGCCGACCGTGCGGCCCTCGACGCGGCCGAAGCCGGTGACGATGTTTTTGGCAAAGCTCTGCTGGATCTCGAAGAAGTCGCCCTCGTCGGCGACTTTGAGGATCAGTTCCTTGATGTCGTAAGGCTTGTTGGCGTTGTCGGGGATCAGCCGGTCGAGCGACAGATCGTGGTCGGTCACCGACTGGTAGCATTCGATCTCGGGAAGCTCTGCCGTGTTGGAAGCGGGCAGCAGATCGACCAGCCGGCGCATCTGCAGCAGCGCCTCGACATCATTGTCATAGGCGCCGTCGGCGATCGAGGATTTGGTCGTGTGGACGCTGGCGCCGCCGAGGCTCTCGGCGGTCACCGTTTCGTTGGTGACGGTCTTCACCACATCCGGGCCGGTGACGAACATGTAGGATGTGTCGCGTACCATGAAGATGAAGTCGGTCATCGCCGGTGAATAGACATCGCCGCCGGCGCAAGGACCCATGATCAGCGAGATCTGCGGGATGACGCCGGAGGCCAGAACGTTGCGCTGGAAAATCTCGGCATAACCGCCAAGTGCCGCCACGCCTTCCTGGATGCGGGCGCCGCCGGCGTCGTAGAGGCCGATGATCGGCGCGCGGTTGCGCAGTGCCATCTCCTGCACCTTGACCACCTTCTCGGCATGGGCTTCCGACAGCGAGCCGCCGAAGACGGTAAAGTCCTTGGCGAAGAGATAGACCGGGCGGCCATTGACCGTGCCCCAGCCGGTGACGACGCCGTCGCCGGCGATCTTGGTCTTCTCCATGCCGAAATCGGTCGATCGGTGCTCGACATACATGTCGAACTCCTCGAACGAGCCTTCGTCGAGGAAGACGTCGATGCGCTCGCGGGCGGTGAGCTTGCCCTTCTTGTGCTGGGCGTCGATGCGCGCCTTGCCGCCGCCCATGCGGGCGATCTCGCGGCGGCGCTCGAGTTCCTTCAGCACGTCCTTCATCGCCGGTCCCCAAAATGGAAAGCTGCATTTGTGGTAATGATGCCCGCAAGCGAGCGCAAGCGCCGCTTTCGCGCTCGTTTTTGCTGCGCTGCAACATGACGCCCCTTGCATTCCGGGGCGAACTCAGCCATATGCAGCGGCATAGGCGCTTGGGCCGGGACATTCCGGCCTTCTCGACAAATGAGACTGGTTGCGTCTGTTTTCCCTCTTTCCGGCAAATCGGCAAGGTGGCGAAAAAGCCCCGTGGCATGATGCCTGCGGGCACGACAGCGCAGCCGAGTGGACGATCCCGTCCGCCCGCCTTGTCGTTCATGACAGATTTTTCGACGGCAGGTTGCGCCCTGCCGCCATTGATGTTTGCGGCCAGGAGCCGCGTGAAAGAAGATTATTTTGACTAATGAAAACACCGCGGAACTGAACGGTTTCGCAGCACTTGGAATTTCGGGCGCGCTGCTCAAGGCGACCCATGCCGCGGGCTTCAGCGATCCGAAGCCAATCCAGGTCCAGGCAATCCCGCCGCAGCTGGAAGGCCGTGACATTTTCGGCATCGCCCAGACCGGCTCGGGCAAGACGGCGGCCTTCGCGCTGCCGATCCTGTCGAAGATCATCGCGCTCGGCACCAAGCGGCGCGCCAAGACGACCCGTGCGCTGATTCTGGCGCCGACGCGCGAACTTGCGGTGCAGATCGAGGACACCATCAAGATCCTTGCCAAGGGCGCGCATGTTTCGACCGCGCTGGTGCTCGGCGGCGTCTCCCGCTTCAGCCAGGTGAAGAAGGTTGCTCCCGGCGTCGACATCCTGATCGCCACGCCCGGCCGTCTGACCGACCTGGTGCGCGAGGGTGACCTCATTTTGTCCGACACCAAATGGCTGGTGCTCGACGAAGGCGACCGCATGCTCGACATGGGCTTCATCAACGACGTCAAGCGCATCGCCAAGGCGACCGCGCCGGATCGCCAGACGGCGCTGTTTTCGGCCACCATGCCGGACGAAATCGCCGAACTGGCCAAGGGCCTATTGAAGAACCCGGTTCGCATCGAGGTCTCGCCGCAGAGCACCGCGGCAGCTGAGATCGTGCAGGGCGTCGTCTTTGCCCGCACCAAGCAGAAGCGGCAGGTGCTGTCCAAGATGCTCGCCGACGAGGCGATGAAGTCCGTCATCATCTTTTCGCGCACCAAGCATGGCGCCGACAGGGTGACCAAGGATCTCGAGCGCGACGGCTTCAAGGCCGCCGTCATCCACGGCAACAAGTCGCAGAACGCCCGCCAGAAGGCGCTCAACGACTTCCGCGAGGGCTCGGTACGCATTCTGGTGGCGACCGATATCGCCGCGCGCGGCATCGACGTGCCAGGCATCAGCCATGTGGTGAATTTCGACCTGCCTGATGAAGCGGAAAGCTATGTCCATCGCATCGGCCGCACCGGCCGCAACGGCATGGACGGCATTGCCATCACGCTTTGCGATCCGTCAGAGAACAGCAAGCTTCGCCAAGTCGAGCGCATCATCCGCAGCAAGCTGCCGATCGTTGCCGACCATCTCGGCAGCCCCGATCCGCAGCGCAATCCTGCTGAAAAGAACGAGCGCTTCGAGCCGGCCAAGGACCGCGCCGACCACAATGGCCGTCGCGACGGCAGGCGGCCGGGCGGCAACAGCGGTTTCGGCAAGAAGCGGTTCGGCGACAAGCCGGCCGGCGATCGTCCCTTCGTGGCCAAGCCGCAAGGCGAGCGCCCGGAGGGCCGCAAGCCGTTCAAGGGCAACAACAAGCGCCGTTTCGGCGGCAAGCGGCCGGCTACCCGCGCCGCCTGAACCGGCGACGCGGTCGAGCCTGGGCCCGATCGCCGCTGATTGAAAACAAGGGCGATCGAAGCGATGCTTCGGTCGCCCTTTTCGTTTCGGGTCTATTCCGTGAGCGCCTTGACCCAGACGACGATGCGTTGTGCCAGGAAGGTCGTGGTCGATGGCGACAGCGCGTCGCCGGCAATGACGTGGTTGTCCTGGTCGCCGGTGTCGTCGACCGGCACCAGTTCGTGGGCGGCGCCCCAGCGTCCGGCGATCTCGCGCGTGCGGTCGGGCCGCACCACTTTGTCCGAGTCCGAAAAGATGAACAAAGCCGGGATGGCCGCCTTCTCCACCGGCGCGCCGTAGGCAAGCTCCACCAGCGCCTCCATCGGCAGCGTCGCCGCCATCGGATATTTGTAGGTCCAGAATTTTTCGTGCAACGCATTGCGCGTCGGGAAACTGCGCTCCTTGCCGCCGACGAGTTCGGCGATCTGCTTGCCCCACGGCATGGTCAGGATCTCGGCACCGGAAGCCTTGACGCCAAAGTTGGGCGAGATGAATGCGATCGCGGCAACGCCGTCCGAGGCATCCGGCTGCGTCGCCGCCCAGGCCGCCAGCGAGCCGCCGGTCGAGGTGGCAATGACGATCACCTTGTCGCCGATCGCCCGGCCGATGGCGAGCGCTTCCTCATAGTCGTTGATCCAGGCATTGACGCTGCCCTGCGCCATCGCGGCGCTGTCCTGACCATGGCCGGTGAGACGGGTGTAGAAGAGGTTGGCGTCGAGCTGGTCGGCCACGTCATCGGGCAGCGGACGGACCTCGCCCTTCGACGCCGAAAACCCATGGATGTAGACGATCGCCAGCTTTGTCCTGGCGTGAACCATCGGGTCGACCCAGATGATCTCCTTTTCCAGCCCGTCGCGGATATTGGGGACGGCGGCCTCTTCGCGCGCCAGATAGGCCTGCGGATCGTCGCCGATCCCCTTGGGATCGAAGCGGATCGTGGTGTCGACGGGAACGCGCGGGCCAAGCACGAAGGCCATGACAAGAACGACGGCGAGGCCCAACACCGCAAGCACGATCCGCCGCCCCATTAACAGACTCCACGCAATAATTCTCAACCTATGGGCGCGACTGCAAACAGGCAACGGGGAGCTGTGGACGACGCGGTCGCCACTAGTGGACGGCCAGCCGCCACTTGTGGACGACGCGGCCGCGCTGACGATCGCTATTCGCCGGGCGGCTTGCGGTCGAAATTGAGCGGTCGGGCCATCCAGGCGGTCGTCAGGCCGATCACCCAGCGCCCGACCGGCCGCGGCAGCAGACCGAGCAGTTTTAGAGGCCAGCTTATGTGGTAGGGAAAGGTGACTTCGAAGCCGCCGGATCTGATGCCACGCGCCATGCGGCGCGAAGCGCGATGTACAGGCATCAGACCAGGCATCGGCAGCATGTTCTTTTCCGTCAGCGGCGTGTCGACAAAGCCCGGGTTAATCACCTGGACGCGAATGTTCATCTTGTCGAAATCGTACTTCAGCGACTCGGCCAGGATGTTGATGGCTGCCTTGGTGCCGCCATAGGCGGCGGTGGTCGGCCAGCCGGAATAAGCCGTCACCGATCCGACAAGGACAACATGGCCGCGCGAACGCACGCGCATGTGTTCGACGACGGGCACCAGGCCGTTGAGGATGCCGAAATAGTTGACCTCGAAGGACCGCCGGAAATCCCGTACGATCAGGTCTTCGCCAGGGGTGGCGATGTAGTTCCCCGCGTTGAATACGGCCAGCACGATCGGGCCGAGATCCTTTTCGATTGCCGCGACCGTCGCTGCCATGCGCTGCTCGTCGGTGACGTCGCAAGGAAAGGAGGTGACGCGGCCTGGCATCTGCGCCGTTTCGACGAGCAGCGTGTCGACCGGATCGCAGTCCAGTGCGGTCACGGCAACGGCATAGCCTTGCGCCGCGAGGTCCTTGGCCAATGCGCGGCCGATGCCGCTGCTGCCGCCGGTGATCCAGGCGACACCGTGCTTCGGGTTGGCCCGATAGAGAGTCATGCTGCGCCCTGTGAATGTGTCGATAGTGCTCTAGCGGCGGATAAATCGAATGAAAAGAGCGCTTTTCGCGCGATGTGGAAATGAACATTTTGACAACACATCCGTTTTGAGACGCATCCTGGCAATTGCGGTGCCCGAAATGCCGCTAGTCCAGGCAAATTCTTGCCTTGAAACCGAAGCTTCGGGTTTCTAGGGTCTCGCCGCACCTACACAAGGAATCTCCATGCATCGTTCTGTGATCGAAGCGATTGGCAACACGCCCCTGATCCGCCTCAACAAGGCGTCGGAAGCAACCGGTTGCGAGATCCTGGGCAAGGCCGAATTCATGAATCCGGGTCAGTCGGTCAAGGACCGGGCCGGCCTGTTCATCATCCGCGACGCCGAACAGCGCGGGCTTCTGAAGCCGGGCGGCGTCATCGTCGAGGGAACGGCCGGCAACACCGGTATCGGCCTGACGCTGGTCGCCAAGGCGCTCGGTTATCGCACCGTGATCGTCATCCCGGACACGCAGAGCCAGGAGAAGAAGGACACGATCAAAATGCTCGGTGGCGAGCTGATCGAGGTGCCGGCAGTGCCTTACAAGAACCCCAACAATTACGTGAGGCTCTCGGGGCGCCTGGCCGAGCAGATGGCGCGTTCGGAGCCGAACGGCGCGATCTGGGCCAACCAGTTCGACAACGTCGCCAACCGCGACGGCCATATCCGCACCACAGCGCAGGAAATCTGGGCCCAGACCGGCGGCAAGGTCGATGGCTTTGTGTCGGCTGTCGGGTCCGGCGGGACGCTGGCCGGCGTTGGCCTGGGGCTGAAGGCCAAAAGCAACGACGTCAAGATCGCGCTCGCCGATCCGCTGGGCGCGGCACTCTACAGTTTCTACACCAGTGGCGAATTGAAGTCCGAGGGCAGCTCGATCACCGAAGGCATCGGCCAGGGGCGTATCACCGCCAACCTCGAAGGCTTCACGCCGGATTTCTCGTTCCAGATTCCGGATGAGGAAGCGTTGCCGATCGTCTTCGACCTGATCCAGGAAGAAGGCCTGTGTGTCGGCGGCTCGACCGGCATCAACATTGCCGGCGCCATCCGGCTGGCGCGCGAACTGGGTCCCGGCCATACCATCGTCACCCTCCTTTGCGACTACGGCACGCGCTACCAGTCGAAGCTGTTCAACCCTGAGTTCCTGCGCGGGAAAGGACTGCCGGCGCCGGGCTGGATGGACGACCAGAGCAAGATCTCGGTGCCGTTCGAAAAGGTCGCGTGATGGCACACCAGACCGAAGCGCTGTTTCGCGACGACGCCTATCTGAAGACGACTGATGCCACGGTCGTCGCTATCAACGAGCGCGGTGGCATCATCCTCGACCGGACGATCTTCTATGCGACGTCGGGCGGCCAGCCGGGCGACACCGGTGCGCTGGAGCGCGCCGACGGCAGCCGCATCGCCGTTGCCGCCACCATCACCGGCGAGACCAAGGACGAGATCATCCATGTACCGTCGCCCGAGCAGGCGGTTCCCGGTATCGGCGAGCGGCTGAAGCTCGCCATTGACTGGGAGCGACGGCACCTTCTGATGCGCATGCATGCCGCCTGCCATTTGCTCACCGTTGTCTGTCCGTACCCGATCACGGGTGCCGCGGTTTCCGAGGACGACAGCCGCGTCGACTTTGACATTCCGGATGCCGGTTTCACCAAGGAGGACGTGACGGCGGGGCTGATGGAGTTGGTGCGCGCCGACCATCCGATCTTCACCCGGCTGATCACCGACGAGGAACTGGCGGCCAATCCCGGCCTGGTGAAATCCAAGAATGTGCGGCCGCCCGTCGGCACCGGCAGGATCCGCCTGGTCTGCATCGGCGAGAATGCCTCGATCGACAGTCAGCCTTGTGGCGGCACGCATGTGAAGAGCACAGGCGAAGTCGGCGAGATCCATATCGGCAAGATCGAAAAGAAAGGCCGCGAGAACCGGCGCTTCCGTATACGCTTCGGGCCTATGCCGGCGATCTGAAGGTCAGGTGCCGCCACAGGCGAGCAGGAGAAAAAGAATGGCCGAGGATAGTCCTTTCATCGTCGACGCGGACTGGCTGCAGCAGCGCCTCGGGGAGCCGGGCCTGACGATCATCGATGCTTCGTGGTACCTGCCAGCGCAGAAGCGCGACCCGCGCGTCGAATATGAGGCGGCGCATATTCCGGGTGCACGGTTTCTCGACCAGGATGCGATCTCGGACCCGGAGTCCGGCCTGCCGCATACGCTGCCGTCGCCGCAGAATTTCGCGCAATATGTTGGCAGCATGGGCGTTTCGGCCGACGATACGATCGTGGTCTATGACGGCCCCGGCTATTTTTCGGCCCCACGCGGCTGGTGGATGTTCCGGGTCATGGGCGTGTTCCAGGTCTACGTCCTGAGCGGCGGCTTCGACCGCTGGAAGGCGGAGGGTCGCCCAGTGACGGCGGAGCAGACCAAGATCGCAGCTTGCATCTTCCACGCCGATTTCGACGCAAGCCGTGTCGTCAGCCTCGCCGAGATGCGCAGCATCGTCGACAAACGAGAAAGCCAGATCGCCGACGCGCGCTCCGCCGGCCGTTTCGCCGGTACCGAGCCTGAACCTCGTGCCGGCGTCCGTTCAGGCCATATGCCTGGCGCGCGCAATGTCCCGGTTGCAGCCCTTGCCGAGAACGGCGAATTGCTGCCCAGGGATCGCCTGCGCAAGGTGATCGAGGATGCCGGCATCGATCTGTCGAAGCCGGTCGTCACGTCGTGCGGCTCGGGCATCACGGCGGCGGCGATCACGCTGGCGCTGGAGACGCTTGGCCATACCGACAACAGGCTTTACGACGGCTCATGGACCGAATGGGGCGGGCTTGGCGATACGCCGGTGGTGACGGGCAAGGAATGACGGCGATGGAAAACGGAGCGCTGGAAGACATCGACGTCACGGTGACGTTTCTCGAAATGCATGTACCGCCGGCCTATTCGCCTCCGGTGCCGTACAACCGCCAGATCGCGCTGCTGAAGGTCAAGGATATTCCGCTGCATTTCTACCGCTATTTGATGGATCGGGTGGGGCGGAAATGGCACTGGGTCAACGTGCTGAGGCTGAACGATGAGGAGCTTTCGGCCGGCCTGCATCGCGAAGACCGCGACATCAGGGTGCTTTATCTCGACGGTGCGCCGGCCGGTTTCTTCGACCTCAAACCGCATCTGCCGGAAGAAGTCGAGCTCGCCTATTTCGGCATGATGGAGCACGCCACCGGCCAAGGCATCGGCCGCTGGTTCCTGGGCGCGGCGATCGCCGCTGCGTGGTCGCATGGGCCGAAGCGGGTGACGGTGCAGACCTGCACGCTCGACCATCCCGCGGCCCTGCCGCTCTACCAGAAACTCGGCTTTGCGCCGGTGGCGCAAAAGAAGGAGATCGTGCATCCGATGACCTTCGCCGAGCGTTCGGCCAGTGTCATGCGGCCTTAGCTTCTCCCTAAGCTGAACCTACCGTTCATCCGCGCTTCAGACTGTCTTTGCCATGGTGCCTTCAGCATCAATGCGCCCATCACAGAGCGGCGCCGAAGGAGAAGAGACATGCTGACCCGACGCACATTTGCCGTGGCGATGATTGCGGCATTTGCCATGCCGAGCCTGGCATCCGCTCAGGCGACGACACCGTCCGCCGCGACGATCGAACGCCAGCTTGAAGCGCCACCCAAGGTGAAGCTGCGCCCCAACCAGCGCGTCACCATCCGCGAGTTCAAGCGGCGGCCGGATCTCAGGCGCATGGCGCGCTCGATCGACATCCAGTCGATCAATTTCGCCTTCGGCTCGGCCGCCATTTCCAGTTCGCAATACGGCAAGATCGAAAACATCGCCAACGCGCTCGAGCGCATCCTGCGCCGCGATCCTCGCGCCCGGGTGCTGATCGAAGGCCATACCGACGCTGTCGGTTCCTTCCAGTCGAACCAGATCCTGTCCGAACAGCGTGCCGCCTCGCTGAAACGGACGCTGGTGCGCGAATTCGGCGTGCCGGGTCGTGCGCTGGATACCGTTGGTTATGGCGAGGAGTTCCTGCTGGTGCCGACGCAGAACGAGAACTGGCGCAATCGCCGGGTGACGCTGCGCCGCTTCGACGATTTCATCCGCTGAGCCTGACCAGAATTTTGGAGCAATACTGCAAAGAGCCCGGCTTGAACGAGCCGGGCTCTTTGCATAACGCTGATCGTCCAGGGGCCAATGGTGATGGCGAAAGGATCGGATGATGGCGATACGGGTGGTTTTGGCAGGCGCGACCGGCTGGGTCGGTAGGGCGTTGGTGCCGGCGATCGCGGCGCAGGCCGACATGGTGCTCTCCGGTGCGGTGTCGCGCAGCGGTGCGGGGCAAGATTCCGGCCTGCTGGTTGGCGTGCCAGCCAATGGCGTGATCGCGTCCGCCACGCTGGCGCAGGCGCTGCAGGCGCCATCCGACGTGCTGGTCGATTACACCAAGCCGGATGTGGTGAAGGACCACGTGCTGCTCGCCATCGAGAAGGGACGGCATGTGGTGATCGGCACGTCCGGGCTCGGAGCCGCCGACTATGCCGACATCGATGCGGCGGCGCGTGCCAACCGGGTCGGCGTCATCGCGGCCGGCAATTTTTCGATCACCGCCACGCTGATGAAGCGTTTTGCGCTGATGGCGGCGAAATATGTGCCTGATGTCGAGGTCATCGACTATGCCAGCGCCAGGAAGCCGGATGCGCCGTCGGGCACGGCGCGCGAACTGGCGGAAGCGCTGGCTGATGTCCGCAAGGCATCCACCGCGCGGCCGGTGTCGGAGGTCTCTGGCATGCCGGGAACACGCGGTGCTGCTGTCGGCGTGGGCGAGGGGGGTGCAGGTGCATGCGCTGCGTCTGCCGTCCTACATACTGTCCTGCGAGGCGCTGTTCGGCCTGCCCGACGAGCGGCTGACCATCCGCCATGATGCGGGTTCGTCCGCAGCGCCCTATGTCGCCGGTACGCTGCTTGCTGTCCGGCGGGTGCAGGAAGTCACCGGGCTGGTGCGTGGCCTCGATGCGCTGATGGACTGATCCGCCTTGGCAGGAATCGGGTGGGAAGCGGTTTCTCGGCAGCATAATTTCCGGTCAACGACACCGGAGATTTTGCCATGACCATCCAGTTCAAAGCTCTGCCGACGGAAGATGTGAGAGCCCTGCAGCGCGGTGGACCTGACGCTTACGGCCACACGCCAGAGCGGAGCATCTCCGACGGCGACGGCGTGCCGTGCCGGCATTGCCTGAAGAACGTCGCCGCCGGCGATGCCTATCTGATCCTGGCCTACCGGCCGTTTCCGGAACTGCAGCCTTACGCCGAGACCGGGCCGATCTTCCTGCATGCGCAGGAATGCGAGCGTGCCGACGAGGCCGAGGCACTCCCCGATATGCTCGAAAGCAGCGACTATATCGTGCGCGGCTATGGCAGCGGCGGCGTCATCCCGACGACCGCCATCGCGGCACGCGCCGAGGCGCTGTTCGAGCGCCACGACATCGCTTACGTCCACGTCCGCTCGGCGCGCAACAATTGCTACCAGTGCCGGATCGATCGCGGCTGACGGTGCGCAAAAAGATGCCCGCCGATAGTCTGGCGGGCAGTTGGGAAAAATAGTCGCGACAGAAGCTGTGGCCGAAGCCGCCGGCAAGCTTGGTATTCGCCGGCGTCTGGGAGCGGCTCGAGCCGTCAGGGAACGACACCTGTGTAGGCATAGTTTTCGAACGCCGAATGTGAAGTGCTTCACACAGGGCGTATTTGATCATGGCGGGGCGAAAGATGGTGACGACTGTCGCACTCCCGTCGCATAAGAGCGCTAAAAGGTAGTCGTCGATCGATTGCCGACCGCGGATGAACCGGCGGCATATCTCGACATCGAGGAAGCGGGGCTTTGGCTCCGCTTTTTTGTTATTTGAATTCCACGCAAAGAAAAAACCCGCCGGGATGAGCCGGCGGGCGACAGGAGGAATTCTTTGCCCGGGTATCAGGCGGCGAGCACGGCCTTCGGCTCGACCAGTTCGTAGCCGAGCGCTTCGGCGACGGCACGGTTGGTGATCTTGCCCTTGTGGACGTTGAGGCCATTGCGCAGATGGTGGTCGTCGACCAGCGCCTTCAGGCCCTTGTCGGCGAGCTGCAGGCCATAGTGCAGCGTGGCGTTGTTGAGCGCGTGCGCCGAGGTGACCGGCACCGCGCCCGGCATGTTGGCGACGCAGTAATGGATGACGCCGTCGACCTCGTAGGTCGGCTCGGCATGGGTGGTGGCGTGCGAGGTCTCGAAGCAGCCGCCCTGGTCGATGGCGACGTCGACCAGCACCGAACCCTTCTGCATGCCGGAGAGCATTTCACGCGTCACCAGCTTGGGCGCGGCGGCACCCGGGATCAGCACGGCGCCGACGACGATGTCGGCCGAGAAGCATTCTTCTTCCAGCGCCTCGACGGTCGAGTAGCGGGTATGGACGCGGCCGGCGAACAGGTCGTCGAGCTGGCGCAGGCGCGGGATGGAGCGGTCGATGATGGTGACGTCCGCGCCAAGGCCGACCGCCATCCTGGCGGCATGCAGGCCGACGACGCCGCCGCCAAGCACGGTGACCTTGCCGGGCAGAACGCCGGGCACGCCGCCGAGCAGCACGCCGCGGCCGCCATTGGCCTTCTGCAGCGCTGTGGCGCCGGCCTGGATCGACAGGCGGCCGGCGACTTCCGACATCGGCGCCAGCAGCGGCAGGCCGCCGCGGTCGTCGGTCACGGTCTCGTAGGCGATTGCCGTGACGCCGGAGCCGAGCAGGCCCTTGGTCTGCTCCGGATCCGGAGCCAGGTGGAGATAGGTGTAGAGGATCTGGCCGTCGCGCAGCTGGACCCACTCGTTGGGTTGCGGCTCCTTGACCTTGACGATCATGTCCGACTTGGCGAACACGTCGGCCGCCGTCTTGGCGATTGTAGCGCCGGCGGCGCGGTAGGCGTTATCGTCGGCGCCGATACCGGCACCGGCGCCGGTCTCGACCAGCACTTCATGGCCATGCGCGACATATTCGCGGACCGAGCCCGGCGTCAGGCCGACGCGGTACTCGTGGTTCTTGATTTCCTTGGGGCAGCCGACGCGCATTTTCTTCTCCTGATCCGGCCCTTTTGAGGGCGCGTTCCCTGTATGAAGTGAGTGAACCACGAATCGTTGCGCAGGTGTTTGCGAATGCGCTTGCGCTGACCTGCGCGTTTCGATAATCGTTGCGCTAAATATCAGGATCTTCGAAGGAATCCCGAAGAATGCCGCTCGACAGGATTGATATCGCCATTCTGGAGACTTTGCAGAAGGATGGCCGGATACCCAACGCCGCGCTTGCCGAGAAGGTCGGCCTGTCGCAGTCGGCCTGTTCGCGGCGGCTGGACAATCTGGAGAAATCCGGAACCATCCGCGGCTACCACGCGCGGCTCTCCAATGCCGCACTGGGCCACCAGATGACGGCGATCGTGCATATATCGCTGTCGGGGCAATTCGAGAAGACGCTGTCGGATTTCGAAGCCGCGATCAAGCGCTGCCCGAACGTGCTTTCCTGCCACCTGATGTCAGGCGAGTACGACTACATCCTGCGCATCGCAGCCAAGGATCTCGTCGACTATGAGCGCATCCACAAGGAATGGCTGTCGGCCATGCCGCATGTGACGAAGATCAATTCATCCTTCGCCCTGCGCGAGATCGTCGACAGGACGACAGTGGGGCTGAGACCGGAAATGGCTTAGGCTGTATTGATATTCAGGTGATGCCGGCCTGCAAATGCTGGTTTCCTGCGCTTCCGGTGCTCACGTACTTTAAGTACGCTCCGCTCCGGTTCTCGGAAACCACCATTTTCGACTCGGCCTGACCTGAATCTCAACACATCCTAGCTAGCCTTGAAAGCCTCCGTCACCACCCGGTCCATCGGGATGTCATGCGGTTGCGGGTAGATGGTGGCGATGCGCTGCAGTTCGTAGCCGACGCCGATGACCAAAGGCTTGAACGGCATCGCGGCAAGCGTGCGGTCGAAGAAGCCGCCGCCGTAGCCCAGGCGATAGTTTTGGGGATCGATGCCGACGATCGGCGAGATGACGATGTCCGGCAGCACCGGATCGCCTTCGGCCGGGATCGGGATGTTCCAGACACCTTTCTCCAGCCGGTCGCCAGGGACATAGGCGCGAAAGACCAGCGGCTGTCCCTTCTCGATCACGACGGGCAGCGCCGTGCGGCCGCCGCGCTCGTTGATGGACGCCATCCATGGGCGCAAATCCGGCTCGCCGCGAAACGGCCAGTATAGGCTGACCAGACGGCCGGCAATGTCGCCGATCATGGCGTCGAGGCCTTCGGCGATGCGCTGCGACATCGCCATGCGTGTGTCTGCGGAAACCGCCAGCCGGGCCGCGATCAGCCGCTCGCGCTCGGCCTTGCGCCAGCGCCGCACATCGGTCCAGTCGGTGAGAGGAGCGCGGAATTCCGGATCGAGTTCGTGCATGAAGCAGGGCGGCGAGGAATACTGCGCCGGACCTTCGCCGTCACGATCGTTAGCCATGCTTCACTTCACTCCCCGTCATCCAGTCCGGTGAGGCTATACCCGGCATGAGCCGGCCGGCATGTGCATTCACGACATCGAGCGGCGGCTCCCGGGCAGGCTAGGCATTGTTGCAGTGCACAAAAATCCCTATATCCAAGCCGGTGAATTTACGCGCTCATGGGGGTGAATGAGATGAACGAAGCCAGCCATCATGTCGTCGTTGTCGGCGCGGGGTTCGGCGGCCTCGAATTCACCCGCGCGCTGTCAGGTGTGCCGGTGCGCCTCACCATGATCGACAAGCGCAACCACCATCTTTTCCAGCCCTTGCTCTATCAGGTGGCGACCACGGCGCTGGCGACTTCGGAGGTTGCCTGGCCGATCCGCCATCTCTTGCGCAAGCGCAAGGACGTGACGACGCTGCTCGCCAATGTCAGTGGCGTCGACCGCGCCGGCAAGCGCGTGATGCTCGACGACGGCAGCGCGGTCGCCTACGACACGCTGGTACTCGCCACCGGCGCCCGCCACGCCTATTTCGGCCATGACGAATGGGAGCCTTTTGCGCCTGGGCTGAAGACGCTCGAGGACGCAACCACCATTCGGCGGCGCATCCTTCTGGCCTTCGAGCAGGCCGAGCGGGAAACCGATCCGGAGAAGCGCAAGGCGTTTTTGACGCTGGCGATCGTCGGTGGCGGGCCGACCGGCGTGGAACTGGCCGGCACCATTGCCGAGCTCGCGCGCGACACGCTGCGCGGCGAGTTCCGCAACATCGACACGCGCCAGACGCGCGTGGTGCTGATCGAGGCCGGCGACCGCATCCTTGCCAATTTCGCGCCTGAACTTTCCGACTATGCCAGGAAGGCGCTCGAGCGCCTTGGCGTCGAGGTGGAACTTGGCCGCGCGGTGACACGCTGCGACGCCGAGGGCGTCGTCTTCGGCGACACAGTCCTGCCGGCCCGGACAATCCTGTGGGCGGCAGGCGTTGCCGCTTCGCCGGTCGCCGAATGGCTGGGGGCGGCTGCGGACCGGGCGGGCAGGGTGCTCGTCGAGCCCGACCTGACGGTGCCGGGCAGCCCGGAGATCTTCGTCATCGGCGACGCAGCGCATGTGTTGCGGCCGGATGGTAAGCCGGTGCCGGGCGTGGCGCCGGCCGCCAAGCAGGCAGGCTGGCATGTCGCCGCGACGATCAAGGCACGGCTTGCCGGCAACGCGACGCCGCGGCCGTTCCGCTACAAGCATGACGGCGATCTGGCGACGATCGGCAAGCGTGCCGCGGCGATCGATTTCGGCTGGATCAAGCTTACCGGCCGGCCCGCCTGGTGGCTGTGGGGCATCGCCCACATCTATTTCCTGATCGGCTTTCGCAACCGGCTGGCGGTTTCGCTTAGCTGGCTATGGATTTATGCGACCGGCCAGCGCAGTGCGCGGCTGATCACCCAGGGCGACGACGACAAGGGCTGACCTTGCCTGGTGGGAAGGCCGTTTCATCCGCCCGTCACCTTTTGCTGATCGACTGGATTCCAGATGGACATAGGCGGATTTCGGGGCGAAGCTTTCGCTTCGGGGGTAGGGCTTGTCGCACTGTCGAAACAGGAAAAAACAATGTCCCAACTGCTTCACCCTGTCTCCCGCCGTTCGCTGTTGGCGGGCGCCGCCGCAACCGGGGCGCTGATCATGCTGCACCCGTTCTCAGCCCGCGCTCAGGCCAACCAGGCGCATCTCAGGATCATGGAGACGACCGACATCCATGTGAACGTGCTGCCCTATGATTACTACGCCGACAAAGCAAACGACACGATGGGCCTGTCACGCACGGCTTCTCTGATCGATGCCGTGCGCAAGGAAGCGGTCAACTCGATGCTGATCGACAATGGCGACCTGCTGCAGGGCAACCCGATGGGCGACTACATCGCCTATGAGAAGGGCATGCAGGACGGCGACCTGCATCCGATCATGAAAGGCATGAACCTGCTCGGTTACGAATGCTCGACGCTCGGCAACCACGAGTTCAACTACGGCCTGTCGTTCCTGGACAAAGTGCTGGCCGGCGCCAATTTCCCGTTCGTCTGCGCCAACCTGATCCGCGGCACCCAGCTCGCCACCAATCC
The DNA here is from genome assembly GCF_044778005.1 of Mesorhizobium sp. IMUNJ 23033. Taxonomy (NCBI): domain Bacteria; kingdom Pseudomonadati; phylum Pseudomonadota; class Alphaproteobacteria; order Hyphomicrobiales; family Phyllobacteriaceae; genus Mesorhizobium; species Mesorhizobium sp. IMUNJ 23033. Next base: position 66,880 of record NZ_JBJACT010000028.1, read on the forward strand.
GCGCGACGACAAGCTCTACCTCAAGCCGTACGTGATCCTCGACAGGAAGATCAAGGATGGCTCCGGCGCCGAACAGCCGATCAAGATCGGCATCATCGGCTTCGTGCCGCCGCAGATCATGGTCTGGGATCTGAAAAACCTCGAAGGCAACGTCAAGACGCGCGATATCGTCGACGCGGCCAGGGCCTGGGTGCCTGAAATCAAGGAGCAGGGCGCCGACATCGTGATTGCGCTTTCGCATTCCGGCATCGATGTCAAGCAAGGCGACATGATGGAAAACGCTTCCTTCTTCGTCGCCGGCGTCGAAGGTATCGACGCCGTGTTCACCGGCCACCAGCATCTCGTCTTCCCCGGCAAGAAGGACTTTCAATCGCTCGAGGCCGTCGACACCGAAAAGGGCACGCTGCAGGGCAAGCCTGCCGTGATGGGCGGGTTCTGGGGTTCGCATATGGGCCTGATCGATCTTTTGCTGGAGCGCGACGGCTCGAAATGGCGGGTCGTTTCGGCGACGTCGGAGGCGCGGCCGATCTACGAGCGGGTCGACAACAAGAACAAGGCGACAGTCAGCGACGACAAGCGCATCATCGCGGCGCTGGAGCAGGATCATGAGGCGACGCTCGCCTATGTGCGCCGTCCGGTCGGCAAGACGTCGGCGCCGCTCTATTCCTATTTCGCTTTAGTCGCCGACGATCCGTCGGTGCAGATCGTCAACCAGGCGCAGAGCTGGTATCTCAAGGACATATTGAAGAGCACGCAGTGGAAGGACGTGCCGTTGCTGTCGGCCGCGGCTCCCTTCAAGGCCGGTGGGCGCAGCGGCGCCGACTACTATACCGACGTTCCCGTGGGCGACATCGCCATCAAGAATGTCGCCGACCTCTATCTCTACCCGAACACCGTGCGAGCCGTCGAAATCACCGGCGCGCAAGTCAAGGAATGGCTGGAGATGTCGGCCGGCATCTTCAACCGGATCGAGGCGGGCAAAGCGGACGAGCCGCTGATCAATACCGATTTCCCGTCCTACAATTTCGACGTGATCGACGGCGTCAGCTACAAGATCGACCTGTCACAGCCGCCGAAATACGATGCCAAGGGTGGTCTGGCGAATGCCGGATCGAACCGCATCGTCGATCTGATGTTCGACGGCAAGCCAATTGATCCCGCAGCGAAATTCGTCGTTGCGACCAACAATTACCGCGCCGGCGGCGGTGGCAATTTCCCCGGCATCAATGCCTCGAAGATCATCTATGAGGCGCCGGACACCAACCGCGACGTGATCGTGCGCTACATCATCAGCGAAGGCACGATAAACCCATCCGCCGACGACAACTGGTCGTTCGCGCCGCTGACTGGAACCAGCGTCGTGTTCGAGACCGGACCCAAGGCGAAGGATTTTATCGCTGAAGTGAAGTCGCTGAAGATCGAGCCCGCAGCCGAGGGCGAGGCAGGTTTTGCCAAATACCGCATCGCACTTTGAAGCAGCGCTCAGCCGGCGGCCAGTCTAGGGCGAGCCGGTCGCGGGAGCGGTGACCGGTCCAGGGAACGCGGGCTCGATGGAAGCGCCCAGCGGATCGTTGGGAACGGTCAAGGCCGTCATCCCTTTTGGGTGATGGATCGCCGGGATGGACGATGTCGGCGTGTTGTTGATGAGGTCGCTGATTCCAGGTGTGAGGGTCGCGGTCGTGTTCGCACCCAACGGGTCGTTGGTGACTGTGGGGATGGATGATTTCGCCTGAGCTGCGGTTGCCGATATCACGGCAAGCAACAGCCCGGCGGCGGTCTGGGTTCGGTTCAAGGAAGCCTCCTGTTGCCAAGGATGCTCCGCGCTCGTTTGACATGATGCAGTGCCGAGCGGCGGACAGCAGGAAACGCCCGGCGTCCGATCGCGGTTTCATCACCTTCGCATGAGCAATCCGTGCTCATGCGACCACCGCCCTCCTAGAGCGGTTCACCGTTTCACGGAAACGCAGAACCGCTCTATCCTATTGTTTTAACGCAGTTCCGGACGGAAAACCGCTAACGCACTTTTCCTGGAATTGCTCTAGCCGCATCAGGCTTTGTAGACCACCTGGCGGACGTCGATGTAGCTGGCGCGGAAGCCGGCTTCGCAATAGTGCAGGTAGAATTCCCAGAGCTTCTTGAAGCGGTCGTCGAAACCGAGCGGGACGATCTTTTCCCAGGATCCCCAGAAACGCTGGCGCCATTCGGCGAGCGTGCGGGCATAGTCGTCCGGGAAGACGCGCTCGCGCAGATGGGCGAGGCCATGATCTCTCCCCAGCGATTTCAGGATCGACGGCGTCGGCAGCATGCCGCCCGGAAACACATAGCGCTGGATGAAGTCCGGGCGGGCGCGATAGGTGTCGTAGGCATCCTCGTTGATGGTGATGATCTGCAGGCCCGCCGTGCCGCAGGGTCTCAGGCAGGCCTTCATCTTGGCGAAGAACACCGGCCAGTATTTTTCGCCGACCGCCTCGAACATCTCGATCGAGGCAATGCGGTCATAGGTGCCGATCTCGTCGCGATAGTCCTGCAGCTTGATGTCGACCTTGTCGGCAAGCCCGGCCTTGTGGATGCGCGCCCTGGCGAAATCGTGCTGCTCGCGGCTGATGGTCAGGCCGGTGACGCGGCAGCCGATCTCGCGCGCGGCGAATTCGGCAAAGCCGCCCCAGCCGCAGCCTATTTCGAGCACATGGTCCTTTTTGCCGATGCCGGTGTCCTTGGCCAGCGCGCGGTATTTGGCGGCTTGCGCGCTTTCCAAATCGTTGGCGCCGGTCGCGTAAAGCGCCGACGAATAGGTCATGCTCGGGTCCAGCCATTGCTTGTAAAAGGCATTGCCGAGATCGTAATGCGCCGAAATGTTGCGCTTCGAGCCGGTGCGGGTGTTGTCGTTGAACCAGTGACGGATGCGCTGGACGGTGTTGATCAGCCAGCTGGCGCCGCCGGCGACACGTTCGCCGATGGCCGAGTTGACCACGAACAGTTCCAGGAAACTGGTGACGTCAGGGCTTTCCCAATCGCCGTCCATGTAGGATTCGGCGACGCCGATCGTGCCGCCGGAAAAGGCGCGGCCGGGCAGGCGCCAGTTCTTCAGCACCAGTTCGGCGTCGGGGCCGGGCGCCTTGCCGCCGACGAGCACAGCGCGGCCGTCCGGCATCCTGACCTTGAGCGAGCCGCGCGGCAGGTTCATGGCGGCCGACAGGACCATGCGTGCCTTGGCCGGCAGCCCCTTGACGATCTCGGCGAAGTTAAGCTCGTCGAGCTTTACCGCCTCGCCGAAAGCCATGCCGCTCAGGCCACCGCTCTTGTGTTCGCTGCAGGTCATGTCACGCCCCTGAACTTCCGCAGAGCTGGCGCAATATGCCGGCTCCCACCCTCTTGCGGTTCCTTCGCCAGGCTCGAACTCCGCTCCCCGATCTCGGCAGCTGGCCGATTCGGCAGCGGGCGGGCTCGAATGAAAACGCGCCCCTCAAGGGTTTTCGCGCTTCCCTGTGAATTCCCACGACAATCTTCCACGTCATCAACGGGAACTTCAAGAGGCAAGCGGCAAGCACCGCAGTGCCAGGCAACCGAATCCGGCGTTGCGAAAATCCGCTGGAGAGTGTCCGTGGCGATCGGAATCGCTATGGTTGCGCCTACCCATATGCGTTAGTTTTAGCCATGCGCTATGTAATCGTGATCATCACCTTCACCTTCTTCCTAATCTGGGACGGCCTCTACAATCAAGGCGCCTACCTCGACTATACGGTCAGGGAGATGTCGCGCATCGTGCGCTACGTCACCGGCGCGGCCTAATTCCGCCCGCATTCCAAAGGATCTGGCGCGACATCGTTGCCGGTTGACGCGACGGCTGCGCTCGCACAAAACACCCGCGCATACCGATCAGGAGGTTTTGTTGATCCGGCATATCGTTTTCTTCAGCGCCCGGCGCAAAGAGGATGTGGAAGCCGTGCGCGACGGATTGATGGCGCTGGGCAAGATCCCGCATTCCAGCCTCTTCGAAGTGACCCTCAACACCAAGGTCGATCCGCTGTCGGATGCGATCGACGTGGTCGTCTATGCCGAATTCGAAGATGATGCCGCACTCGCCGCCTACAAGGCGCATCCGCTCTACGCCGAGACGACCAGCCGGGTCAAACCATTGCGCGAATTGCGTTATTCGGCCGACGTCGTGGCGGCCTGAGCGAATTTCGGCTGCAGGCAATGCCCTCGAGGGCAAGGGATGAACGGTTTCATTCCGTCTGGACGGCGGAAGTCTCGGCCGGGTCGACGCCCGGCCTCGTGCTCAGCACCAGCGCGGCGACAACCACGATCGCCGCAACCGCCATTGCCGTAAGGACGATTCTCTTCATGGTTGTGAGCTAGGGTTGCTTCCCGGTGACTGCAAGTGCGATCAAGGACGGCAACCGATGCCGAGGCGGCACAAGGTGAGGCTCTTGAACCAGCCTTGGGAATGATGCACACCGCACCCGCATGACCAAAACGCCCGCGGCTCACCCGCTCGATCACCTTGTGCTGCCGACCGCAAGCCTCGATGTCGCGCGGGCGCGGCTTGTCTCGCTCGGCTTTGTCGTGGCGCCGACCGGCATCCATCCGTTCGGCACGGAAAATTGCTGCGTCTTCTTCGCCGACGGCACCTATCTGGAGCCGCTCGCGATCGGCAATGGACAGACTGCGGCGAGCGCGATCGCCGAGGGCAATGTGTTCGTCGCGCGCGACCGTCTCTATCGCGACAGCCTTGGCAATGAAGGGTTCAGCGCCTTGGTCTTCGGAACGACAGACGCCGATGCGGATCACGCACGCTACGTCGAAGCCGGCCTGTCGGCGGGAGACGAGCTGAGCTTTTCGCGGGCCTTCACCGATGCGAGCGGCAAGAGCGATACCGCGTCCTTCAAGCTGGCCTTCGCTGCACGCGACGTGGCCACGAACGCGTTCCTGTTCGCCTGCGAACGGATCAATGCGCCGAAAATCGATCGCACTGCGCTGCAAGCCCATGCCAATGGCGTCACCGGTATTGTCGAGATTGTGGCGGTCAGCGATCGGCCCGCCGGGCAACGCCGGCTGATCTCGATCGCCGCCGGCTCGGCGAACAAGAATGACGATGTGTTCGAGTTGCCGAATGCAACGCTGACCATCCTGCATCCTGCCACGTTTGCCACCCGCTTCGGAATTCCGGCCAGCGCGCCGTCGCAACTTCGGTTTGCGGCGATCGTCCTTTCGGTCGGCAGTGCCGACACCGTGGCAAGGCTGCTTGCAGCCGGGTCTGTCGAACACAACATACGCGGCAATGAAATTGTCGTGCCGCCGGCGCCCGGGCAGGGCGCGGCCTTTATTTTCCGGGAGACCCCATGAGCAAGCCCAATTCGTCGGTAACCGTCGGCAAGGTCGTGTTCGCCAACACAGCGCCGCTGTCGCTGATCGCCGGACCGTGCCAGCTTGAATCGCGCCAGCATGCTTTCGACATGGCCGGGGCGCTCAAGGAACTGACGCAAAAGCTCGGCATCGGGCTCGTCTACAAGACCAGCTACGACAAGGCCAACCGCACGTCGCTCGGCGGCACGCGCGGCGCTGGGCTCGAGGCTGCGCTGCCGGTGTTCGACGATCTGCGCAAGGAATTCTCGCTGCCAATTCTGACCGACATCCATACCGAGGAGCAGTGCGCGCTAGTCGCGCCGCATGTCGACATCCTGCAGATACCGGCCTTCCTGTCGCGGCAGACCGATCTGCTGATCGCCGCAGCCAAGACCGGCAAGGTGGTCAATGTGAAGAAGGGCCAGTTCCTGGCGCCATGGGACATGAAGAACGTCGTCGCCAAGGTGACGGGATCCGGCAACGCCAATGTGCTGGTCACCGAGCGCGGCGCCTCGTTCGGCTACAACACGCTGGTGTCCGACATGCGCGCCTTGCCGATCATGGCCGAGATCGGCGCGCCGGTGATTTTCGACGCTACGCATTCGGTGCAGCAGCCGGGCGGGCAGGGCGGCTCCAGCGGTGGCGACCGCCGCTTCGTCGAGACCTTGGCGCGCGCGGCGGTCGCGGTCGGTGTTGCCGGTGTGTTCATCGAGACGCATCGGGATCCCGACAATGCTCCGTCGGACGGCCCCAACATGGTGCCGCTCAAGGATCTGCCGGCGCTGCTCGAAAGGTTGATGGCGTTCGACCGAGTCGCCAAGGGCTAGCACCCGCGCTTGTCGTCTGCTGGGGTCAGTTGTAGGCTTGCCCTGCAACTGAGCGTCTTGGCAGGAGGAAGCCATGTCCGTCGCCCGCGTTACCGAGATCACATCGTCGTCCAAGAAGAGCTTTCAGGACGCTATCGAAATGGGGATTGCGCGCGCCGCAAAGACCCTCAAGAACGTCGAGGGCGCCTGGATCCAGGACCAGAAGATCGACGTCGTCGACGGCAAGATCGCCGCTTACCGGGTCAATATGAAGGTCACGTTCATTCTCGCCGATTAGCCTTCCATCGCCGAAGAAAAGTCTGGAACCTTCGTTAGCGCCCCTCATTGTCAATGCATAGTGGCAGAGACAGAAGAGGAGCACATCATGACAACCCAGACGGGACACACCGAAGCCATTGCCGCTTCGCGGGTCATCGGCACGTCGGTCTACAACACCGAAGGCACGAACATCGGCAGCATTGAGGACGTCATGCTCGACAAGACCTCGAACGGCATCATGTTCGCGGTCATCGGCTTTGGCGGATTTCTCGGCATCGGCGAGAAATATCACGCCATCCCATGGGCAAGCCTCGACTATGACGAGGACAAGGGCGGCTATGTCGTGCCGTTCTCCAAGGAACAGCTGAAATCCGCACCTGCCTATTCGATCAACGAACTGACGGGCAGTGACGGCGAACTGGCGCGCGATGCGTCATACGACTACTACAAGGTCGCCCCCTACTGGCACTGACCGGCTGGTCAGCCCAGCTGGAATCGAAAGGGCCCCCGCATGGCGGGGGCCCTTTTCTGCGGAGAAAGCTACTCCGCTGCGTTGAGGGTCGACAATTGCACCGCGCCCTGCGGTGGCTTCTGACTGTCGCACGATGTCAGGAACGCCGCCGCGATCAGGAACAAACTCACGATACCGCTCAACTGGGACATGGCGAAACTCCTCCTGTTTCGCCCCGCGCGGGAGAATCATAGACCAGAAACCGGTTTGCCGCGCATGACTTATGATGACAGAAATTTGCGCTTCGTGAATCGACGCAGCGGCACTATTTGCGAGCCGCCCGATTGCCTTTTGCAGCGCTTTGGCTAAGAGGGGCGCGACGCTTCAATCGATCAATCGGGGACATCGCAAATGACCGCCATCATCGACATTGTCGGGCGTGAAATCCTGGACAGCCGTGGAAATCCGACCGTCGAGGTCGACGTGGTGCTGGAAGATGGCTCGATGGGCCGCGCTGCCGTGCCGTCTGGCGCTTCGACCGGCGCCCATGAGGCGGTCGAGTTGCGCGACGGCGGCCCCCGTTATCTCGGCAAGGGCGTGCTCAAGGCGGTCGAGGCCGTCAACGGCGAGCTGTTCGAGGCGATCGGCGGCATGGAAGCCGAAAACCAGATCCATATCGACCAGACCATGATCGAGCTCGACGGCACGCCCAACAAGAGCCGGCTTGGCGCCAACGCCATACTCGGCGTGTCGCTGGCGGTCGCCAAGGCTGCGGCCGAAGCGGCCGGCCTGCCGCTCTACCGCTATGTCGGCGGCGCCAAGGCGCATGTGCTGCCGGTGCCGATGATGAACATCATCAATGGCGGCGCCCATGCCGACAATCCGATCGACTTCCAGGAATTCATGATCCTGCCGATCGGCGCGCCGACGCTACGCGACGGCGTGCGCTGGGGTTCGGAGATCTTCCACACGCTGCGCAAGAAGCTGAAGGATGCCGGCCACAATACCAATGTCGGCGACGAGGGCGGCTTTGCCCCGAACCTGAAGAGCGCGCCGTCGGCGCTCGATTTCATCATGGAATCGATCGAGCAGGCCGGCTTCAAACCGGGCGAGGACGTGGCGCTTGGCCTCGACTGCGCGGCGACCGAATTCTTCAAGGACGGCAACTACGTCTATGAAGGCGAGAAGAAGACCCGCGATCCGAAGGCGCAGGCCAAGTACCTGGCCAAACTCGCCGCCGACTATCCGATCATCTCGATCGAGGACGGCCTGGCCGAGGACGACTGGGAAGGCTGGAAGATACTGACCGACCTCATCGGCAAAAAGACCCAGCTGGTCGGCGACGATCTGTTCGTTACCAACACGGCGCGGTTGCGCGACGGCATCCGCATGGGCGTCGCCAATTCGATCCTGGTCAAGGTCAATCAGATCGGCTCGCTGACCGAGACGCTCGATGCGGTCGAGACCGCGCACAAGGCCGCCTACACCGCCGTCATGTCGCACCGCTCGGGCGAAACCGAGGACTCGACCATCGCTGACCTCGCGGTCGCCACCAATTGCGGGCAGATCAAGACCGGCTCGCTGTCGCGCTCCGACCGCATGGCCAAATACAACCAGCTGATCCGCATCGAGGAAGAACTCGGCAAGCAGGCGCGCTATGCCGGCAAGTCGATCGTGAAAAGCTGATCCGGGACCATATCCGGGACGACGAGGGCGGGAACTTTCCCGCCCTTTTGTTTTTCGCGGCTGCCGAATCCGGCCGCCCGTAACCGTCCATTAAGCACAATCGGCGAGAAAGAGGCGTTGAGAGGACGAGCGCCATGTGGACACGCCAGCACAAGCAGAGAAACACCGGCCGGCTGATCATCCCCTCGCTCTGCGTGCTGTTCCTGGCCTATTTCGGCTTCCACGCCTATCACGGCGAATTCGGCATCTACTCCAAGTACCAGCTCGCGGCCCAGGCGGTCGATCTGCAGGGCAAGCTCGACGCGATCAAGGCGCGGCGGGTCGATCTCGAGCGCCGTGTCCAGCTGATGCATGAAGGTACGCTGGAGAAGGACATGCTTGACGAGCAGGCGCGCAAGGCGCTCAATGTCTCCCATGCCGACGAAATCACCATCATGCTGCCGGCTTCAGCGAAATAACTGAAACTCAGTTAATCGCTGTTATTTTCAATGATTTTAATCGCTTAGACGCATGACAGCCATGCATTTTTCTGCATGGCGAAACGCTTTCCCGCATGTTAGCCTTGCTCAAATCGGTGGGGAGAGCTGATCTCCCTCAGAGCAGATTTCATCCTGCTCTAATGTCCGCAAAGAGACGCCAACAGGGAGTGATGCATGGCCACCGCCGCCAGAAAAGCGCCTGCCAAATCCGTAAAATCATCGGGACTTTCCGCCCCCAAGCCAGCCGACTTTACCAAGGACGAGGAGCTTGCCGCCTACCGGCACATGCTGCTCATCCGCCGCTTCGAGGAAAAGGCCGGCCAGCTTTACGGCATGGGCTTCATCGGCGGCTTCTGCCACCTCTATATCGGCCAGGAAGCGGTCGTCACCGGCATGAAGATGGCGCTGATCGACGGCGACCAGATGATCACCGCCTATCGCGACCACGGCCACATGCTGGCGATGGAGCTGTCGCCGCGCGGCGTCATGGCCGAGTTGACCGGGCGCCGCGGCGGCCTGTCGAAGGGCAAGGGCGGCTCCATGCACATGTTCTCCAAGGAGAAGCATTTCTATGGCGGCCACGGCATCGTCGGCGCGCAGGTGTCGCTCGGCACCGGGCTCGCCTTCGCCAACCGCTATCGCGAAAACAAGAACGTCGCGCTGACCTATTTCGGCGACGGCGCGGCCAACCAGGGCCAGGTATATGAAAGCTTCAACATGGCCTCGCTGTGGAAGCTGCCGGTGATCTTCATCATCGAGAACAACCGCTACGCCATGGGCACCTCGGTGTCGCGTTCGTCGGCCGAGACCGACTTCTCGCATCGCGGCGCCTCGTTCAAGATCCCCGGCATTCAGGTCGACGGCATGGATGTGCGCGCGGTGAAGGCCGCCGCCGACGTCGCCACCGAATGGTGCCGTGCCGGCAACGGTCCGCTGATCCTCGAAATGCAGACCTATCGCTACCGCGGCCATTCGATGTCCGACCCGGCGAAGTATCGTTCCAAGGAAGAAGTGCAGAAGATGCGCTCCGAGCATGACCCGATCGAGCAGGTCAAGGCGCGGCTGATCGACAAGAAATGGGCAAGCGAGGACGAGCTCAAGACCATCGACAAGGAAGTCCGCGACATCGTCGCCGACGCCGCCGATTTTGCCCAGAACGACGCAGAGCCGGATCCGTCCGAGCTCTGGACCGACATCGTACTGTAAGGGAGGGCAAGGACATGCCGATTGAAATTCTCATGCCCGCTCTCTCGCCGACCATGGAAGAGGGCAATCTTTCCAAGTGGTTGAAGAACGAAGGCGACAAGGTTGTCGCCGGTGACGTAATCGCCGAGATCGAGACCGACAAGGCGACGATGGAGGTCGAGGCCGTCGATGAAGGCACGATTGCCAAGATCGTGGTTCCTGCCGGCACCGAAGGCGTCAAGGTCAACGCGGTGATCGCCGTGCTTGCGGTCGACGGCGAAGACGTCGACAAGGCCGGCGAAGGAATCGGCGAGGAGCCTGCCAAGGCTGAAGCAGCGCCTGCGCCGGCTGCGGCCAAGAGCGAGGCCGCGGCGCCTGTCGCTGCGGCGCCGAAGACCGAAATCGCAGCCGATCCGGACATCCCGGCCGGCACCGAGATGGTGTCGACCACGGTGCGCGAAGCGCTGCGCGATGCCATGGCCGAGGAAATGCGCCGCGACGGCGACGTCTTCGTCATGGGCGAGGAGGTTGCCGAGTACCAGGGCGCCTACAAGATCACGCAAGGGCTGTTGCAGGAGTTCGGACCGCGCCGCGTCGTCGACACGCCGATCACCGAGCATGGTTTCGCCGGCGTCGGCGTCGGAGCGGCGATGGCCGGCCTGAAGCCGATCGTCGAGTTCATGACCTTCAACTTCGCCATGCAGGCGATCGACCAGATCATCAACTCCGCCGCCAAGACGCTCTATATGTCCGGCGGCCAGATGGGTGCGCCGATCGTCTTCCGCGGACCGAACGGTGCGGCTGCCCGCGTCGCGGCACAGCACTCGCAGTGCTATGCCGCCTGGTACAGCCATATTCCGGGCCTTAAGGTGGTGATGCCGTACACGGCCGCCGACGCCAAGGGCCTGCTCAAGGCGGCGATCCGCGATCCGAACCCGGTCATCTTCCTCGAAAACGAAATCCTCTACGGCCAGTCCTTCGACGTGCCGAAGCTCGACGATTTCGTGCTGCCGATCGGCAAGGCGCGCATCCATAAGCAAGGCAAGGACGTCACCATCGTCTCGTTCGGCATCGGCATGACCTATGCGATCAAGGCAGAGGCCGAGTTGCGCGGCATGGGCATCGATGCCGAGATCATCGATCTGAGGTCGATCCGTCCGCTCGATTTCGACACGATCATCGCCTCGGTGAAGAAGACCAACCGCCTGATCGTGGTCGAGGAAGGTTTCCCGCAGAGCTCGGTTGGCGACCACATCGCCAACCAGGTGTCGCAGCGCGCCTTCGACTTCCTCGACGCGCCGGTCATCACCGTCGCCGGCAAGGACGTACCGATGCCTTACGCGGCGAACCTCGAAAAGCTGGCATTGCCGAATATCGGCGAGGTCGTCGAAGCGGTCAAAGCCGTCACGTATCGCTGATGATTAGGGGGAGGTTGCGGTGGCGACTGCGAAAGAGACACGACGGATTGCCTGGGCTATTTTCTGGCGCGCAGGGCTGACAGGCATTCTTCTCGGCTTTATCTGTGGTTTTGTGTTCGGATTTGTCGTCAGTTTTATTGGAGCGATGGCCGGCGTTGATCGGCAACTTCTTCAGCAAATAAGTGGGTGGGGTGGCGGCATTCTAGGACTGGTCGCCTCTTTCCTAGCACTCAACTATTTCCTCGCTTGGTCGATCGGCAGACCGATTGGGGGGAGGACTCTTTCGCTGTCTGTATAAGCGCTGCTTGCCGTTGATACGGTGAACGCATTTCGCTTGGGAGAAGAATACCTATGCCAATCAACATCACCATGCCGGCGCTCTCGCCCACGATGGAAGAGGGCAATCTTTCCAAGTGGCTTGTGAAAGAGGGCGACAAGGTTTCGCCGGGCGACGTGATCGCCGAGATCGAGACCGACAAGGCGACTATGGAGGTCGAGGCCGTCGATGAAGGCACGGTTGCCAAGCTGGTCGTTCCAGCCGGCACCGAGGGCGTCAAGGTCAACGCGCTGATCGCGGTGCTTGCCGCTGAAGGCGAGGATGCAGGAGCCGCTGCCAAGAGCGGTGGTGCAGCCGCGCCAGCCAAGGCCGAGGCACCCAAGGCTGAAGCTGCCAGGGCCGAGGCACCCAAGGCTGAAGCTGCCAAGGCTGAGGCGCCGAAGCCGGAACCCGCTGCAGCGCCGGCGCCCAAGGCAGAAGCGGCGCCGGTTGCCAATGGCCACGCGGCTGGCGAGCGTACCTTCGCTTCGCCGCTTGCCCGGCGCATCGCCAAGGATGCCGGCGTCGATGTCTCGGCGGTGACGGGTACCGGCCCGCATGGTCGCGTCGTCAGGGCCGATGTCGAGGCGGCGATTGCCGGTGGTGGCGCCAAGGCAGCCGCGGCAGCGAAGGCGGCTCCCGGTGCACCGGCACCCGCGGCCGCAGCACCCAAGGCGATGTCGGACGACCAGGTGCTAAAACTGTTCGCCGAAGGCTCCTACGAACTCATGCCGCACGACAATATGCGCAAGACCATCGCGCGGCGGCTGGTCGAGGCCAAGAGCACGATCCCGCATTTCTACCTGACGCTCGACTGCGAACTCGATGCGCTGCTGGCGCTGCGCACGCAGCTCAATGCGGCGGCACCGGTGAAGAAGACCGACAAGGGCGAGGCGCCGGCCTACAAGCTCTCGGTCAACGACATGGTCATCAAGGCGATGGCCATGGCGCTGAAGGCGGTGCCGGATGCCAACGCGTCGTGGACCGACAGCGCCATGGTCAAGCACAAGCATGCCGATGTCGGTGTCGCGGTGTCGATCCCCGGCGGCCTGATCACGCCGATCATCCGCCACGCCGAGGAAAAGACGCTGTCCACCATCTCCAACGAGATGAAGGATCTGGCCAGCCGCGCCCGCAGCCGCAAGCTGAAGCCGGAAGAGTATCAGGGCGGCACCACCGCGGTGTCCAATCTCGGCATGTTCGGCGTCAAGGATTTTGCCGCCGTCATCAACCCGCCGCATGCGACGATCCTGGCGGTCGGCGCCGGCGAGGAGCGGGCGGTGGTGAAGAACGGCGAAATCAAGATCGCGACCGTCATGTCGGTGACACTGTCGACCGACCACCGGGCCGTCGACGGCGCGCTGGGTGCGGAACTGCTCGGCGCCTTCAGGCGCATGATCGAAAACCCGATGGGTATGCTGGTCTAGGAAAGGAAAAGGCGGTGCGGAAATTCTTCACCAGCCTTTTCGCCTTCATCCTTTCCGGTCTGGCTGGCGGGCTGGTGGTGCAGGAACTGGCCGTCCTCACCGGCGCGACGGAAGAGTACATACTGGTCTTTGCGGCGACGGCCCTGATCGTCATCGTCGTGACGGTCATCTTCTTTCTGGTCCAGTTCCGCGCCGAGCCGGTTCGAGCGGTCGACCGGATGTTGCGGTGGCTGCTTGGGATTTTCGCACTGACGCTGCTGGCGCTGGCCGGCTGGACGTTTTCCGTGCCGGCCGAGAACCGTGCGACCGCAAGCGATCTTTCCATCGTTGCCGGGCTGATCCTGCCCGGCGTCGTGGCGATCATCGTGCAATGGCTGTTCGTGCGCTGGCGCCTCAAAGGCTCGGCGGCGGGGTTCGGCAGGGGTGGGACAAACGCATGAAGACAATTCTCTGCTTTGGCGATTCGCTGACCTGGGGCTATGACGCCGCCAGCCTCGGCCGCCATGCGCTGGAAGACCGCTGGCCAAGCGTGCTGCGCGCAACTTTGGGCGGCAACATCGAGGTCATCGCCGACGGCCTGAACGGTCGCACCACGGCCTTCGACGACCACCTGGCCGGCGCCGACCGCAACGGCGCAAGACTGTTGCCGACGGTGCTGATGACGCATGCGCCGCTCGACCTGATCATCATCATGCTCGGCGCCAACGACATGAAGCCGTGGATCCACGGCAATCCGGTCGCCGCCAAGCAAGGCATGCAGCGGCTGATCGATATCGTGCGCGGCCACGACTACCCGTTCGACTGGCCGGCGCCGCAGATCCTGCTCGTCGCGCCGCCGGCGGTCAGCCGCACCGACAATGCCGAATTCAAGGAAATGTTTGCCGGCGGCGATGAAGCCTCGAAGCGGCTGGCGCCGCAATATTCGGCGCTTGCCGACGAGGCAGGCTGCGGCTTCTTCGATGCCGGCACGGTGGCGACGACCACGCCGCTCGACGGCGTCCATCTCGATGCCGAAAACACGCGAAACATCGGCAAGGCACTGGCACCGCTGGTGCGCGTGATGCTGGAACTCTAGAAAATCAGGGAGAAAACCCGTGGCTGAATCCTACGACGTCATCATCATCGGCTCCGGCCCCGGCGGCTATGTCACGGCGGTGCGCTCCGCCCAGCTCGGCTTCAAGACGGCGATCGTCGAGCGCGAGCACCTCGGCGGCATCTGCCTCAACTGGGGCTGCATCCCGACCAAGGCGCTGCTGCGCTCGGCCGAGATCATGCATTATTCGGATCATCTCAAGGACTATGGGCTGAAGCTCGATGGCGGCAAGGTCAGCGCCGATACGGCCGCTGTCGTCGACCGTTCGCGCAAGGTCTCGCTCAGGCTCAACGGCGGCGTCGCCTTCCTGATGAAGAAGAACAAGGTCGACGTCATCTGGGGCGAGGCGAAGCTGTCGAAGCCGGGTGAGATCATCGTCTCCAAGACGGCCAAGAAGCCGATGGAGCCGCAGCCGCCGGCGCCGAAAGGCGTCAAGGGCGAGGGCACCTATACCGCCAAGCACATCATCCTGGCGACCGGCGCCCGGCCGCGTGCGCTGCCCGGCATCGAGCCGGACGGCAAGCTGATCTGGACCTATTTCGAGGCCATGGTGCCGAAGGAGATGCCGAAGTCGTTGCTGGTGATGGGCTCCGGCGCCATCGGCATCGAATTCGCTTCCTTCTACCGCACCATGGGCGCCGAGGTGACGGTGGTCGAGCTGTTGCCGGCGGTTATGCCGGTCGAGGATGCCGAGGTTTCCAAGTTCGCGCAGAAGCAGTTCGAGAAGCAGGGGATGAAGATCATCCTCGAGGCCAAGGTGACCAAGGTCGAGAAATCAGCCAATTCGGTCACCGCGCATGTCGAGATGAAGGACGGCAAGGTCGAGAAGATCACCGCCGACCGCATGATCTCGGCCGTCGGCGTGCAAGGCAATATCGAGAATCTCGGTCTCGAGACGCTTGGCGTGAAGGCCGATCGCGGCTGCGTCGTCGTCGACGGTTATGGCAAGACCAACGTGCCTGGCATCTACGCCATCGGCGATGTCGCCGGACCGCCGATGCTGGCCCACAAGGCGGAGCATGAAGGCGTGGTTTGCATCGAGAAGATCGCCAATTTCCCCGGCGTGCATGCCACCGACAAGCTGAAGATCCCGGGCTGCACCTATTGCAACCCGCAGGTCGCTTCGGTCGGCCTGACCGAAGCCAAGGCGAAGGCCGAAGGCAAGGACATCCGCGTCGGCCGCTTCCAGTTCGGCGCTAACGGCAAGGCGATCGCGCTCGGCGAGGACCAGGGTTTTATCAAGACCATCTTCGACAAGAAGACCGGGCAACTGCTCGGCGCGCATATGGTCGGCGCCGAAGTCACCGAACTGATCCAGGGTTTTGTCGTGGCGATGAACCTCGAGACCACCGAGGAAGAACTGATGCACACCATCTTCCCGCATCCGACGCTGTCGGAGATGATGAAGGAGAGCGTGCTCGACGCCTATGGCCGGGCGCTCAACGCATGATAAGTTGGCCGTGCGGAACTCACGCGCAAAGCTCGGAGGAACGCGACGGCAAGGCAGTTCGTTTGCCGATGCATTTTCCCCCATCATACGAGGAGTGGGCATATGGACGTGAATGGCGTGGGCTGGATTGCAGCCATCATCATCGGAGGTCTGGCCGGCTGGCTGGCCGAGATTGTGATGAAGAGCAACACCGGCATCTTCATGAACATCATCATGGGCATCGTCGGCGCGGTGGTGCTGAACGCAATCCTCAGAGCCCTCAGCATCGAGCCCTTCGGCGTCGGCTGGTTCGCCTATCTGATCACCGGCTTCATCGGTGCCTGCCTGCTGATCTTTGTAGGACGGTTGGTGCGCCGTTAGCCGGCATCGATATCTGCTATGCGAAAAAGGCCCTGCCGTCATGCGCCGGCATGACCTTTTTCTTTGCGCCGAAAAGCCTTAGATGACGTTGGAACGCGAGCGCCGGACAGGGGCTCGCCAAGGAACCGGGTTTGAGATGGTCACTGTTCTCGACACGATCGCCAATGCGCCGCGGCTGCGGCACCCCGAAAAGGCGCACAAGCCGGACCAGGAAGTGCTGCGCAAGCCCGACTGGATCCGCGTCAAGGCGCCGGTCTCGAAGGGCTATGCCGAGACGCGCGAGATCGTGAAGTCGCACAAGCTGGTGACGGTTTGCGAAGAGGCCGGCTGCCCGAATATCGGCGAGTGCTGGGAGAAGAAGCACGCCACCTTCATGATCATGGGCGAGATCTGCACGCGCGCCTGCGCCTTCTGCAATGTCGCCACCGGCATACCGACCGCGCTCGATCCCGACGAGCCGGCGCGCGTCGCCCATGCCGTCAAGCAGATGGGCCTCAGCCACGTCGTCATCACCTCGGTCGACCGCGACGATCTCGCCGATGGCGGTGCGCAGCATTTCGCCGAGGTCATCCGTGCGATCCGGGCGGCGACGCCATCGACGACGATCGAGATCCTGACGCCGGACTTCCTGCGCAAGGATGGGGCGCTGGAGATCGTGGTGGCGGCCAAGCCCGACGTGTTCAACCACAACCTCGAGACGGTGCCGTCGAACTACCTGACGGTGCGTCCGGGTGCGCGCTATTTCCACTCAATCCGGCTGCTGCAGCGGGTCAAGGAGCTCGACCCGTCGATCTTCACCAAGTCCGGCATCATGGTGGGCCTGGGCGAAGAGCGGAACGAAATCTTGCAGCTGATGGACGATCTGCGTTCTGCCAATGTCGACTTCATGACCATCGGCCAGTATCTGCAGCCGTCGAAGAAGCACCATCCGGTGATCCGCTTCGTCACGCCGGAGGAGTTCAAATCCTTCGAGACGATCGGCCGGACCAAGGGTTTCCTGCTGATGGCGTCGAGCCCGCTGACGCGCTCCTCGCACCATGCCGGCGACGATTTCGCCAGGCTGCGCGCGGCGCGCGAAACGCAGCTCAGAAAAACCGCCTGATATCCTGTCTTCATGCCGAAATTCGAAGCCACCCGCCGCGTCGCCCATACGCCGGAAGAGATGTTCAGGCTGGTCGCCGATGTCGAGGCTTATCCGCAGTTCCTGCCGCTCTGCGAGGCGCTGACCGTGCGCTCACGCAAGGAGCGCGATGGCCGCACCATTCTCGTCGCCGACATGAGCATCGGCTACAAGGCGATCCGCGAGACCTTCACCACGCAGGTGCTGCTGAAGCCGGACGAGAACACCATCGACGTCAAATACATCGACGGCCCGTTCAAATACTTAAGCAATATCTGGCGTTTCGACCCGGCCGATGGCGGCGGCTGCGAGGTCCACTTCTTCATCGACTACGAGTTCAAGAGCCGCATTCTCGGCGCGCTGATGGGCACGATGTTCGACCGTGGCTTCCGCATGTTTTCCGAGGCGTTCGAGAAGCGTGCCAACGTGATTTACGGCGCCAGAGCCTGATCCTCTCCAAGCGCGCGCAAGCCGAGTTCCAGCGCGTGCCTGACTGTCTCGCTGCGGATGAAGGCACGGCCGTTGTCGGCAAACAGCCGGTGCTCGGCGACAACAGGGCGGCCGGCCAGGGCAACGCCGAACCAAACCAGGCCGACAGGCTTTTCCGCCGAGCCGCCGCCCGGGCCGGCAACGCCGGTGACGGCGAGCGTCAGCCCGGCACGCGAATGGGCCAGCGCACCTTCGGCCATCTCCAGCGCCGTTTCTCGTGACACGGCACCATGCGCCTTGAGCGTGGCAGCCGAAACGCCGAGCATCTCCATCTTGGCCTCATTGGAGTAGGTGATGAAGCCGCGGTCGACCACGGCGGAAGAGCCGGCGATGTCCGTCAGCGCGGCGATGATCATCCCACCGGTGCAGCTCTCGGCCGTCGCCAGCATGATGCCGCGGCGCTGGCAGGCCTGGAGCAAGGCGTTTGCGAGATCGCCGTTGCTCATGCGGGAACGTCGCCCGGAAACACGACGCTGGCGGTGGCGATCGCGGCAATGCCTTCCTCGCGGCCGACAAAGCCAAGTTTTTCGTTGGTCGTCGCCTTGATCGAGATTCGTTCCGACGCAATGCCCAGCATCGAAGCAAGGGCTGCCGTCATCGCTTCGCGGTGCGGGCCGACGCGCGGCGCCTCGCAGATCAGCGTGATGTCTGCGTTGGCGATGCGTCCGCCGCGTTCGCGCACCAGCTTAGCCGCATGCTCGACGAAGATGCGCGAGGCAGCACCCTTCCATTGCGGATCGGAAGGCGGGAAATGCGTGCCGATGTCGCCGGCGCCGCAGGTGGCGAGCAGCGCATCGGTCAGGGCATGAAGGCCGACATCGGCATCCGAATGGCCGGACAGTTTTTTGTCGTGCGGAATGGCAACGCCGCACAGGGTGACATGGTCGCCAGGCTCGAAGGCGTGGACGTCATAGCCATTGCCGGTGCGGATGTCCGGAAAGCGCGGCCGTTCGCCGGAGAGCCGCTGATCGGCCATAGCAATATCCCTTGCCCAGGTGAGTTTCACATTGTCCGGCGAGCCCGGGACGATTTTCACCGGAATATGCGCCCATTCGGCGATCGCGGCATCGTCGGTGAAATCCGCCTTGCCCAGCTGATGCGCCTTTTCATGCGCTGCCAGGATTGGCCAGAACGGAAACCCTTGCGGTGTCTGGGCGGCGTGAAGCCCGTTCCTCGACACGGTCTCTTCGATCATGCCGGCGGCCGACTCGCGTTTGAGCGTATCGGCGAGGGGCAGCGTTGGCAGTGCCCCCTGGCGTTCGCCGATGGCCTCGATGGTGCGTTCGATCAAGCCACCGTCGACGAAGGGACGCACCGCATCATGGATGAGGACCCGGCCCGGCGCGTGGTCCCGCAAGGCGAGAAGCCCAAGCCGTACCGAGGCCTGGCGCGAATCGCCGCCCGTAATAGTGATGACCCGGTCGGCATTGGCGCCGGCCGCCTTACGGAAGAGATCGCGGTCGTCGGCATGGATGGCGACGACGATTTGGCCAATCCTCGGATGCGCCAGGAACGTGTCCAGCGTGCGCGTTATGACGGCGCGGCCGCCGATGCTCTGATACTGCTTCGGACCGTCGACCTGTCCGGCCCGCGCGCCGCGGCCGGCGGCGACGATCACCACCGCGACTCTGTCCGAAACTTGATTTTCACTTGCGTTCGTCATGCCGATTGGTCCTAGCGCACGATCCCGAAAAGTGTAATCGGTTTTCGGAAAAGATCGTGCGCCAATTATGAAGTTCCAAAGCGTCCTTTGCGCGTCCAAGGACGCGCGGCGCTTTGGTCGCGGCCAAAGCCGAAGGCCAGCATTTTCCCAAATGCGCCTTAATGTGGCGTCATTCCGCGTTGCACATTGTCGCCGTTCTGGCTAGAGAATGTGCAGCAATCGAACATGCTTGGTTTTTGTGCATGCCTGAATTCACCAAATTGACTGTGCCGCTCGACGTCGGCGGCGTGACGATCCGCAATCGCGTCTTCCTCGCGCCGATGTCCGGGATAACCGACGAGCCGTTTCGGCAGCGCGCCCATGCGCATGGCGCCGGGCTGGTCGTTTCGGAAATGGTGGCGAGCGGTGAACTGGCCAAGGGCAGGGCGGGGTGCGATCTGCGCATCCGCCATTCCGGATTGCCTGTGCATATGGTTCAGCTCGCCGGCCGCGAGGCCGTGCACATGGCAGAGGGCGCGCGCATAGCCGAGGGCGAGGGCGCCGACATCATCGACATCAACATGGGCTGCCCGGCCAAGAAGGTGACCGGCGGCTATGCCGGTTCGGCGCTGATGCGCGACCTCGACCACGCGCTGTCGCTGATCGAGGCGGTGATCGGCGCCGTCGAAGTGCCGGTCACGGTCAAGATGCGGCTCGGCTGGGACGAGGGCGCGCTGAATGCGCCGATGCTGGCGCGCCGCGCCGAGCAGGCGGGCGTGCGCATGGTGACCGTGCACGGTCGCACGCGCTGCCAGTTCTATCAGGGCAAGGCCGACTGGCGCGCCATCGCCCGCGTCAAGGAAGCGGTGTCGATCCCGGTCGTTGCCAATGGCGATGTCGGTTCGGCCGCCGAGGCGGCCGATGTTCTGGAACAGTCCGGCGCCGACGCGGTCATGGTCGGCCGCGCGCATTATGGTGCGCCGTGGATTGCCGGCAGCATCGCGGCGGCAGGCGGGGCGGCGGCAGGCATTCCGGAGAGCCCGCGGGCTCTCGCCGACTACATCATCGCCCATTATGAGGACATGCTGACGCTCCATGGCAGCGAAAGCGGGCTGCGCCAGGCGCGCAAGCATTTTGGCTGGTATCTCGACCGCCACGCCGCCGGCGTCGGTGCCGACCAGCGCAAGACCATTCTGACGTCCTTCGAGCCAGCCAGGGTCATTGCCGAACTGCGCGACGCGTTCTCGACCATCGGCGCGCCAGTGACCTTGCGGAGCGCGGCATGAAGGCCACAGCCGCTCAAGGACTGGACATGGTGGATGCCGCCCAGATCGTGCTGAACACCATCCGCCGCCCGGTGATCATGGTCGATGGCGAAGGCTTCATCACCTACGCCAATGCCGATGCCGAGGATTTCTTTCGCTCCAGCGCCACCATGCTGGCCCGCAACACGCTGTCCAAGCTGGTGCCTTTCGGCAGTCCGCTGCTGACGCTGGTCGACCAGGTGCGCGAACGCCTGGCGCCCGTCAACGAATACCGCGTCGATGTCTCGTCGCCACGTCTCGGCATCGAGAAGGTCGTCGACCTCTATGTCGCGCCGGTGCCGGAGTTTCCAGGCTCGGTCGTGGTGATGTTCCAGGAACGCTCGATGGCCGACAAGATCGACCGGCAGATGACGCATCGCGGCGCGGCGCGCTCGGTCACCGGCCTCGCCGCCATGCTTGCCCATGAGATCAAGAACCCGCTGTCGGGTATTCGGGGTGCTGCCCAATTGCTCGAACTCTCCGCCTCCGACGAGGATCGGGCGCTGACCCGCCTGATCACCGACGAGACCGACCGCATCGTATCGCTGGTCGATCGCATGGAGGTGTTTTCCGACGAGCGGCCGATCGACCGCTATCCGGTCAACATCCATGTCGTGCTCGACCATGTGAAGGCAATTGCCAAGAACGGTTTTGCAAAGCGGATCAAGATTTTGGAGGAATACGATCCATCGTTGCCTCCGGTTTTCGCCAATCGCGACCAGCTGATCCAAATATTCCTCAACCTGGTCAAGAACGCCGCCGAGGCGATCGGCAGCGACCCGCAGGGCGAGATCGTGCTGTCCACCGCCTTCCGGCCGGGCATCCGCGTTTCTGTTCCGGGAACGCAGGACCGTGTCTCGTTGCCGCTGGAGTTCTGCGTGCGCGACAATGGGCCCGGTGTCTCGGAAGATATCCTGCCGATCTTGTTCGATCCCTTCATCACCACCAAGCCGAACGGCTCGGGCCTCGGCCTGGCGCTGGTGGCGAAGTTGGTCGGCGAGCATGGCGGCATCATCGAATGCGATTCAACGCCGCGCGCAACCACATTCCGCATACTGATGCCGGCCTGGAAGCAAACCTCGTTCGGCACCGACGATGACAATGAAGGAGACCGCAAATGACCGTTCGCGGCAATATTCTGGTCGCCGACGACGACGCGGCCATCCGCACGGTCCTCAACCAGGCGCTGTCGCGCGTCGGCCATGAGGTGCGGGTGACCTCCAACGCCTCGACACTGTGGCGCTGGGTGGCGGCGGGCGAGGGCGATCTGGTGATCACCGATGTGGTGATGCCCGACGAGAACGCCTTCGACATGCTGCCGCGCATCAAAAAAGCGCGGCCGGAGCTGCCGGTCATCGTCATGAGTGCGCAAAACACCTTCATGACCGCGATCCGGGCCTCCGAAACCGGCGCCTATGAATATCTGCCGAAGCCGTTCGACCTGACCGAGCTGCTCAGCATCGTCAACCGGGCGCTGGCAGAGCCCAGGCGTCCGAAAATCGACGCGCGCGCCGACGAGCAACCGGAGACGATGCCGCTGGTCGGCCGCTCGGCGGCCATGCAGGACATCTACCGCATGCTGGCGCGCATGATGCAGACTGACCTGACGGTGATGATTTCAGGCGAGTCGGGCACCGGCAAGGAACTGGTGGCGCGGGCGCTGCACGAATATGGCCGTCGCCGCGGCGGGCCGTTCGTGGCCATCAACATGGCGGCGATCCCCCGCGACCTGATCGAATCGGAACTTTTCGGCCACGAGAAGGGGGCCTTCACCGGCGCGCAGAACCGCTCGACCGGCCGCTTCGAGCAGGCGGAAGGCGGCACGCTGTTCCTTGACGAGATCGGCGACATGCCGATGGAGGCGCAGACGCGCCTGCTGCGCGTGCTGCAACAGGGCGAATACACCACGGTCGGCGGGCGCACGCCGATCAAGACCGACGTGCGCATCGTCGCCGCCACCAACAAGGATCTGCGCACGCTGATCAACCAGGGGCTGTTCCGCGAGGATCTGTTCTATCGCCTGAATGTCGTGCCGCTGAGGCTGCCGGCACTGCGCGAGCGCTCCGAGGACGTTCCGGACCTGGTGCGGCATTTCTTCAAGCTCGGCGCCAGCGAAGGCCTGCAGACCAAGCGTATCTCGACCGGCGGCATCGAATTGATGAAGCGCTATCCATGGCCGGGCAACGTGCGCGAACTGGAAAACCTGGTGCGCAGGCTGGCCGCGCTCTATTCGCAGGACGAGATCTCCGCCGAGATCATCGAGGCCGAGCTTAAGACTGGCGAGAGGCCCGTCGTCCCAGGCGGCGGCAATCTCATTCCGGACGACCTCTCGATCGGCCAGGCGGTGGAGCATTTCCTGCAGCGCTATTTCGCATCCTTTGCCGGCGACCTGCCGCCGGCAGGTCTTTACCAGCGCATTCTGTCCGAAGTCGAATATCCGCTGGTTCTGGCCTCGATGACGGCGACGCGCGGCAATCAGATCAAGGCTGCCGAACTTTTGGGGCTCAACCGCAACACGCTGCGCAAGAAAATCCGCGAGCTCGGCGTCAACGTCTACAAGTCCTCGAGGCCGGCTTAGAGCGTGTTTGAGAAGGGGATTCCCGAACGCTTTTAGGGGCGCTCGACGCCCTTGCCGCCAAGATGTCATCAACGGCTGTCGACATCAGAAATTCCGACAACTGCCTGGCCGCTTCCGCGTCCGTTGAATCGGCGCTGATGCCAATGGCGAAGTCAACGTAACTTTGGAGTTCTGCCGGAAACTGACCGACAAGCATGACCTCGGGAGCGGCGGCGAGAATCGAAGTCATGGGAACGACCCCCAACTCGGCTTCCCGACGGCCTACGGCCGGCGCTGTCTGCCGCCCTTCGGGTCAAACCCGACGTTCGGTTCGGGATCATCTCTAGCGCCTGTGGACAAAAAGGTCCTGGAGACGGCGTTTAGGCGAATGAGCCGGGGAAAGATTTCCGTCCCGGCCACACTTGTTGCATAATCGCCACAATGCGTTGCATAGATCCGACGCAATCACTGGCTCTCGACGGCGACATGGCGACTCAGGCCCCTACACTGAACGAACCGATTTTCAGCAGGCACGGTGTCGAAGACAGGCGCCGGCTGCTGGCGCTGCCTGGGGTGGTGGCAATTGCCGGTGCGCTGGTCACGGCGGCGATTTCCTTCGCCATCCTGGTCGGCGCCACGCCGATCGTGCCGAACGAGAGGACGACTCTGGCGCTGATCGCGCTCAATGCCGTCTTCGTCCTGTTCCTGATCGCGCTGGTCAGCCGTGAAGTTCACCGCATCGTGATGGCGCGCCGGCACGGCAAGGCGGCGTCGCGGCTGCATGTGCGCATCGTGGCGATGTTTGCGCTGGTCGCCGCCATCCCGGCCATCATGGTGGCGATCATCGCCTCGATCACGCTCGATATCGGCCTCGACCGCTGGTTCGAGATCCGCACCAAGACGATCGTCAATTCGTCGCTGTCGATAGCGGACGCCTATGTCCAGGAAAACGCCCGCAATCTTCAGGGAACGACGCTGTCGATGGCTTACGATCTCGACGCGTCGCGTACGCTCTACGGCCTCGACCGGACCGGTTTTCTCGACCTGATGAACAAGGAAGCGGTTGGCCGGTCGCTGGCGCATGCGGCGCTGATCAAGCCCGACGGCTCCTTCGTCATGAGCGCCAAGACCGATGCGGATTTCGCCATGCCGGAGCCGCCGGAAGGTGCCGTGACCAGCGCCGCCGACGGCAAGCCGGTGCTGATCGAGCCGAAGACGCGCAACATCATGGGCGCCATCGTCAAGCTGCGCCAAATCGAAGGGCTCTACCTCTACACGATCCGCCTGGTCGATCCCGAAGTGATCAAGGCACGTCAGATTGTCCGATCCAACACCGACGAATATCGCGGGCTGGAAGACAACCGCCGCACCTCGCAAGTGGCCTTCGCGCTGCCCTATCTGTCGCTGACACTGATCATCATCCTGTCGGCGATCTGGACCGGCATCGCCGTCGCCGACCGGCTGGTGCGGCCGATCCGCCAGCTTATCGGTGCTGCCGACGAGGTCGCCACCGGCAATCTCGACGTTGCGGTGCCAGTCAGGCCTTCCGACGGCGACGTCGCCTCGCTGGGCGACACGTTCAACAAGATGCTGCTGGAGCTGAAATCGCAGCGCAACGAGATCTTGTCCGCCAAGGACTTGATCGACGAGCGGCGGCGCTTTTCGGAAGCGGTGCTGGCGGGCGTCACCGCCGGCGTCATCGGCGTCGACCCCTATGGCATCGTCACCATCGTCAACCGCTCGGCCGAGACGATGCTGGCCATTTCGGCCACCGCAGCACTCGGGCAGAACCTTTCGGCGGTGTTGCCTCATGTCGGCCGTGTCTTCGAGATCGGCCGCAAGTCGGGCAAACCGGTCTATCGCGAGCAGGTGACGTTCTACCGCGCCGGCACGGAGCGGACCTTCAACGTGCAGATCACCATTGAGGCGGGCGACGATGGGGCGGAGGAGAAATCCTATGTCGTGACCGTCGACGACATCACCGACCTCGTCCAGGCGCAGCGTTCGTCGGCCTGGGCCGACGTGGCGCGGCGCATTGCGCACGAGATCAAGAACCCGCTGACGCCGATCCAGCTGTCGGCCGAGCGCATCAAGCGCCGCTATGGCAAGGTCATCACCGAAGATCGCGAGGTCTTCGATCAATGCACCGACACCATCATCCGCCAGGTCGAGGATATCGGCCGCATGGTCGATGAGTTCTCGGCCTTCGCGCGCATGCCGAAACCCGAGATGAAGGCCATCGATCTGCGCGAATCGCTGCGCGAGGCCTCGTTCCTGGTCGAGGTCAGCCGTTCAGACATCACCTTCGAGCGGATTTTCGGCAACGACCCGCTCAAGGGCACCTTCGACAGCCGCCTGATGGCGCAGGCGTTCGGGAACGTCATCAAGAACGCTGCCGAGGCCATTGACGGACTTGATGCAAAAGATCGTTCGGACGGCACAATTCGGATTCAAGCCGGACGGCAGAATGGCGCCATCAGAATCGACGTCATCGACAATGGCAAAGGTTTGCCGCGCGAGAATCGCCAAAGGCTGCTCGAGCCCTATATGACGACACGCGAGAAGGGGACCGGTCTCGGCCTCGCTATCGTCAAGAAGATCGTGGAGGACCATGGCGGCCGGCTTGAACTGCACGACGCGCCGGCGGATTTCCACGGCGGGCGGGGTGCAATGATCAGCATCATCCTGCCGCCTTCTGCTGCTGCCGCGCCGTCGCGCGGCGAGAGCAAGGCGGAAAACGAAAGAGAAACTGAAAAGGTCGGTAATGGCGTCTGACATTCTCATCGTCGATGACGAGGAAGATATCCGCGAACTCGTCGCCGGTATCCTGAGCGACGAAGGTCACGAAACCCGCACGGCATTCGATGCCGACAGTGCGCTGGCGGCGATCGCCGATCGAGCGCCGCGGCTGATTTTCCTCGACATCTGGCTGCAGGGCTCGCGTCTGGATGGTCTCGCATTGCTGGACGAGATCAAGACGATGCACCCAACACTCCCGGTGGTGATGATCTCCGGCCATGGCAACATCGAAACAGCGGTGTCGGCCATCCGTCGCGGCGCCTATGATTTCATCGAGAAGCCGTTCAAGGCAGACCGGCTCATTCTCATCGCCGAACGGGCGCTGGAAACCTCGAAGCTGCGGCGCGAAGTCTCGGACCTCAAGCAGCGCAGCGGCGAGACCTTCGACCTGATCGGCATGTCGTCGGCGATGAGTCAGTTGCGCCAAACGATCGAACGGGTCGCGCCGACCAACAGCCGTGTCATGATCATCGGCCCTTCCGGTTCGGGCAAGGAACTGGCGGCGCGTGCCATTCATGCGCTGTCGACGCGCAAGGGTGCGCCGTTCGTGACGCTGAGCGCCGCCAACATCACGCCCGAGCGCATGGAGATCGAGCTGTTCGGCACCGAATCGAACGGCACTGAGCGCAAGGTCGGTGCGCTGGAGGAAGCGCATCGCGGCATCCTCTATATCGACGAAGTGGCCGACATGCCGCGCGAGACGCAAAACAAGATCCTGCGCGTGCTGGTCGAGCAGCAGTTCGAACGGGTAGGGGGCACCAAACGGGTCAAGGTCGACGTCCGCATCATCTCGTCGACCTCGCAGAATCTGGAAGCGATGATTGCCGACGGCCGCTTCCGCGAGGACCTTTACCATCGCCTGGCGGTGGTTCCGGTCATGGTGCCGGGGCTGGCCGAGCGGCGCGAGGACATTCCCTATCTGGTCGACAATTTCATGAAGCAGATCGCGCGCCAGGCCGGCATCAAGCCGCGCCGCATCGGCGACGACGCGCTGGCGGTGCTGCAGGCGCACAACTGGCCGGGGAACGTGCGCCAGCTGCGCAACAATGTCGAGCGGCTGATGATCCTGGCGCGCGGCGACAATGTCGATGCGCCGATCACCGCCGACCTGTTGCCGTCCGAGATCGGCGACGTCATGCCGCGCACGCCGAACCAGTCCGACCAGCACATCATGGCGCTGCCGCTGCGCGAGGCGCGCGAACAGTTCGAGAAGGACTATCTGATCGCCCAGATCAACCGCTTCGGCGGCAACATCTCGAAGACGGCCGAATTCATCGGCATGGAGCGCTCGGCACTTCACCGCAAGTTGAAGTCGCTCGGCGTCTGACCGCGGGGCACGCGTGAGACCGGCCGGTCTGGACCACGCAATTGCCGGTTACGGCCACAGCGGAATCGCCTAAGAAGGCCGGGACGTTTCTCGAGGGTTTCTCATGCCGCGTATTGCCTATGTGAACGGGCGCTATGTCGCCCATGCCGATGCTGTCGTGCATATCGAGGATCGCGGATATCAATTCGCCGACGGCGTCTACGAGGTTTGCGAGGTGGCGCGCGGCTTCATCGTCGACATGCCGCGCCATCTGGCACGGCTGGACCGTTCGTTGAACGAGCTGTCGATCGAGTGGCCCGTCACGCGCGGTGTGCTGCCGCTCATCCTGCGCGAGGTGGTGCGCCGCAACCAAGTCGTCAACGGCCTGGTCTATGTCCAGGTGACGCGCGGCGTCGCCAGCCGCGACTTTCTGTTTCCGGCGGCGGGTACCAAGCGGTCCCTGGTGGTGACCGCCAGGAAAGCCGATCCGGCCGCTGCGGCAAAAAGGGCGGAGACCGGCATCAAGGTGATCACCGTGCCGGAGAACCGTTGGGACCGGGTCGACATCAAGACCGTCGGCCTGCTGCCCAACGTGCTGGCCAAGCAGAAGGCCAAGGAGGCCGGTGCCCAAGAAGCCTGGTTCATCGACACCGACGGCACGGTCAAGGAAGGCGGCTCGTCCAACGCCTGGATCGTCACCAGAGATGGGGTGCTGGTGACGCGGCCGGCCGAGCACGGCATCCTGCGCGGCATTACCCGCACGACGCTGTTCGAGGTCGCCGCCAAGCTCGACCTGAAGGTCGAGGAGCGGGGCTTTTCGGTGGCTGAAGCCAAGGCGGCGCGGGAGGCTTTCATTAGTTCGGCCACCACGATCGCCATGCCGGTCGTGGCGATTGACGGTGCTCCCATCGCCAACGGCCACCCCGGCTCAATAACACTTTCGTTGCGCCAAGCCTTTTTTGACATTGCGGAAAAAAGTCCAGCCTGATAACCGCACAGGTGGAATGAACATCAATTTATCTCGTTCTGCTTGTCGTTACTGACGGCAAGAGGGTGTTTGCGCGCTTGACATGCGCCCGGTAATTTGGCGCATTGGCTGCAAACCGAAGGGGATCGGCGAAAGACAAGAACAATGGCGGAACGATCGCAAAACCTTCAGGACCTGTTCCTGAATTCAGTTCGCAAGAGCAAAAATCCACTCACCATCTTCCTCATCAACGGCGTGAAGCTGACCGGCGTCGTCACTTCGTTCGACAATTTTTGTGTGTTGCTACGTCGAGACGGCCATTCCCAGCTTGTCTACAAGCACGCCATTTCCACGATCATGCCGAGCCAGCCGGTTCAGATGTTCGATGGCGAGGAAAGCCAGGGCGCCTGATTGGCTCGTGAGAAAGACGCGGACCGCAGCGTCCGCGGAAAATTGGCACATCAGCCGGGGACGGAAGCCAAAGGCCCGACCCGGGCTGTTGTCATCGTGCCTGTGCTTACCCGCCATCAGCGCAGCGACGATGAGTCGAACCGTCCGCGGCTGACGCGTTCGGCCGAGGCCCGCCACGACGAAGCGGTCGGGCTTGCCCGCGCCATCAACCTCGATCTGATCCACACGGCGGTGGCCACCGTCAACGATCCACGCCCGGCAACCTTGCTGGGCAGCGGAAAGGTCGAGGAGTTCGCCGAGATCGTCAAAGAGGGTCACGCTGAAGTGGTCATCGTCGACCACCCGTTGACGCCGGTGCAGCAGCGCAATCTCGAGAAGGAACTGAACGCCAAGGTGCTGGATCGCACCGGGTTGATCCTGGAGATCTTTGGCGAGCGTGCGCGGACCAAGGAAGGCACGCTGCAGGTCGAACTCGCCCATCTCAATTACCAGAAGGGCCGCCTGGTGCGCAGCTGGACCCACCTCGAACGGCAGCGCGGTGGTGCCGGCTTCCTCGGTGGTCCCGGCGAAACGCAGATCGAATCCGACCGGCGCATCCTGCAGGACAAGATCATCAAGCTGAAGCACGAACTGGAAACGGTGCGCCGCACTCGCGACCTGCACCGCGCCAAGCGCAAGAAGGTGCCGTTCCCGGTGGTAGCGATCGTCGGCTACACCAATGCCGGCAAATCGACACTATTCAACAAGCTGACCGGGGCAGGGGTGCTGGCCGAGGACATGCTGTTCGCCACGCTCGATCCGACGCTGCGCCGCGTGCGCCTGCCGCACGGCACGCCGATCATTCTTTCGGATACGGTCGGCTTCATCTCAGACCTGCCGACGCATCTGGTCGCGGCCTTCCGGGCAACGTTGGAAGAGGTGGTCGAGGCCGATCTGGTCATCCATCTGCGCGATATCTCCGACCCCGACACGGCCGCGCAGGCCGAGGATGTCGAGCGCATCCTGGCCGACCTCGGCGTCGACGCCGGCGATGCCAAGCGCGTCATCGAAGTCTGGAACAAGATCGATCTGCTCGACGAAGGCAACCGCGCCAGGCTGCTGGCCGATGGTAATGACGGCAGCAAGGCGCCGCCGATTGCAATTTCCGCCATCACCGGCGAAGGCCTCGACGCGCTGAAGGCGCTGATCGAGACCAGGATGGCGGGCGAACTGGAGGAGCTCACGGTGACGATCGAGCCGGCGCAGTTCGGCCTCGTCGACTGGCTCTACCGCAATGGCGACATCGTCTCGCGGACCGACAATGAGGATGGCAGCGCGACCATCTCGCTCAAAGCCACGCACTTCGCCCGGCAAGAGATCGACAGCCGATTGCACCGTAAAAACAACGGATAAGTCTGATTATTTCGTGCTCTTGGCCTGTTGCCAGAGCGCTTCCATTTCCTCCAGCGTCGCTTTTTCCAGTGTGTTGCCGGAGGCTTCCAGCGCCCGCTCGACATAGTGGAAGCGCGAGCGGAATTTCTCGTTGGTGCCGCTGAGTGCCGCTTCGGCGTCAAGCTTGAGGTGGCGGCCCAGATTGACGATGGCAAACAGCATGTCGCCGAACTCGTCCTTGATGGGTGCCGCGTCGCCCTTGGCGAGAGCCTCGCGCAGCTCGGCGATCTCCTCCTCGATCTTGTCGAGGATAGGCGCCGCTTCGCTCCAGTCGAAGCCGACACGGGCCGCTTTCTCCTGAAGCTTCAAGGCGCGCGTCAAGCCGGGCAGGGCGACCGGCACACTGTCCAGAAACCCCTTGCCGTGGTCTTCCGGATCGTGGCCGCGCGCGATGAGGGCAGCTCGCTTCTCGGCTTTCTCCTGCGATTTGATCTTCTCCCACATGCCCTTGGCCATGCCGGCGCTGCGCGCTTCTTCGTCGCCGAAGACATGCGGATGGCGGCGGATCATTTTCGTGGTGATGGCCTGGACGACGTCGCCGAAGGCGAATTCGCCTGATTCTTCCGCCATTTGCGCATGATAGACGACCTGCAGCAGGAGATCGCCGAGCTCTTCGCGCAGATCGTCCAGGTCGCCGCGCGCAATGGCGTCCGCCACCTCGTAGGCTTCCTCGATCGTGTAGGGTGCAATGGTCGAAAAGTCCTGCTCGATATCCCACGGGCAGCCGGTTTTCGGCGCCCTGAGCGCCGCCATGATCTCGATCAGCCGGGAAATGTCTTGCGAGGGTTTCATCAGCCGGATGCTATCGTGCATGCGGCCGGCCGGCCAATGCCGTCGGTCGGCAAGGGGGCATTGTCCACAGGTGCCGGTGCGGAACCAGCCGATCCCGAGAGGTCGACTGGGCTAGTCGAGCACCGAGACGATCGCCTTGGCGAGCTTGTCCATGCCGTCTTCCGGCAGGCCGGCGACATTGATGCGGCTGTCGCCGACCATGTAGACGCCATACTCGGCGCGCAGGCGCTCGACCTGCGCCTCGGTCAGGCCAAGCCGCGAAAACATGCCGCGATGGCTGGCGACGAAATCGAAGCGGTCGGAATTGGACTGCCGGTGCAGCGCCTCGGCGA
This sequence comes from Mesorhizobium sp. IMUNJ 23033, assembly GCF_044778005.1. Taxonomy (NCBI): domain Bacteria; kingdom Pseudomonadati; phylum Pseudomonadota; class Alphaproteobacteria; order Hyphomicrobiales; family Phyllobacteriaceae; genus Mesorhizobium; species Mesorhizobium sp. IMUNJ 23033. The sequence goes on from NZ_JBJACT010000028.1 coordinate 98,326, forward strand.
ACGCGACGCGCAGCCTCAGCATGCGCAGGCGCATCTCCTCGAGCTCCGCTTCCCAGTCGGCGCGCAGCGCGGCATCTTCCAGAACCATCCGCACCGCCGCGGCGCCATGGTCCGGCGGCATCGAATAGATGGCGCGCGCCGCCGACAGCATCTGGCTCATCGCCACATCGGCCTGGGCGCCATCCTTGGCCAGGATCATCGCCGCGCCGACGCGGTCGCGGTAGACGGCAAAGTTTTTCGAACAGCTCGAGGCGACGACCATTTCAGGGACTTTTGCGGCGAGCAGGCGCAGACCGCCGGCGTCGGCGTCGAGCCCTTCGCCAAAGCCCTGATAGGCAATGTCGACAAAGGGCAACAGGCCGCGCTTGACGACAAGTTCGGTCACTCCGGCCCATTGCGCCGCATCGAGATTGGCACCGGTAGGATTGTGGCAGCAGCCATGCAGCAGCACCACGTCGCCGCTCTTGGCGGTCCGCAATGCCGCCAGCATGTCATCGAAGCGAACCGCGCCCGAGGCGGCGTCGAAATAGGGGTATTCGCGGATCTGCAGGCCGGCGGCACGCATCACCGGCATGTGGTTCGGCCAGGTCGGGTCCGACAGCCAGATGGTGGCGTCGGCGCGGGTGCGCTTCAAAAGTTCGGCCACAAGCCGCAGCGCGCCGGACCCGCCGGGCGCTTGCGCGGCGCGAATGCGCGAGAAGTCGACTGCCTCGCCAAAGGCCAGCCTGGCCATCGCCGTGTTGAACCCGGTGTCGCCGGCAAGGCCGAGATAGGTCTTGGTGTCCTGGCTGTTGAGCAGCCGCTTTTCGGCCTCGCGCACGGCGCGCATGACCGGCGTCTTGCCGTCGCGGTCCTTGTAGACACCAACGCCGAGGTCGACCTTGTCCGGGCGCGGGTCGGCGCGATAGAGGCCGATCAGGGCAAGTATCTTGTCGGCAGGGGCGGGCTGCAGGGTTTCGAACATCGACATGGCTCCAATGGCGGCGGAGTGATACGCAAATCGGCCGGGCTTCGCCAGCGGTTTCCTATGCGGCAGGCTGAAAAGCCTCGGCGCCAAGATGCGAAACGTGCCCTACACGTTCCTGTCACATCGACGTAGTTTGAATAGCCATTTCCGGGACAAGCGCGAGAATGACGGCGTGAGACGATGATGAGCCGGCAACAAAAATTCGACCTCGCCATTGTCGGCGCCGGCATTGTCGGCCTGGCGCATGCGCTCGCCGCCGTTCGCCGTGGCCTTTCGGTCGTCGTCATCGATCGCGACGCGCGGGCCAATGGCGCCTCGGTGCGCAATTTAGGTTTTATCACCGTCAGCGGCCAGGAGCGCGGCCAGGTCTGGCGGCGGGCGATGCGGTCCCGCGATATCTGGCTGGAGGTGGCAGGACCTGCCGGCATCGACATCATCCAGCGCGGCGCCGTCGTCGTTGCCCGCCGTCCGGAAGCGCGAGCGGTGGTCGAGTCCTTCCTGCAAACAGAGATGGGCGAAGGCTGCAAGCTGCTCGAAGCCGATGCGCTCAACCGCGACTATCCCGGTTTAGCCGGACAGGAATTTGCCGGCGCCCTGTGGAGCCCGCACGAGGTGCGTGTCGAATCGCGCCAGGCGATCCCGCTTCTCGCGGCCTTTCTCGCCGAACGGCACGGCGTCGAGTTCCGCCGCGAAACGGCGGTTCGCCGGGTCGAGCCGCCTTATATCGAAACCAGCCGCGGCATCGTGCAGGCCGGCAAGGTGATCGTTTGTCCGGGCGACGACCTGGCGACGCTCTATCCCGACCGCATCGCACACTATGCCGTCACGCGCTGCAAGCTGCAGATGATGCGGCTTGCCGATCCCGGTTTCAGGCTGCCGGTATCGGTGATGTCCGACCTCGGGCTTGCGCGCTATGCCGGCTATGCCGCCTTGCCGGAGGCGGTCGCCTTGCGGCGCCGGTTGGAAGCCGACCAGCGCGATGCGCTCGACAATGGCGTGCATCTGATCGTGGTGCAGGGCGCCGACGGCACGCTGGTGGTCGGCGATTCCCATCACTATGCGACAACGCCCGATCCGTTCGCTTCGGAGCGGGTCGACGAGATCATCCTCGAGGAGTTCAGAGCCGTGTTCGGCGGACCGGTTCCGTGCGTGCTCGAGCGCTGGACCGGCATCTATTCCTCGGCGTCCGACCGTACCATGTTCGCCGACGCGCCGCATGAGGATGTGCGGCTGGTGATGATCACCAGCGGCACAGGCGCCAGCACCTCTTTTGCCATTGCCGAAGAGGTGATCGACGAGCTGTTCGGCGCAACCACGTCCCAGACAATGAAGATCGCATGATGGGAAGATCGTATGATGGCCACTGAGGGCCTGCTCCGCGCCGTGGTGTTCGACTGGGCCGGCACCGTCGTCGACCACGGGTCGCTGGCGCCGATGGGCGTGTTCGTCGAGGCTTTTGCAGAGTTCGGCGTGGCGATCAGCGTCGATGAGGCACGCGGGCCGATGGGCGTGGCCAAGCGCCCGCATATCGCGGCGCTGATGGCGCTGCCCAGAGTCGCGGCGGCCTGGGCGAAACAGCGCGGCCATGCGCCGACGGACGCCGACATCGATGCGGTCTATGATGTGTTCGTGCCGAAGAGCCGGGCGGTCGCGGCGCGGTTTTCGGATGTCATCCCCGGCGTTGCCGATGTCGTGTCGGCGTTGCGGGCGCGCGGTCTCAAGATCGGCTCGACCACCGGCTATACGCGCGACATCATGGCCGAGATCCTGCCGGTGGCGGCCGGGCAGGGGTTCTCGCCCGATTGCCTGGTCTGCACCGGCGATACGCCCGACGGCAGGCCGACGCCGTTCATGCTGTGGAAGGCGCTGACCGAGCTTGGCGTCTATCCGCCATGGCTGAGTGTCAAGGTCGACGACACCGAAGTCGGCATCGCCGAAGGGACCAACGCCGGTGCCTGGACGGTCGGCGTCGCCGTGACCGGCAATGTCTTCGGCCACACGCTGGCGGAGACGCAGGCGCTGGCGCCGGACGTGTTCAGGAAAAAACGTGTCGAGGCAATCGCCAGACTCAGCGCCGCCGGCGCGCACTATGTCGTCAATGGCGTCGCCGACCTCTTGCCGGTCATCGCCATGATCGAGGGCAGGCTGCGGCGCGGCGAAAGGCCTTGAGCGAAGCCTGAGCGCTTTCAGCAGGCTTCATCGGTAGTCCCGTCCGAAAGGCGACGGCAAAAAAATTCGACACAGGCGGGATTAAAACCTTACCGTGCTCCGTAAACAGGGCATGAAACGGTCGATGCCACGCTTCGATATCGTAGGGCAGCTGGGTTCCCTGCGTCGCTACGCGCACTCGCTGAGCCGCGACAGCACTGAGGCCGAGGATCTGGTGCATGACGCGCTGGTGCGGGCCTATGAGCGGCGCGGCACTTTCCGCGCCGGCGGCAATTTGCGCGCGTGGCTGCTGTCGATCGTCCACAATGCCTTCATCGACCGCTTGCGGTCGCGCCGGTCCGAAGCGGCGAGGCTCGGGCAGGCGGGGCAGCTTGCCGACAGAAGCACACAGGCTCCGCAGGAGCATTCCGTTCGCCTGGCGCAGATACGTGAAGCCTTTTTCACGCTGCCGGACGAGCAGCGCTCGGCGCTGCATCTCGTCGCCATCGAGGGGCTTACCTACGAGCAGGCGGCCAAGGCCAGCGGCGTGCCGCTGGGAACGCTGATGTCACGCATCGGCCGGGCACGCGCGACGCTGCGCGAGATGGAAGACAATGCGCCGGCGCGCGCCAAAAATCATCTCCGGATCGTGAGAGGCGAGCCATGACCACAGTGCTGGATCCCGTGACCGACGCCGAGCTTGACGCTTATGTCGACGACCAGCTGGACGTTGCCCGTCGCATCGAGGTCGAGGCGTTTCTGTCCGCGCGTCCCGAAACGGCGGCGCGGGTGATGTCCGACCTCAGGACACGCGACGAACTGCGGGTGGCGCTTGCCGGTTCAAAAGGCATGGCGCGGCCGGCAACGGCCGATGCCGCCCGGCGGCTGGAGAGGGGACTCGCACGGGGCCGTGTGCTCGGCGTGCTGCAGCGGGCGGCGGCGGTCGCCGTCTTCGTCGCCGCGGGCTGGCTGGCGAACGGCATGCTCGGGCCGGTGACCAAGGTCGTCGCCTCGACCCAGCCGCCAGCCTATCTCGAGGAGGCGATCCGGGCGCATCGGACGACGCTGATGCGCGAAGCCATGGCATCCCAGACCGAGGCGCCGAATTACGACAGCGACGAGATCCGCGCCGCCACGGCGATCGTCATGCCGTCGCTGCCGAAGGAATGGAAGGTCCGCGACGTACAGGTCTATCCGTCACAGTTCGGCCCGAGCGTCGAAATGATCGTCGAAGCCGGGGAGCTTGGGCTGATCTCGCTCTTTGCCATCAGGCCGGGAACGTTCGACGTGGTCAGGCCTGCCGTCGCACCCTCGGGCGATATCTCGTCAGCCTATTTCCAGATCGGCGATGTCGCCTACGCAATCGTCGCCCGAAGCGATGTCCGCGACCTCGACCGCGCCGCCGAGACACTCGCCAAGACGCTTTACTGATCCGATCCAGCCAAGGAGAACCAGCATGAATACCCCCGATCTTGGATATCGCGTAGGCGCCGGCGCCCGAGCCGGCGCCGTGTACGACGAGGGCCTGCGCCAGCATATGCTGCGCGTCTACAACTATATGGGCCTTGGCCTGGTCGTCACTGGCCTCATCGCCTTCGCCGTGGCCTCGACGCCCGCTCTCTACGTGCCGATCTTCTCCACCCCGCTGAAATGGGTGGTGATGCTGGCGCCGCTCGCCTTCGTGCTGTTGTTCTCGTTCAAGATGCAGACGATGTCGGCAGCAAGCGCCCAGGCCATGTTCTGGGCCTTCTGCGCCGTCATGGGCCTGTCGCTGGCTTCCGTGTTCCTGGTCTTCACCGGGACCAGCATCGCGCGCACCTTCTTCATCGCCGCCACCATGTTCGGCGCCACCAGCCTCTACGGCTACACGACCAAACGCGACCTGACCCAGTTCTCGTCCTTCCTGATCATGGGCCTGATCGGCGTGGTGATCGCCAGCGTGGTGAACCTCTTCCTCGGCTCGACGGCGCTGCAGTTCGCGATTTCGGTGATCGGCATCGCCGTGTTCATCGGCCTGACCGCCTGGGACACGCAGACGATCAAGGAGCAGTATGCGGAAAACTTCGACGCGGAATCGCGGCAAAAGCTCGCCGTGTTCGGCGCCTTCTCGCTTTATCTGAACTTTATCAACATCTTCCAGCTGTTGCTGAACTTCACCGGCGAGCGCGAATAGTCCGGAACCGTAGCAGGCAACGCTGCGTATCTTGCCGTGGCCGGAGGGAAATCTCCGGCCACGGTTTTTCATTTGAAGCGGGCGCGATCTCGCCCGTAGCGTGAAAGCGCTCGTCGCGGCTGTATGTATGAGTTGCGGCGCAGCCCGCCGCTCTTGAGTTCACGCTGGGCCTTTTGCTAGCCTGCGGGCCACACCAGCCACCCGCGAGGACGTATGGAACAGGTGACGCTTCACGGTGACGGCATCTCGGCGACCATCGTCGGGCAGGGGGCCGAACTGGTCTCCTTGCGCGATGCGGAGGGAACCGAGCTTCTTTGGCAGGCCGGTTCTGCCTGGCGGCGTCATTCACCGGTTCTGTTTCCGATCGTCGGCCGACTGAAGGACGACCGGTTGTGCCATCAGGGGCGCAAATATCCGATGACACAGCATGGATTCGCCCGCGACAGACGCTTCACGTGGGCGGAGCAGGGGCCTCGGTCATGCACGCTGGTTTTGACCGACGATGCCGATACCCGTGCCCACTACCCGTTCGCCTTTCGCCTCGCGGTCAGCTACAGCCTGGGCCAGCGGCAAGTCGGCGTTGCGTTTGAGATCACCAACACCGGCGACGAGACGCTGCCAGCATCGATCGGGGCGCACCCGGCATTCAATTGGCCGTTGCTGCCGGGTCTGTCGAAGGAAGCCTACCAGTTGGCCTTTGCCGACAATGAGCCGGCGCCGATCCGCCGGCTGAAGGATGGCCTTCTGCTGCCAAAGCCGCAGCCCACGCCCATCGAAGGCAAGAGCCTCGCCCTGTCGGAACGGCTGTTTGAAGACGACGCCGTCATCCTGGATCGGCCTGCCAGCACCAGCGTGCGCTACGCCGCCGACCGCGGGCCGGCGATCGAGATGTCGTGGCAAGGGTTTCGGGAATTAGGTATCTGGTCCAAACCCGGCGGCGCGCCGTTCCTTTGCATCGAACCCTGGCATGGCCTTGCGAGCCCGGTGGATTTCGATGGTGAATTCACCGACAAACCCGGCGTGATGCTGATCGAGCCTGCCGCGAAGCGTGTTCTGAGCTACCAGGTACGTCTGCTGTAGCGTCGCGCACAACGGCTGGTCGGAGTGAGCCCAATGAATTCCAAAACGATCGAGATCTACCGTCCACGTGGTGTTTCAAATTTGGGCCAATGGGACATTGGCGGCCTCAAGCTCAAAGTCTATGGCCTCGTCGCAGACAACAAGGAAGTCGACGGGCCCATGGCGACCCTGGCGCAGTCATTCGTGCGACAGGACGTTCTGCCGCGTGTGGCGGACGAGGGCGATGACAATGGCATGGGCTTTGTGATCATTCATCCTGGCGAGCTGGGCGTTTCCATCTCGGCTCACTGGTGGATACAAGGTTCGGTGCTTTGTCAGCATATCTATCGGAAGCTGTATTCCGCCACCGAACCGATGGATACGGTAACGAGACCTGTTGTGGCCTGTGTTTGGGAATTGGCTCTGATAAACGCCGAGCAGGAGACCTGGCGAGAAACGATGATGAAAAGCGAGCCCAGTCCGTCAGCATACATGGACGCTCGAGCAGGCTTCAAAGCGGCATAGAGGCGAGGTAAGCCGGGTTTCAAACCTGCCGGACGATGGTGCCGATCGCATTGACGAGAAGCCGCGCGGCGGTCAGGGCCGACAGGCCGTCAATGTCGGCGGGCGGATAAAGCTCGACAAGGTCGAATCCTGCGATCCTGGCCCGTTTGCCGAGGCCCGCGATCAGGTCGATCACCTGCGTGTAGGTGAGGCCGCCAGGTGTTCGCGCCGCCACGCCCGGCATGATGCCGGGATCGAGGCCGTCGCAGTCGAGGGTGACGACGACCCGCGCTCCTTCCGGAATATGCTTGAGAGTGGCTTCGACGCCCTGGGCGTGAACCTCGCGGGCGGTCACGAAACGGCTGCCATAGCGCCGCGCCGCTTCGATTTCGGCGAGGCGCGCGCTGCCGACGCTACGCAGGCCCACCTGGACGATCCCGGCGACATGCGCCATCTCACTCGCCCGGCGCATCGGGCTCGAATAGCCATAACGTTCGCCATGCACCTCGTCGCGCCAGTCGATATGGGCGTCGACCTGCAGGATCCAGACCGGCCCGTGATCCGCAAAGCCGGCAAGGAAGGGAATGACCACGGAATCATCGCCGCCGAGCAGGATCGGCACGGCCGGCAATGCCAGGATATCGCGCGTGTTCGCCTCGATCCGGGCCCGGTTGCCGGCATTGTCATGCATGGTGGTCGCGATGTCGCCGGCGTCGACGCAACAGACCGGCTGGCCCTCGAACAGCGGGCCGCCGAGATCGAAATCCCAGTGCTCGACGAGCGCGGCATCGTCCTGGCTCGCAGCGCGGATGGCGTCGGCGGCCAAGGCATGGCCGCTGCTGTCCTTGCCGGGATAGGTGCTACCATGACCGGCTCCAAAGATCACCGCACGGGGCGTGCGACCATCGGCGAGGCGATCGGGGAAGCCGAGAAAGGGAGGCGAGGCGGTCATTTCTGGATGGCCTTGATGATGGTTCAGCTGAAATTTCGGTGTTGAGGGCGCAGGATAGGGTCGTTTGCGGGAGAGGGCTTATCTGATGTTGCAACCAAGTTCTTATCTTGGAGCGAGGCCATCGAGCAGGAAGTCGAGACCTTTCCGGAAAGCGCCGTCCCAATCGTCATCCAACAGCAGGCGGGAGCGTTCGATCGTCGGGTAGCGTTCGCTGGTAAGGCGCTGCTGCGCGGCGGCCCTGTCGTCGTCCGAGAGGTCGAAGCTCCCCCGAGTGATGGTGGCGCCCATCACATAGTTCCAGAGCGACCATATCGCGACGTTCAGATCTGCGTCCGCTACACCGGCTGTCGACAAGGTCTTGCTCAGCAATTCCAGGCGACCGAGGATGTTCGGGCCGAGGGCCCGGCGCGGCAACAGCGATGCCGACCAAGGGTGGCGCAGCATGCTGGTGCGCCAGTCTTCGAGCATATGAACGACATCTGCGCGCCAGTCTTGAGACTCAACCATTTGCGGTGGTCCGCGATATTCGAGCACCGAGTCGAGCGCCAGATCAAAGACCTCCTCCTTGTTGTCGACGTGCCAATACAGGCTCATCGCGCCCGAGCCGAGGCGATCGGCCAGCCGGCGCATCGTCAATCCGTCGAGGCCTTCGGCGTCCAGAAGTTCCAGCGCGGTCGCTACGATACGGTCCCGGGAGAGAGGCGATTCAGCAGGCACCTCCTGCGCGGGTTGGGGCGCCGCCCTTGGCCGCTTGCTCCCGGCGTCGCTGCGTTTGGCTGCCATCATTTTCCTCTCTCGCCGAACTTCGATTTTGGCAGTCACCGTCAGGAATGTCGATGCTGACCACTTGACTAGTACGTTGTACCATACGATGACTCGTACATCGTATGAGTCACCCTATGGCTGATATGGTTAAAGTGCAATCATTCCGGTCGCGAGGGTCGCTCGCAGCCCGGAGGCCAAGAGAAAATCATGTCACGCAAGCATCTGCTTATCGGAGGGCTAATCATCATGAACATATCAATCCCCACAGCAGCGACGGCGACTGAGAACAAGCTGACCATCGTCAATCCGAAGACCCTCTACGACCCATCGCCGAATGGCTACAGCACGGCGGTGATTACGCCGCCCGGCGCCAGGGTGGCCTACATTTCCGGGCAGGGCGGCCAGGACGCCACGGGAGGCCTGTCGCCCGACTTCGCTGTCCAGGTGAAACAGGCCTATGCGAACCTGAGCGCCGCGCTCGAGGGTATCGGCGCGAAACCCAATCAGGTCGCCAAGCTCACGGTCTTCGTTGTCGATCACGACATGTCCAAGCTTGAGGTGCTGACCAAGAGCGTCAAGGAAATGTTCGGTGAGGCGCTGCCGGCGCAGACTCTGGTTCCCGTTCCCAAGCTTGCAATCGACCCGATGCTGTTCGAGGTGGAAGCCGTGGTCGTGCTCGACTGACGGTGCGAGCTTCTCGATCTGATCGCGCACTGGCTGCTCTACGAGCGCACTAGGCTGAATCGACATTCACCGCATCCATAGCATTGCGCAAGCGAGTTGGACGAAACTGAGGAAGCATAGGGCACGCCGGTCGTATCGAGTGGCTATGCGTCTGAAGTGCTTGAGCTTGTTGAAGCAGCGTTCGATCAGGTTGCGCGCCTTATAGGCTTCGAAGTCGTAGGGTATCAGGATCTTTCGGGTCGGGTTGCAGGGGATGACGGCCTCAGCTCCCATATCGGCGACAATGGCG
>NZ_JBJACT010000029.1:0-107816 GCF_044778005.1 Mesorhizobium sp. IMUNJ 23033
CTTCAACAAGCTCAAGCACTTCAGACGCATAGCCACTCGATACGACCGGCGTGCCCTATGCTTCCTCAGTTTCGTCCAACTCGCTTGCGCAATGCTATGGATGCGGTGAATGTCGATTCAGCCTAGTCCTGTTTCGACGCGCCCGCATTGAACTTGCGCCGGGCGTTTTCCAGATGCTCGCGCATTGCTCGTCCCGCCGCTTCCGGGTCGTGACGCTCGATCGCCTCGAACACCGCCTGGTGGCCGGCGAAACTCCGGCGGTTCTCGACCTCTGTGTTGGCCATGTGGATGCGCTGGTTGATCAGCCATTCCACCAGCGCCTCATGCGCGGCGAGGAAGATCGGATTGCCGGGGATCTCGGTCAGCACGCGGTGGAAGGCGACGTCGGTTACGGCGAAGGCGCGGGCGCGGGGAATGGCGCGCTCGTTCTCGGCAAGTGCGGCAGCGAGTGCCGCAATCTGCGCTGATGTCGCCACCTCGGCGGCATGGCGCGCGATCGAGACTTCGAGGAACAGGCGCAACTGCTCGAAATGGCCGATGCCGTCGGGCTGGTCCATCAACAGATGCGCCGTTCCGGTCAGCTGCTCCAGCATGCTGCGCGGCGTCGGCCGCGTCACCTTCGGCTTCTCGCCGCTGTTGATGCGCACCAGCCCCATCTTCTCCAGCGCGAACAGCGCCTCGCGCACCGAGGGGCGGCCGACGTCGAACATCGTCATCAGTTCGCGCTCGGACGGCAGCGATCCGCCGACCGGATAGACCTCGTCGCGGATCATCTCCTCCAGGCGCAGGCGAACCTCGTCCGACAATTTTTTTCGTACCGGCATATTGTGCATGGTCTACCTTTTAAGCTAGTATACCAGTCGTCGCAAGTGAGGACTTGCGCGACCGAAGGGTTGGAGGGCCGCTGCTGGCTGATGGCGCGGCGGCCGGCGCGACAGGCGAGGCTGGCGCGGGAGCAAGCCCGGAGCAGGGGCATGCCCCCGATTTCGGCCGCCGGAAAACAACGGGAGGAGAATTCCATGAGACGATTGTTGATGAGCCTTGTGCCGGCTTTGGCCATGATGTTTGCCGCCGGTGCCGCCAAGGCGGATGGCGGCACGTTCCGTTCGGCCATGCGCACCGGCTGCATCGAGATGGGCACGCTGCACACCACTTGCGGCCACCGGCTCGACGAGACGGTGCTGCAGGGCCTCGTCCACATCAAATGGACCGGCGACGACGTGCAGCCGATCCTGGCCGAAAGCTGGAAGACGCCCGACGGCGGCAAGACCTACATCTTCAACCTGCGCCAGGGCGTCAAATGGCATGACGGCACGGCCTTCACCGCCAAGGACGTGATGTTCAGCCTCAACCTCTACGCCAACCCCAAGGTCGGCTCGCCTTGGTCGCAGAAGCTTGGCGCGGTGGCCGGATACAAGGCGTTTCAGGATGGCTCGGCCTCCTCGCTTGCAGGGGTGAAAGCACTTGACGATATGACCGTCCAGGTCGAGCTCGACAGCGCCAAGCCGCTCTGGGTCCAGTTGCAGCTTATCGCCATCAGCATCTTTCCCGAACACATTCTGGGCAAGGTCGCTCCGCAGGACATCAAGGGCAATGCCTTCTGGGTCAACCGCGTCGGCACCGGCCCGTTCATCTGGAAGAAATACGAGAGCGACCAGTATGTCGAGGTCGACCGCAATCCCGACTATTTCCTCGGCGCGCCCAAGCTCGACCGCATCATCTACCAGATCTACAAGGACGTGCCGCCGATCATCGCCGCGCTGGAGACGAAAGAGGTCGACGCCATGTCCTATGAGGGCGGCGGCGTGCCGATCTCCGAACTCACCCGGCTGCAGAAGCTCGACTATCTGACGGTGTTGCCGAAATTCTCCGCCGGCCTGCCGACCTATCTGCAGTTCAACCTGGCCGACAAGCGCTTCGCCGATGCCAAGGTGCGTCAGGCGATGCTCTACGCGATCGACCGCAAGGCGATCATCGAGACGGTCAAGCAGGGCGCCGGCGAATTGTCGAACACGCTGTTCCCGCAGGACTGGGCGCGCGCCAAGGACCTCGAGCCCTATGACTACAATCCCGACAAGGCCAAGCAACTGCTTGCCGAAGCGGGCTGGGACGGCAGCCAGCCGGTCGATTTCATCTACTATTATTCCGACCAGATGAACGTCGACACCGTCACCGCCATCCAGAGCTATCTGGCCGCCGTCGGCGTCAACATCCAGCCGCGCCTGCTCGATCCGGCAGCCATCAACCAGGTCTATGCCGACGGCACTTTCCAGATGGGCTTCTTCGCCAACGGCATGGGGCTCGATCCCTCGCTCGGCTCGCCGCTGGTCGTCTGCGGCGCCAAGCCGCTGGGCTTCGGCTACTGCAACCCGAAGCTCGACGAGCTGTTCAACCAGGGGCTGGAGTCGGCGGATCGTGAGGTGCGCGCCGAGGCGTACCAGGAAGCCTCGCGCATCCTCAACAAGGAATTGCCCAAGGCCTGGCTGTGGAACGAGGTGCGGCCGCTCGCCTTCAACAACCGCATCGTCGGCCTTGCCCAACACTTCAAGGAACAGCCGCTCGTGATCTTCAACCACGCCGTCTACAACGAAGTCGAGAAGTGGGAAGTGGCCAAGTAGATCGCCGCCAAAACACCCTCGACTGCATGGGGCTCCGGCCCAGCGGAGCCCCATGATTCCCCGCTTTCAACACTCGCGCTTGGCATAGGAGAGGCCGGTGCTCAGCTATCTCTTGCGCAAGCTCCTGCTCGGCGTGCCGGTGCTGTTCGGGGTCACGATCATCGTCTTTGCCATCGCCCACGCCATGCCGGGCGATGCGGTGCTGGCGATGATCACCGCCGAGGCGCCGTCGAGCGAGGAGCTGATCGCCATGCGGCGCGGCGAGCTCGGCCTCGACCAGCCGCTCTACATCCAGTACCTCAACTGGATCGGCCAGATCCTGCACCGCAATCTCGGACGCTCCTTCGTCAATGGCCGCAGCGTCGCCGCGATCATCGGCGAACGGCTGCCGATGACGCTGGAGCTGATGGGCGTGGCGCTGCTTGCCGCCTTCGTCATCGGCACCACGCTCGGCGTCATCTCGGCGCTCCGGCAATACAGGCTGACCGACTATGCGCTGACGTTGGGCGGCTTCGTCGGCGTCTCGATCCCGGACTTCTTCATGGGCCTGCTCTTGGTCTATGTCTTTGCGCTGGAATTGCGCTGGCTGCCCTCATCGGGCATCTCGACCGCGGGCGACAGCTTTTCGCTGGCCGACAATCTCAGGCACCTGATCTTGCCGGCGGCAGCACTTGCTCTGTTCCGCGCCGCGATCTTCATGCGCTATGCGCGTGCCGGCATGCTCGAAGTGCTGAACCAGAGCTATATGCGCACCGCCAGGGCCAAGGGGCTCAAGCCCAGCACTATCGTGCTGCGCCACGGCCTGCGCAACGCGCTGATCCCGCTGGTCACCGTCTTTGGCCTGGCGTTGCCGACTTTGTTCGGCGGCTCGGTGGTGATCGAGACCATCTTCCAGTGGCCGGGCATCGGCCTGATGTTCATCGACGCGGTGGTCAACCGCGACAGCCCGGTGATCATGGGCTACGTGCTGATCACCGCCATCATCGTCATGCTGGCCAACCTTGCGACCGATCTCGCCTACAGCGTGCTCGACCCGAGGGTGAGCTATGACTGACGCCGCCATCGACGCCGGCATTGCGGCAGGCGCCTCGCGTGGCCTGTGGGGCGAGGCGGCGCGCCGCTTCCTGCACCACCGGCTGGCAACGGTCGGGCTGGTGGTGCTCACCATCATCGTGCTCGCCTGCATATTCGCGCCGCTGATCGCCCATTACGGGCCGAACGACATCGACCTCAGGGGTCGCAACCAGCCGCCGGGCGGCGTCCATTGGCTCGGCACCGACGGCACCGGGCGCGATATCTTCGCCCGCATCCTCTATGGCGGCCGCATCTCGCTGTCGGTGGGCTTTATCGCCGTGGCGATCTCGGCTGCCATAGGCATCTTCGTCGGCGCCGTCGCCGGCTATTTCGGCGGCAAGGTCGACCTCTTCCTGATGGGCCTGATCGACATGGTGCTGACCTTTCCGCGCCTGGTCATCATCATCGCCTTCGTCGCCGTGGTCGGTCCCAGCATCGTCAACACCATGCTGGTGATCGGCCTTCTCAGCTGGCCCTCCATCGCCCGGCTGACACGCGGCGAGATCCTTTCGCTGCGCAACCAGGAATTCATCCTCGCCGCGCGCTCACTCGGCACCTCGCCATCGGTCATCATTCTCGAGCACATATTGCCCAATGTGCTGAGCCCGATCCTGGTGGCGATAACCCTCGACGTCGCGACCGTCATCCTGCTCGAGGCATCGCTGTCCTTCCTTGGCCTCGGCGCCCAGGCGCCGGCCGCCAGCTGGGGCAACATGCTGCGCGACGCCCGCACTTTGTCGATCCTGGAGAGCCAGCCCTGGATGTGGATCCCGCCCGGCGCCATGATCGCCATTGCCGTGCTCAGCATCAACTTCGTCGGCGACGGCCTGCGCGATGCGCTCGACCCGCAGCATATCATCGGCGGAGGCGGCAAATGATGCACGCCGATACGCTTGCGCGTGACAAGGTGGAAGCGGCCCGGCAGGGGCCATTGCTCGACGTGCAAGGGCTGAGCGTCGCCTTCGGTCCCGAAGGCCGCGCGGTCTATGCCGTCAACGACGTCTCGTTCCAGCTCGCCGAGGGCGAGTCGCTGGCGATCGTCGGCGAGAGCGGCTCCGGCAAGTCGGTCACCGTGCAGACGCTGATGGGCCTGATCCGCAAGCCGCCGGGCCGGGTGACATCAGGCCGCGCGCTGTTTCGCGGCAGCGACCTGCTCGCCATGCCGGACAGCGAGCTGCGCCAAATCCGCGGCCGCGACATCGCAATGATCTTCCAGGATCCGATGTCGTCGCTGAACCCGGTGCTGACCATAGGCCTGCAACTGACCGAGGCGCTGCGTGAGCACCAACGCCTCAGCGAAAAACAAGCCGAGCACCAGGCGCTCGACATGCTGGACCTCGTCGGCATCGCCAATGCGGCGCAGCGCATGCAGGCCTTTCCACACCAGTTCTCAGGCGGGCAATTGCAGCGCATCGGCATTGCCATGGCGCTGGTCTGCAAGCCCTCGATCCTGATCGCCGACGAGCCGACGACGGCGCTCGACGTCACCATCCAGGCGCAGATCGTCGAGCTGGTCGCCCGCCTGCAGAAAGAGCTCGGCATGGCGATCATCTGGATCAGTCACGACCTCAGCCTCGTCGCCGGCTTCGTCGAGCGCGTGGCGGTGATGTATGCCGGCAGTCTCGTCGAGACCGCACCGGTGGAGCGGCTGTTCGCAGCACCCACCCATCCCTATACGATCGGCCTGCTCAACTCGATCCCGTCGCTGACGGCGGCAAACACCAGGCTGGTGCCGATCAAGGGCGCGCCGCCCAACGTCACGTTGGCGCCGACCTTCTGCGCCTTCGCGCCGCGCTGCGATCATGCCGTCGCCCGCTGCCGCGAGGCAAAGCCGGTGCTGGAGCCGGTCGTATCAGGCCACGCCGCCGCCTGCTGGCGCTGGCGCGAGTTGCAAGGTTTTCCGCGCGCCCCGGAATCAGTCATGGCGACCGCACGGGCATCCGGCGCCGCGCCAAATGAGCCGCTGCTCACCGTCGCCGGCCTGAAGGTGCATTTCCCGATCCGCCGCGGCGTGCTCCGCCGTCAGGTCGGCGCGGTGCGCGCCGTCGACGGCGTCAGCTTTGAGGTGCTGCGCGGCGAGACGCTGGCACTGGTCGGCGAAAGCGGCTGCGGCAAGTCGACGACCGGCCGCGCCGTGCTTGGCCTCGAACGTCCGAGCGAAGGTGAGATCCTGTTCGAGGGCCGGGACTATGCCGATGCAACGTCCGAGCGGCTGAAAGAGCGCCGGCGCGACATGCAGATGGTGTTCCAGAATCCGTTCGGTTCGCTCAATCCGCGCATGACCGTCGGCCGCATCATCGGTGAGGGCTTGCGCGCCCAGAAGATCGGCACCCGCGCCTCGCGCGAGGCGCGCGTTAGCGACCTGCTGGCGCTGGTGGGTTTGCGCGAGGCGTTGCGCGACCGCTATCCGTTCGAGCTCTCCGGCGGCCAGCGCCAGCGCGTCGGCATCGCCCGCGCGCTCGCCGGGAGCCCGAAATTCATCATCGCCGACGAACCGATCTCGGCGCTCGATGTCTCCATCCAGGCGCAGATCGTCAACCTGCTCGACGATCTGAAGGCGCGGCTTGGCTTGACCTATCTGTTCATCGGCCACGATCTGTCGATGATCCGCTATCTCAGCGACCGCGTCGCGGTGATGTATCTCGGCCGCATCGTCGAGACCGGCACCACGGCTTCGGTATTCGGCACGCCGCTGCATCCCTATACGCGGGCACTTTTGTCGGCGATCCCGGTGCCCGATCCGAAGGCCGGCGGCCCGCGCCGGCGGATCGTGCTTGGCGGTAGCGTGCCCGATCCGTCGAAGCCGCCTTCCGGCTGCCATTTCCATCCGCGCTGCCCGAAGGCGACCGAGATCTGCGCCAAGGTGGCACCCGAGCCGCGCGACTTCGGCGCATCCATCTCCGGCCAGCACCTTGTCACCTGCCACCATGCCGGGGAGGCCTAGGCGATGCCTCTGAACCGCAGCCAGCTGCCGGAAAAGGTTACACTGAAACAAGACGATAGAGCCGGAACCGGAATCACTGGACCAGGCTCCGATATCTCCTGCAAAATCCTGAAAGCACCGAGGATCCCAGAATGAAGAGAGAATTGGCGGGCATGTATGCCGCCTTGATGACCGGCCTCAGCGACGCGGGCGAGTTCGATCCGCAGCGCCAGCGCAACATCAACGACTATGTGCTGCGCCAGGGGCTGGCCGGGCTCTATGTCGGCGGCAGCAGCGGCGAGTCCGGCCTGCTGACGGTCGACGAACTGCTGGCCCAGCAGGAACTGGTCGCCGAGAACGCCAAGCCAAGTGGCACAACGCTGATCGCCCATGTCGGCATGCCCAATCTGCGCGATTCCGTTCGCCTGGCGCGGCAGGCCGAGAAGCTGGGCTACCACGCGCTGTCGGCGCTGCCGCCGCATTCCTACCCGTTCTCCGACGAGGAAGTGTTTGGCTACTACCAGGCCTTGGCCGGTGCCACCGGCCTGCCGCTGATCGTCTACGAGATCCCCTTGCGCACCGGCCGGCCGCTGCCGCTGGCGCTCTTGGTGCGGCTGCTCGATCTCGCCAATGTCGTCGGTATCAAATACACCTCCACCGATCTGTTCAAATATTCGCTGCTGCGCAAGCGGCAGCCGCGAAAGCTGTTCTATTACGGTTTTGACGAGATCTATGCTGCCGCCGGAATGCTCGGCACTGAGGGCGGCATCGGCACTACCTACAATCTGCTGGGGCGGCTCTACGTCGCGGTGGACCAGGCGGTGCGCGCCGGCGACCTTGTCCGTACCCGCGCCTTGCAGATGGTATCGCAGGACTTTGTCGAGGCGCTGATGGAAACCGGCGTGCTGCCCGGCATGAAGGCGGCCTTCCGCGTCATCGGCGTCGACTGCGGCCCCACCCGCGCGCCGATGACGCCTGCGGTCGCCGACGCCGAAGGGCGCATGCGTGAGGTCCTGGCCCGCCCGGCGATCCGGGAATGGCTGGCCTGAGGCAAGCGCCGTTGACGCTCAGGCTGGTGCGTAACGCAGCAGCGTCACGCCTTGGGAAAGGCTTTCCGTGCCAAGCGGCGTCAGCTTAAGCGACAGGCCGGCGTGGAAGTACGGCTTGCCGCCGCCGAGCACGACCGGATGCATGTAGAGCCGGTACTCGTCGATGAGGCTCGATCGTGCCAGATGCGCGGCAAGTTCGGCGCCGCCGACGACGATCTGGCCATCCGTCTCCGCCTTGAGATCCCTGGCCACGGTCTCGGCGTCACCGCTCGCCAGCCGGGCGTTCGGGCCAACGTCCCGCAGCGTCGTCGAAAACACGATCTTCGGCGTTTCTCGCCAGGCGCGGGCAAAATCCCGCTCGACTTCGGCGCCGGTCTCGCGGTCCGGGCTGTCCCAGAAGCGCATCGCCTCATACAGCCGCCGTCCGCAGAGCATGATCGAGGTCTGTCTCATCTCGTCGTTGAAATGCTGGTGCAATTCCTCTTCGGGCACCGGCAAGTCGATGTTTCCGTCCGGCCCGGCAATGTAGCCGTCCAGCGACATCAGCATGGAATAGATGATCCTTCCCATTGGGGTCTCCTTGTTCACCAAGGATACAAAACAGATTGCATTTTGCAATCGGTTTTCACGTGACGGGTAAAAATCACCCGACGCGGCGCAGCGCCGAAAGGAACAGCAAAAGCAGCGCCAGCGCATTGAGGCAGGCGGCGGCCGCATGCGAATATTCCCACTGCCGCCGCAGCATCTCCCAATTGTCGGGCAGCATGGTCCAGTTGTGGGTCGCCCGGTTGACTGGGAACGTAAACGTCCAGAAAGCGAACTGCGTGGCGCCGATGGCGATGAAGGCGAGGGCGACGAGGCCGAAGGCGCCGCCCGAACGGTAGAGCAGCACCGCAAGTGCTGCGGTCGAGAGAAGCGCTCCCAGCACGACGATACCGAACAGGCTCCAGCCGTCATAGGCGCGCTGGGCGGCAAGGTAGCTGGTGCCGTCGAGCCTAAGCTTGTTGAACATCGCAAAGACATGCGCGCCGGCCGGCACGAAGGCCAGCGCCGCGAAGATGAAGCTCACCACCCTCAGACATAGACCGCCATGCCGATCTTCCTTTCGAGGAGACAGCTAGCGCGGCAGGCAGGCTTGGGAAGGAGACGAGGCGGCTGGCGGAACTGCCGGAGAAGGGAACCTGTCGGTCGCCCCTGCCGTTGTGCCGTAAGCAGGGAGGTGCGTTATGAACAAGTTCGGCAAGGACAACATTCCGCGAGACGATCAGACCATCGACCCGGACAACGTGCTGGACGTCGAGGCGCTGGCGCTGCGAACCGGCATCACCGGCGATCAAGCGCAGGCGCTGGTCGACCGCATCGGCAATGACCGCGCCGCATTGGAACAGGCGGCGCGAGAGCTGAAGCAGCAGGAAAGTGAAAAACCGTGACGGCCAACCGCAAATCCGTACGCAAGTCAAAGACCGAAAGCGTGGAGCGGAAGGCAATGCGCCTGGCCGAGACCACCGATGTCTCGCCCAAGCAGGCCAGGGATTTGACGCGCGAGCACGGCAAGGACAGCGAAAAGGTCGACAAGGAAGCGAGGAATTTCAAGGCTGAAGGCTGAGCCTTCGACGCCTCGGTTCAGAAGCCGAAGAACTGCTTGCCGACCATGTAGCCGAGCGCCACCACCGCCAGCGGGAACAGCGCCGGCGCTACCTTGCCGAGGGGCGACGGCCTGGTCTCGTTCGCTGGACTGTTGGGCTTGGCGTTGTTGAGGTTCTTGGTCATTGGCTCGTGGTCGACGGATCAAGCATATTAGCTTGTCCTCAATAGCTTAATTTTTGGCAAACAGGATCTGGCAAACGAGTGGCTGGTCGGCCGTTTGTCCTGCCGCCAGGCCTTCCGCCTGACACCGCGAATGGTCGCGCAAACAACTCGTTGCCGCGCGCATCAGAACGCGCCGGCAAGGGCATCACACCCAATATTTCATTAGTGAAATCTAATATGATCGATTCAAATGGCTGTTCCGCGCGCCCGCTCGTGCCGGGGTTTCTTGACTTGATCAGCAAAAACGGGCAGCAAGGCAACTGAGGGAGAGCATTTTTACCATAGCGAAGACTGTGGAGGGCTCTTTTATCGTATCGACCGCCGTGCAATCGGCGACCGATGGAGGGATTGGTTAACCAACTTTGTCCATCTTTTGATTCAATCGGCAACAGACGCAGGAAGGTGCAGGGGGCACCAGGCGAACTGTAATCGAGACGGATGCCAGGTCCATAAGCCGGCACGCCGATTGAGAGTGGTTGTATGGCGTTTGTGCGTTTGAAAGACCGGGGCGACAATCCTGATCGTGGATTGACTTCGAAGAAGCCCGGCTTGCGCTGGGTCGCGGTTCCCGCCGTCGGCGCGGTGATCGCTCTGTGGTCGGTGGCGACCATGGCCGGCCTCGATTCCGTCGGCACCTCCCTCACCGCCGCTTCCAACGGACTGCCGCAAAGCCTGCTTGCGCCCAGAACCGTTGCGCTTGCCGACCCGCGCCGGACGCTCGCCTGGGCGCCTCAGCTTTCCGCCGGCGGCCGGTCGGCTTCGCTGCTCGGCCAGTGCGATGCCGGCTGCCTGCGCGCGGCTTCCAGCTTCGGCCATGACGGCAAGATGGCGCGGCTGCAGCCGGCGGCAAAACCGGATAGGATCGCGCCGAAGACACCGAATGCGGTAGCGCTTGCCGCTCTGCCCGGCGACCGCTTCGACGGTGTGGTGGCGAGGGCAAAACTGTCGCCGCAAAAGCTCGCTGCCGCCTTTGCCCGCGCGCAAAACAGGCCCTTCATGCTGGCGAGCCTGCCATCCGATGCCCGCTTCGCCGAGCCCGTTGTTCGCCTGCCCGACCAGAACGGCCCGGCTTCAGTGCGCTTCGGGCCGCAAGTGGCTGAGATAGAACGCTCGTCGCGCCTGGCCCTTGCGCTGGCCAATGCCATGCCGGAGGCCGCCGATATGTTGTCGCCGCCGCCGTCCGTTGCGCTGGCAGCGCCTGACACGCAGCAGGCCGAGGTTCAGGTAGCCTCGCTGCCGCCACAGGACGAGATGCCGGACGCAATTCCGTTGCCGACTGGCCGGCCGCAGGCGGAGATCGACCAACCGGCCCAATCTCCCAAGATCGAGTCCCCCAGGGCCCGTGCCTCCAAGACAGAGACCGAGGCGCCAAAGGCTCAAGTCCCAAAGGCGCAGGCTACAAAGCCCACCAGGACCCAGTCGGCCAAGGCCGCGGATGTGCCGACGGCCGAGGCACCCCGCGCGCCGGCCATGTCGCCACGCAGCGCCGAGCACGGGGTCCTGCCGGGCGTGCAAGCCAACCAGGTCGTGCAAGCCAGCCAGGGCAAGCCGGCCAAGCCAGCCAAGCGGTCGAAGGCTCAGGACGGCGAAATGCTGGCCTATGCCAAGCCCGACATGCCCGAGCGCGGCGCAGGCGGCGTGTTCGGCAATTTGTTCACCAGCCGGCCCAGCATGGGCAATGGCGTTGCCGTCTACGACATCTCGGCGGCGACGGTCTACATGCCCGATGGCTCGAAGCTCGAGGCGCATTCGGGGAAGGGCGCCATGGTCGACCAACCGCGCTTCTCCAACCGCAAGAATTCCGGCCCGACGCCGCCCGACACCTACAATCTGTCGCTGCGCGAATCGCGCTTCCACGGCGTCGAGGCCATCCGGCTGACGCCGACCAGCGGCAGGAACAAATATAACCGCAACGGCCTGCTCGCCCATACCTATCTGCTGCGCAACGCCCCAGCCCAATCCAGCGGCTGCGTGGCCTTCAAGGACTATGGCCGCTTCCTCGCTGCCTTCAAGAAGGGCAAGATCAAGCGCCTTGTCGTGGTGCCGCGCATGTCCAAGCCCTTGACGCAGGTCGCCCAGGAAGGCCGCCAAGGCTAGGTCCGACTTGAATCGCAACGGAGCCCGGACTGCGGTCTAAACACTCACTGCGTCATTTCCGCCAGCGCCCGCTGCAGCGGCGCCGGTGAGATTTGGATCGGCCCCGAAAACGGCAGGTCCATATCCAGGATCAGATAGAGTGCCGAGGCGACAAGTGCTGCCGACACGATGAAGGTGCCGACGACGGTGGCGTTGCGCGGCGCCCGGAAGCCGAAACTCGCGAAGATCAGCGTCAGCCACGCGACGAGCAGCGCGATCAGCGGTGCGGGGATCGCGCCTTCCGATTGTTCGACAAGCACCCAGCGTTGCTCGATTACCTTCTGCAGCTGCTGGGTCGCATTTTGCAGCAGGGCCGCATGCCTGGCCTCCGGCGGCGTCAGTGCCGCCAGCATGTCGCCGACCTGGTTGAGCAGCAACTCGGACAGCCGGTTGGCGACGGCCGGGGTCTGCTGGCTGGGGGAGGTGGCATCGACAACCCGCTGCGCGTAGGCGGCGAGCGACTGGCGTGCCGGGTCCGTCTCGGGTCCGTATTGCCTGAGCGAACGGTCGAGCAGGATCAAGTCCGTTGCGAAGACGTGGACGTTGTGGTCGATGGATTCGAACGTGTTCTTGGCCGAGTTGATCATCAGGCCGAGCACCAGCGAAGACATCACCACGAACAGGTTCGCGGCATGCCACACGACGGCGCTCGTGTCGTCCTGGCGATGGTGGCTCGGAAATCTCTCATAGATCATCAGGCTGGTCAGCGAAGCGCCGGCCAGACAGATGAAGATCCCCAATCCAATCAGGCCCTCCCTCATGACTGATATTGTGCACGACATTGGGCAAATGTCGCGCTGAATCATTTTGGCAGGACTGGCGGCTACGGCATTGCGCGGAAAGCGCTTTCAATGCCAGCCGAAGGCACTATGTATGACCGGGGCGGCTCCGGCTTCACACCATCAAGAGGATATCATGACAATACGCGCTGTCGTCTGGGGCGAGAATATCCATGAGCGCACCAATGAGGTCGTCGCCTCGATCTATCCCGAAGGCATGCACGCCACCATCGCCAAGGCGTTGAACACGGACACTGGCATTTCCGCCTCGACCGCGACGCTGGAGCAGCCGGAGCACGGCCTGCCGGCCGCGCTCCTGGCCGAGACCGACGTGCTGGTCTGGTGGGGCCACAAGGATCATGGCGCCGTCGCCGACGAGGTGGTCGAGCGCGTGGCGCGCCGGGTCTTCGAGGGCATGGGGCTGATCATTCTGCATTCCGGCCATTTCTCGAAGATTTTCAAACGGCTGATGGGCACGCCCTGCACGTTGAAATGGCGCGAGGCCGGCGAGCGGGAACGGCTCTGGGTGACCAGCCCGAGCCACCCGATCGCCGAGGGCGTCGGCGAATATTTCGAGCTCGAGAACGAGGAGATGTATGGCGAGCAGTTCGCCGTGCCGGAGCCGCTGGAGACGGTGTTCATCTCATGGTTCCAGGGTGGCGAGGTGTTCCGCTCGGGGCTGACCTACAGGCGCGGCGCCGGCAGCATCTTCTATTTCCGGCCGGGCCATGAGACCTATCCGACCTATCACGATGCCACCGTGCAGAAGGTGCTGCGCAACGCCGTGACATGGGCGCACAACCCGCAAGGTGCGAAGCCGGCCATCCTCGATGCGCCGAACGTGCCGGTCGACAAGGCGCTGGAGCCTATCGTCGAGCGCGGCGGAAAACTCCACGCCGCCGGCGAAGCCGGCTTTCGCTAGCCTATGAAGCTTCGGTTCTGGCAAACATCGGACAAGACAGAACCCGTCACGCTGGAAGGTAAAAAGATGCGACTTCTGATACTCGGCACCGGATGGATGGCGCAGGAGCATGCCCGGCAGTTCGGCAAGATAAAGGGCGTCGAAATCGTCGCCGCCGTCGATGTCGATGCCAAGCGCGTCGGCGACTTCGCCGACAGCTTCGGCATCCCCAACCGCTTCGCGTCGCTGGAGGAAGCGCTGAACTGGGGCGCCTTCGACGCGGTCGCCAATGTCACGCCGGACCGCATCCATCACCCGACCACCATGGCGCTGATCGCCGCCGGCAAGCCGGTGCTGTGCGAAAAGCCGTTGGCCGAGAATTTCGGCAAGGCCAACGAGATGGCGGATGCCGCCGAAGCCGCCGGCATCGTCAACATGGTCAACCTCACCTATCGCAATATTGCAGCACTGCAGAAGGCACGCGCCATGGTGCTGGCGGGCGAGATCGGCACGGTCAGGCATGTCGAGGCGTCCTATCTGCAGAGCTGGCTGGTGTCGAAGCACTGGGGCGACTGGCGCACCGACCCGAAATGGCTGTGGCGCCTGTCGCGCGACCATGGGTCCAATGGCGTGCTCGGTGATGTCGGCATCCACATCCTCGATTTCGCCAGCTACGGTGCCGCCCTCGACATCGACTATGTGTTCTGCCGCCTCAGAGCCTTCGACAAGGCGCCCGGCAACCGTATCGGCGAATACGGGCTCGACGCCAATGACAGCTTCGCCATGACACTGGATTTCGCCAATGGCGCCTTCGGCGTGGTGCATGCCAGCCGCTGGGCGACGGGCCACTTCAACGAGTTGAGGCTGCGCATCTATGGCGACAAGGGCGGCCTCGAAGTGGTGCACAATCTGGAAGGCTCGGAACTCAAGGCATGCATGGGCGCCAACATCGAGACCGCCAAATGGCAGGTGCTCGATGCCGGCACAGTGCCAACCAACTACCAGCGCTTCGTCGACGCGGTGCTGAGCGGCGTCCAGCCCGAGCCGTCCTTCCACCATGCCGCCGAATTGCAGAAGGTGTTGGACCTCGCGGTGGTGTCGGACGAGAAGCGCGCGGAGCTGAGGGCAAACGCGGATACGCAGTGAGGCCATTTTGCCTGGTCTGGAAAGGAGCCCGTCTTGGTCACGCGTCGCGCGGAATGTTCTTGCGGCCAGCTATCGGCCACTTGCGTGGGCGAACCGGTCCGCATCTCGGTCTGCCATTGCCTGGACTGCAAACGGCGCACCGGCAGCGCCTTCAGCTTCAATGTCCGGTTTGCCGAGGAGGGCGTATCGATCCAGGGGCGATCGGCGGAATTCACGCGCATCGGCGAAGCGGGCGGCCGCGTCACCTACAATTTCTGCCCTGACTGCGGCACTACGGTGCATTATCGGATCGATGTCCAGCCCGGCGTGATCGCCATCCCGGTGGGCGCCTTCGCCGACCCATCGTTTCCGCCGCCCTTCCAGTCCTTCTATCACGACAGCCGGCGCTGCGAGTGGATTGAGATCCGCACCGAGCCTCTGGCGACCTTCGGGTGAAGACGCCGGCCGGCTGAAGCCTAATGCCGCAGGATCTTGCTGAGGAAGGCGCGGCTGCGGTCGGTCTTCGGCTGCGAGAAGAATTCATCGGGCGTGCCGCTCTCGACGATGGCGCCGGCATCCATGAACACCACACGCTGCGCGACCTTGCGGGCAAAGCCCATCTCGTGTGTCACCACCATCATGGTCATGCCCTCCTCGGCCACCGCGACCATGACGTCGAGCACTTCCGAGATCATCTCGGGGTCGAGCGCCGATGTCGGCTCGTCGAACAGCATGATCTTGGGGCGCATGCCGAGGCAGCGCGCGATCGCCACGCGCTGCTGCTGGCCGCCGGACAGCTGTGAAGGATAGGCGTTGACCTTGTCAGCCAGGCCGACCTTGGCCAGCAATTCGCGCCCGGCTTGTTCGGCCTCGGCGCGCGCGATCTTGCGCACATGAATCGGCGCCAGCGTCACGTTCTCCAGCGCTGTCTTGTGCGGATAGAGGTTGAACGACTGGAAGACAAAACCGATTTCGGTGCGCAGCCGTGTCATGTTGGTGGCGGGGTCGCCGAGCCGCTGGTCGTCGACCACCAGGTCGCCGTCCTTGATCGTCTCCAGCCCGTTGATGCAGCGGATCAAGGTGCTCTTGCCCGAGCCGCTCGGGCCGCAGACGACGACGACCTCGCGCGGCTCGACGCTGAGCGTGATATCCCGAAGCACGTTGAGCGCGCCGAACCATTTGTTGACGCCGCGAAACTCGATCATGCTGGTGCGACCTTTGGGTTTGGGAGATGACTTCACAGCTGCACCTCGCCATGCGCCGCACCCATGCGGCGTTCCAGCCGGCGGGCCAGCATGATCAGCGGGTAGCAGACGATGAAATAGCCGAGGCCGACGAGGAAGAACACCAAGAGGCCGTTCGGCACACGCTGCACCACCAGCCAGCCGACGCGGGTGAGGTCAGTGAGCCCGATGGCCGAAACGACCGAGGAATCCTTGATCAGCAGCACATATTGCCCGACTAGCGGCGGCAACACGATGCGCATCGCTTGCGGCAGCACCACCTGGCGCATCCGCTGCCAGCGCGACAGGCCGGATGCAAGTGCTGCCTCGACCTGACCGGTCGGCACCGAGCGGATGCCGGCGACGACGATCTCGCAGATGAAGCAGGCCGCCAGATTGGTCAGCGCGATGATGCCGGCGGTGAAGGCGTCGAGCTCGATGCCGAATTCCGGCAGGATGAAGAAAATCAGGAAGATCTGCACCAGGAACGGCGTACCGCGGATCAGGTCGACCCAGGCGCCGATCACCGCACTGATCAGCCGGTTGCCGCCGGTTCGCAAGATGCCGAGACCAAAGCCGAGCAGCGTGCCCAGCACCAGGCTGATCAGCGACAGCACCACGGTCATGCCGAGGCCGCGCAGCGCCAGCGGATAGCTTCCGGCGAGGCTTTGCAGCTGCTGCCAGATCATGTGCTGCTCCTTGCCGGCTGCAAGCCGAGCCAGCGACTGGACAGCGTCGCCAGCCCCTTCAGGCTGTAGTAGAGCAGGAGGTAGAAGGCGGCGATGGTGACAAAACCTTCTGCCGGCATGAAGCGGTCAGACGCCAGCAACTGGCCGGCGCGCGTCAGTTCGGAAACCGAGATCAGCGACAGCAGTGCCGAATCCTTGACCAGCACGATCGCCTGGCCGAGCAGTGGCGGGATCGTCACCTTGAACGCCTGCGGCAGGATGACCAGGCGCATGCGCTGGACATAGGTCATCCCCGAGGCGACGCCGGCTTCCATCTGGCCGCGCGGGATCGACAGGATGCCGGCACGGATGATCTCGGCGACATAGGCGCCGCTGTTCAACGACAGCGCGAGGATGCCGACGACCAACTCGGGCAGCACGAAGCCGAGCCGGGGCAGGCCGAAATAGAGGAAATAGAGCTGCGCCAGCAAAGGCGTGGCGCGCACCGCGTCGATATAGGCCTTGGCCGGGACGCGAAACAGCCAGCCGCGCTGCAGGTTCATGGCAGCGAGCACGATGCCGACGGCAAGCGCCCCGGCAAAGGACAGCGCCGACAGCCACACGGTCGTGACGAGGCCCTGCCCGAACAGAGGCAGATATTCGACGATGGTGCGGAAACTGAAATTTTCGAGCATCGCTAAACGGAGTCCCCGAGACGAACGAAGCGGTGGACAAAGCGAATTCCGAGCGGTTTCGCGCCGCCGAGGCGCGCGAAGCCGCTCGGATCTATCGCTGCTTAGTGGTCTTTCTTCCAGGCGTCGGAATTGACCCAGTAGTCGAGGTTCTTCTGCAGGCGGCCGTCGACGCTCACCTGGTCGAGGAACAGGTTCATCCAGACCAGCAGGTCCGGCTCGTCATAGCGCGTGGCGAACGCAAGCGGCTCCTTCGACAGGAGGTCCGGCATGATGGTGAAGCTGCCGGCCGGATAGGCGGTCGACTGACCCTTGACCGCCGAGACGTCGTTGACGCCGCAATCGGCTTGGCCGTTATTGACGGCGTCGAGCAGCAGCGGGCCGCCGCCCTTGTAGCTCTTGATGTCGGCATCAGGGAAGGCGGTCTTGGCCTCCTTCTCGCCGGTGGCGCCAAGCAGTACGGCGATCTTGGTGCCCTTGGCCTTGCAGTCCTCGGTGGTCTTGAACTTGCTGTCGGCCTTGGTGAAGACGGTGCTGCCCGTATACATGTAAGGTTTGGTGAAGGCGACCTTCATGCCCCGCGCCAAGGTCGGCGTCATGTCGGCGACCAGCAGATCGGCCTTACCCGACAACAGCGCCGGGATCAGCCCGTCCCAATCAAAGTCGAGGAAGGTGATCTTGACGCCCATTTCCTTGGCCATCAGTTCGGCGAGTTCGACCGAACTGCCTGTGCGTTCGCCGGCGGCGCCGACCAAAGAGAAGGGCGGTCCCTGCGTCTGCACCGCGACGCGCAACTCGCCGCGCTTGGTGATGTCGTCGAGTGTCCCGGCACCGGCAGCAGTGGTGAGGCCGGCGAGCGCAAGGCCGGCGATGAAAAGCTTGGCAATCTTCATTGGGCATTCCTCCTTGTTGTCGTTGTTATTTTCACCCTTCGGGGTGCTTTTTGAGCGGCAGCGCCGTTGCCGGCGGCGACCACCGTCCGAAAATCTGTCTCCTCAGTCCCAGTCGACCGTTTCGGTCACCCGGATGCTGCGCCTGGCCAGTTCGTCGAAGAAGCGGCCGTCGGGCACATGCAGCAGCGGGTTGAGCAGGCCGGGCGTGGTGATCTCGCCCCGCGCCAGCATCTGCGCCACGATGCTTGCGGGGTAGCCGACGCCGAGGCTCATGCCGAAAAGGCCGGATTGGAGGTCGCGTTCGATGATCAACTCCGAGGTCACCGTTTTGCGGCGGCCGCCTTCGATGCCGGAAAAGACATTGCGCATCACGCAAAGGTCCTTCTCGTCGGCGCCGTACTGCAATTGCGGGCCGAGCAGCCGGCCGAGAAATTCGCGCGGGCTGGCGCTGGTGCCGGGCACTTTGTCTTCGGAGAGGAAGCCAAGCTCCTTCAGCGGCGCCCAGAACGCCGACCAACCGGGCCATCGCAGCGTGTAGCGGCCTGAGCGCTGCAGCCCCTTGGCGGCGGCCAGCATCTCGACGTAATGCAGCGCGTCGCCATTGGGGAAGGCCTCCAGCCGGCCCAGGCCCGTGACCTCGATCTCGTGGATGAAGCGGTTGTCGTGTTGCCGGCCGGCCGGCACCGAGACGCGCTCGCCGTCTTCGATCATCACGCTGTCGCGGTTCTGGCTGACCAGAACCATGTCGAAGTTCCAGCTCACCTTGTAGCAGAGCGGCGTGGCCATCGCCTTGGGTTCGGGGATGCCGCCGCAATAGGAATCGATCGATGCAATGCTGTCGAACTGCCTTGCGGCGCGCGCGTAAAGCACAAGGTCGATGCCGGGGTCGAGCCCGCATTCGGTCATGATCGAAACGCCGGCCTTTTCCGCCGCCGGTGCCAGATCGGCGATGGCCTTGCCGTAATTGGTGGTGACCAGCGGCGTACGCGTCGCGATCGCCGCCAGCACCGCCTCGCGCATCAGCGGCTGCGGCAACAGATCGATGACCGCATCGACATCGGCCAGCACTTCAACGAGTGCCGGGCCGATCGCACCTTCGGGCACGACGAAACGCACGCGCGAAAGGTCGGTCAGGCCCTCAAGCCGGGCTGGGCCGTCAGAGGCAGTGTCGACGCAGACGACTTCTTCGACGCCGACGCTGGCGACGAGATCGGCGATGGCTGCCCGGCCTTGCAGGCCAAGGCCGCCGAGAACCGCAATCTTCATGCCGGCTCCTTGCGCGCCGGTGCTTCTTCCGACCAGCAGCCTTCCGGCAGGCTGACCCATTTGTTGCAGGAAGCCATGACGACGAAGGTCTCGCTGCGCACGACTTCGCCCGGAATACCCGCGCCGGGGATCAACTCGCTGGTGATGCGGTAGAGGTCGGCGACATCGCCGGCCACGGTCACGTCGACGATGATGTCGAAGCGCCCGGTGACGACGGAGGCCGAGTTGACGAAAGGCAGTTCCGAGATGCGCTGCGCCAGTTCGCGGGCGCGGCCGCGTCCCTGCGCATTGATGCCGACAATAGCCGAGATCAATTCAGGGCGTTCGGTCAGGTTGAGCAGTCCGACGATCTTGAGCAGGTTGCGGTCGAGCAGGTTGCGCAGCCGCGTGCGCACCGTCGGCACCGAGACCGCCATTGTCTCTGCGAGCCGATTGATGCCGGGCTGGGCATCCTGCGACAGCAATTTGACCAGTCGGCGGTCGGTCTGGTCGAGGTGCTCCCGCAAAGGCTAAAACTTTCACAAAAGAGAAGAATTTTGAGACGTTTTCTTTCTTATATGAAAATATCATAGGGACAATATTTTAAAACAGCAAGAGCAGTTCCGACGGTTGTCAACACGCCGGATACACCCGACGCCCGACCAGGTCGCATCGCCGCGCGAAACATCGTTTCGGCGCAAAGGGTCTACCTGGATGGATCAGCGACTATCGCCCAGCGCGGAAGATCGCCACCGCGGCCGCCGTCAGTGCGGCATTGCCGGAGGCCACCGTTCCGTCAGGCAACTCCTTGCCGTCTTCCAGCCCGACGCGCGTCGACCTCTTCCGCTCCGCCGCCCGCTCGACGAAGGGCCACACGGTCGCGTTCTCGCCATGCAGCAGGATCGAGCGCCGGATGCCGGCGCGTTCCAGCACGGCCTCGATGCCGTCCGAAACGGAGAAAGCCTCGTCCAGCGTCTGCTCTGAAATCTCGATCAGGATGCGCAGCACCCGTCCGCCATGGTCGAGGCTGACCAGGCGTTCGGCGTCGGCGATCGACGCCAGCCCGGCCTCGATGCCGATACCGCGCTGGCGCAGGCTCTCCATCACCAGCGGCGCCGCCGCCTCGCTGAGATTGACCGAGGCATAGTCCGGCAATTCGCGCCAGCCGGCGATGGCCACAAGCGTGCGCTGGTCGTCATTCTCGATCCAGGCGCCGGTGGAGACGCCGATCAGCGTGCCCGGGCAAGCCCGGCGCAGCGCCAGAACCGTCGCGCCCATCGCCGCCGGTGCCAGGCTTTCCCGTCCGTCGAGCCCGCGCGCATGCACATGCAACTCGGCCGCACCGGCGGCCACCGAAGCAGCACCGTCGCGCGCCATGGCGTCGGCATCGAGCGGCAGTTGCGGATGAAATTCGGCGCCGCGCGCGCCATTGATGCAGGTCTGGACGATCATCGGAAAAGCAGCCCGGTTGCGGTTGCGACCAGTCTAGCCGAGGACCGGCGAAAACCGGAATCGGTCGGCGAAGGCTCCTGACAGAAGGACGTGACCCCGGCCTGAATCAGCCACTGCGCGGCTCGCATCGCCCGCTACAAGGTGCCGAAGGAATCTCTGCTTACCAAAACCCTGCCGCGCATCGCGTCCGCCAAGATCCAGAAGTATATTTTGCGCGGGTCTACGCGCTGACTGCGATCCCCTAGTTGCAAATCGGTGGCCGCAGGGAGACGTCTTCCCTGTCCCACAAGCAGGAGGAGGGAAGCGGCCAGGCGCGTTGCCTGGCTAGCCAAAGGCCGTAAGAACCGGAACGAGTGCCGGCAAGAAAACTGGCAGATGAACAGCCGACCAGCCGCTGATGCGCACCCGATGCGTTGCTTTCCCGCCATGAAACTTCATCATTTGCCACAGCGGCGAACCATTGGGCCTCACTCGACGTCAAACCAAAAAGGACGCGACCAGAGTAGTCGGTGGGCTCATCGATGGTCGTGTCGAACACCGCCCAGGTGTCGGGCGGCTCCTGCACTGCGACGAACCTCATTTGAGCCTCCATTGTGCGAAGAGGCTAATATAGCAGTCAGTGCCCTGCGGCCGTGTGAATGAGCCCACATATGGAAGCTGCGCCTTCGCGCTTGTTCGTATCGGCTTGAAATCGGGCAATTTTTTACGCCCTGGATGCACCCAGGCGCTACTCGATCAGCAGCAAACCGCGCTTCTTGTCGCCAT
This sequence comes from Mesorhizobium sp. IMUNJ 23033, assembly GCF_044778005.1. Classification (NCBI taxonomy): domain Bacteria; kingdom Pseudomonadati; phylum Pseudomonadota; class Alphaproteobacteria; order Hyphomicrobiales; family Phyllobacteriaceae; genus Mesorhizobium; species Mesorhizobium sp. IMUNJ 23033. Next base: position 21,353 of record NZ_JBJACT010000029.1, read on the forward strand.
CGCTGTCGATCGTGTCCATGGCCGAGAACAGGCGTTCACGCTCGACCAGCCAGGGCTTGTAGCGCTCGTTGACGTCGAGGACGAAAACCATGTCCTCGGCCTCCAGATAGCCACCGATCGGGGAAAAATGGCCGCTGCCGGCGCCGAAGATATTCTCGCGGGTGAAGTTGACGATGTAACGGCGGCCCGGGTCGTTGGCGCGCTTCATGTGCTCGCGGAATTCGTCGGCGCTCAGGTTCCGCAGCACGGAGACTTTCCGACTGGTCTTCGTTCGGGCGACCTCGGCAACCTCGTCCAGTGTCAGCCCGACGATGCAAAATCCTGTCCAGCACTTTCCCGTGCCCTCGAGGACTTCGGCCTCGCTTGTCTCCTCCTCGCCGATGGAACGGAATGTGTTTGCGACGCTGGCCGGACCGCACCGCGAGCCGTTCGATTGCCAGTCAAGGCCGGCGTTGAACGTGGCCGCCACCGGCAGCTTCCAGGCGCTGTCGATCAGCGCAGGGGTACGGATAACCGACGATTGGATTGCGTCGGGCGAAACCGCGGTCTGGCCAACAAGCAACAGGCCGCCGCCAAGCAGGCCAAGGCCGGCAACTGCAATCAAACCAAAGGCGAGACGGCGATTCATTGCCGAACCTCGAAACAGTGCAGCAACAGGACAATTCAGAAGTGCCACAGCGTAGCGAAATCGGAGACAACAGTCGATGTTGCGGCGTCGACCCCGGGCATACCATATAGCGGGGCAGGGCGCGCGCCACGGCGGCTGCGCCCTTGATTTTTGTCTGCCGCGGTCGAAAAGGATTTTGCCATGGGTGAACTCAAGGTGAGGACCCGCGTCACCGGCGCGCTGGCCGTCCTGCCGCCGGGCGGCCTGCCGGTCGTCACCACGCCGACCGGCGGCACGGTCGATGTCGTCACCGCGGTCAGCGCGCCGGGTTTCAATCCGCTCGACCTGCTCTACGCCTCTTTGGCCGCCTGCATGGTGCTGAGCGCCCGCATCGCCGCCACGCGCCTCGGCGTTGCCGCTAGCCTTGGCGAGGTGCGTGCCGATGTGTCAGGCGAAAAGGCGGAGGGCGACTCTTCCCGCGTCGGCCGGATTTCGATCACGCTCGACATTTCGGGCGATCTCGATCAAGCGACGAAGCAACGGATCGTCGAGGACGCCGAGACGATCTGCACGGTGAGCAACACGCTAGGCACGCCGCCGGAGTTGCATGCTGCGCTTGGCGGGTGAGAAGTTGCAGAACTTGGGTTCCTCGCCCCTGCCAGGGGCGGGGGAGAGGTGGCCGCGAAGCGGCCGGAGAGGGGGCCCTCGCAGGGCAAATGACATCGGTCGAAGAAACTCGGGCCACGGTCGCGCCAGTCCCCTCTCCGTCTCAAATTCGCCGAGCCACCTCTCCCCCACTCCCGTGGGGGCGAGGAACCGCCAATCGTCGAAGCTTCAAACCAAGGACCATCCCATGGCCATGATCCCGCCGATTGAGTACGCCACGGCATCGCCCGAGATCCGCGCCGCGCATGACGAGGAGCTTCGCCTGCGCGGCCGCATGACCAACATGAAGCGCATCCAACTGCACTCGCCGGCCGCCCACCGCATCTACGCCGAATGGTTCACCCTGCGCGACCTGCTCAGGCCCACGCTCGGCGATCGCGCGATCTGGCTGCTGTCGCTGGCGATTTCTGAAAGCTGCCGGGCCGAGATCCCGGTCACCTTCTTCCGCCGCGCGCTGATCGAGTCAGGGCTCGACCCCGGTAGCATCGAACCCAACGCCGACGAGGCGCTGCTGATCGACTTCGGTACTGCGGTCGCCACCGACGCCAACGCGGTTTCCGCGATCTGGGCCGGGCTGAAGGCACGCTACGATGAGCCGACGCTGGTCAATCTCGTCGCCTTCGCCGGCATCATGGTGGCGACCTGCGTGTTCACCAACGCGGTGCGCGTCGATCTCGATCCGGAGCTGGAGGGTTATCGGAGGCGGTGACGTGCGATCTTCCCTTCTCCCCTTGTGGGAGAAGGTGGCCGAGCGAAGCTCGGTCGGATGAGGGGTGTTCCAGCTTGGCATTGTGTCTGAAATCGCCGCCGCCTCATTCCTTCCAACACCCCTCATCCGTCTCGGCGCTGTCGCGCCGATCCACCTTCTCCCACAAGGGGAGAAGGGAAAGTGGCGCCCAATCTCCGCATGAAACGGGTGGCTAACGCCCTCTGTTCGCCCCACTTTGGGCAACCAACCGACCGGGAGCAACCCCATGACCATCCATTCGATAAGTGCTCGTCGTGCAAATCGTTCGGCGGAGGCGCGTGTCGCCGATCAGGACTGGAGCGAACTGGCTAGCGAACTGAACAACCATGGCTGCGCCGTCATGGAAAAGCTGCTTTCGCCCGAGGAATGCGCCGAGATCGCGGTGCTCTATCCGCACGAAGAGCACTTCCGGAGTCATGTCCACATGGCACGTCACGGTTTCGGCAAGGGCGAGTATCGCTATTTCCGTTACCCTTTGCCTGATCTGATCGGCGCCTTGCGCACCGCGCTCTATCCGCGTCTGGCCGAGGTCGCCAACGATTGGAACGAGCGCTTGGGGCTGGCGCAGCGCTATCCCGCGGACCACGCCGCATTCCTGAAGCAATGCCACGACAACGGCCAGATGCGGCCGACGCCGCTCTTGCTGCAATACGGCCCCGGCGACTTCAACTGCCTGCACCAGGACCTCTATGGCGATCTCGCCTTCCCGCTGCAGGTGGCAATCCTGCTGTCGGAGCCAGGCGAGGATTTTACCGGCGGTGAGTTCGTGCTGACCGAGCAGCGCCCGCGCATGCAGAGCCGCGCCGAGGTCGTGCCGCTCACCCAGGGCGACGCCGTGGTCTTCGCCGTCCACAACCGCCCGGTGCAAGGCACCAAGGGCCATTATCGGGTCAATCTCAGGCACGGCGTCAGCCGCCTGCGCTCGGGCATGCGGCATACGGTCGGCATCATCTTCCACGACGCGAAGTAGAGGCCTGGCGCCGCGGCTGCCAATCTCCCCGCGAGGGGGGAGATCGGCTGTCACTGCCGCCGTCGCTAGCCTTCACTGTCGGCGCTGCGGCGCTTCTGCCTCTTCCCCCGGCACCCTCATTCGCGTATGGCCCCGGGCAAATCCCTCAACCTCGCATCGGCCTCCCGGAACACCCCATGATTCGTCTCGAAAGCATCGGCAAGCAGAATGGCCGTCAGATCGTCTTCATCGAGGCTTCGGCCGCGCTGCAGAAGGGCGAGAAGATTGGCCTTGTCGGCCCCAACGGCGCCGGCAAGACGACTTTGTTTCGCATGATCAATGGTGAGGAACAGCCCGACGAGGGCCAGGTGCAAGTCGATCGCGGCGTCACTATTGGTTATTTCAGCCAGGATGTCGGCGACATGGCAGGCCACAGCGCAGTCGCCGAAGTGATGAACGGCGCAGGGCCGGTCAGCGACGTGGCGGCCGAAATGGCGGAACTCGAGGCGGCCATGGCCGATCCCGACCAGGCCGACCGGATGGACGAGATCATCGAAAAATATGGCGAGGCGCAGCACCGTTTCGAGGAACTCGACGGCTATGCGCTCGACGGCCGCGCGCGTGAGGTGCTCGACGGCCTCGGCTTTTCCCAGGAGATGATGGATGGCGACGTCGGCAAACTCTCCGGCGGCTGGAAGATGCGCGTGGCACTGGCCCGCATTCTGTTGATGCGCCCCGATGTCATGCTGCTCGACGAGCCGAGCAACCATCTCGATCTCGAAAGCCTGATCTGGCTGGAGCAGTTCCTCAAGGGTTACGACGGCGCGCTGCTGATGACCTCGCACGACCGCGAGTTCATGAACCGCATCGTCAACAAGGTGGTGGAGATCGACGCCGGCTCGCTCACCGCTTACTCGGGAAACTACGAATTCTACCAGCAGCAGCGGGCGATCGCCGACAAGCAGCAACAGGCGCAGTTCGAGCGCCAGCAGGCGATGCTGGCCAAGGAGATCGCCTTCATCGAACGCTTCAAGGCGCGCGCCTCGCATGCCGCGCAGGTGCAGAGCCGGGTAAAGAAGCTGGACAAGATCGACCGCGTCGAGCCGCCGAAGCGCCGCCAGATCGTCAATTTCGAATTCCAGCCGGCGCCGCGCTGCGGCGAGGACGTGGTGACGCTGAAGAACGTCCACAAGGGCTACGGCAGCCGCTCGATCTATGAGGGGCTGGATTTTCAAGTCCGCCGCCGCGAGCGCTGGTGCATCATGGGCGTCAACGGCGCCGGCAAGTCGACGCTGTTGAAGCTGGTGGCCGGCGCGTCCGACCCCGATGCCGGCACGGTGGCGCGCGGCCCGAGCGTCAAGATGGGATATTTCGCCCAGCACGCCATGGAGCTGCTGGAGGGCGAGCGCACCGTGTTCCAGACGCTGGAGGATAACTTCCCGCAGGCCGGCCAGGCACCACTCAGGGCGCTTGCCGGTTGCTTCGGCTTTTCCGGCGATGAGATCGAGAAGAAATGCCGCGTGCTGTCAGGCGGCGAGAAGGCCCGGCTGGTGATGGCGCTGATGCTGTTCGATCCGCCCAATCTGCTGGTGCTGGACGAGCCGACCAACCATCTCGACATCGCCACCAAGGAGATGCTGATCACCGCCCTCTCGCAATATGAAGGCACGATGCTGTTCGTCTCGCACGACCGCCATTTCCTGGCCGCACTCTCCAACCGCGTGCTCGAACTGACGCCCGAAGGCATCCACACCTATGGCGGCGGCTATACGGAGTATGTCGAGCGCACCGGGCAGGAAGCGCCGGGGCTGAGGAGCTAGGGGCTAGGCGGCAATTGGCACAAGGCGGACGCCCACTCGCGTCTGCCGCAAGTGATCTGGAGCGGCCCTCATCCGTCGTTTGATGCGGTGGTGAAAACCGCCAATTGAGCTTCGAAAGCACGCTTGAAGGCCGGCCGCGCTTGGCCGCGGGCGACATAGGCGGAGAGGTTCGGATATTCGTCCAGCAGAGCCGATCGGTTCAACCTGCGCAGCACCATCACCATCAGGAGGTCACCGGCGCTGAACGCACCATCGAGCCAGTCGGCATCGCCAAGGCGATCGGAGAGTTCGCTCAGCCGGCTACGGATACGATCCTCGACCATGGGCAGGCGCTGCTTGTGCCAGGCCTCGTCGCGCTCCAGGAGGATGGCGGTTTCCCGATCCACGATCGGCGGCTCCAGCGTGCTGACCGCGGCAAACATCCATGTGATCGCTCGCGCCCTGGCATTCGCGTCGTCCGGCAGCAGGCCCGCATTGCGCTCCGCGATATGGAACACGATGGCCCCCGAGTCGAACAGAGCGAGATCGCCTTCTTCATAGGTCGGGATCTGCCCGAAAGGCTGAAGCGCACGATGCGCGGGTTGCTTCATCGCGCTGAACGAAACAGGACGAACGTCGTAAGCTTGGCCGACTTCTTCGAGCGCCCAACGAACACGCATGTCACGGGCCTGTCCCCTGCCGCGGTCGGGCGATCGTTCAAAGGCTGTGATGGTGGGGGTCATTGAAAGGCTCCGGGTGATTGCATGACGTTGTCGATGTGCGTGATTGCGACGATCTTTCTCATGGTCAGGTATCCGGTTCTTGCGCTTTTGCATCCAGAGGACGAACGAGCCGCGCGGCTCCCGACAACTATCTCGTTTTCATGGGTTTTCGCGGTCCGTGTCTTCTGGGCGCGGCCGATAGCTGTGCTTACTGGCTGCCTTGCCGGAGCTATGGCCTTGTGGGGGTTGTGGGGAGAAGAGTTCTGTGTACTCTCCGCAACGCTTTAGGAGAGGCTTACGGAATGAGAATTGCAATGTTGGTCGCGTTGGCCGCGATATTGGCTGGATGCGTGACCTCCCCGGTCGACTACGAAACGTCGCTTTCGAAGCAAGACCCGAAATGGGTGTCGCCGGAATGCCAGCAAGCTCGAATGGCGGCTTCGGACTACGACGCCCGCGAAAAAGAGCACCCGGGGTGGGGCTTCGGCGTCCTGCTTGGCCCGTACTCACTAGGGCTCGTAGCAGCGACCAAGGAGCATGAGCAGAAGCAACGAAAATTGTTTTCCCGCGAGGTGCACTTGCGGTGCTCAAGCCTTCCACTGCCAAAGGAGTTGCAGGGCGATTCAAGCGCCCAGGATGCGATCGCAAGGCGGACGAAATATCCGTAGGCATCACTCCTTCGAGACGAAGCGGACTGCTCAACGATGCCGTGGCCTCTGCCGCGATCGAATTCTGATAAGCGCGCAGCGGTAATCGACTTGGGATTTTATGGGCAAGGAGCACCGGCCTCCTGGTCGCGTCGATGAAACGATGAACCGCCCTATCTGTCTAACTATTGCCTGGATGGAACCACTATCGGCTGTGGAAGGCGGCTGATCCGGTGGAATGGCCAAAGAAGGAGGGGGCAAAAGAGGAGTGCGGCAGCGCCGAAATCGAGCGCGACGGTCGCGGTGCCGGCCCAAGTGGCAAGTTTGCCGCCGATCGCCGGTCCGGCCAGCATGCCGGCATAGTAGACGGTGTAGAACACTCCCATCCCGATCGATCGCGTCCTCTGACCGAGCACGCGCGTCGGCAAGCTCATAATCGCGCCGGCAGGCAAGCCGCATACGATCCCCATGGCAATGATGAGGGGCAGCACTAGTCCGCTTCGTGACAGAAGAAGCATGAGGAACGCAAGGCCGGCACAGCCCGCGACGAGAACCGCGCCGCTGCGTTTGGTGCGATCGGCCAGGAAGCCACCCAAGGGGACAGAAAGGGTGGCCAGCCAAAGCACGACGCTGATCGTCGATCCCGCCGCAGAGTTGGACCACCCGCGCTCGACGAGCATCGACGGACCGAAGCTGAAGACCATTGCGAAGCCGACATTGTAGAGGCACCAGATCAGGCCGGCGGCGATCAGGGCATAGGTCGTCCAGGCCGAGATGCCGTGGCGCTCATCTCCACCGGCGGGTGGTACCTCCGGGGCGCGATAGACGAAGGTCATCAGGCCGAGGCTGACGATAATCAGTACCGAAACGGCAATGCCCACGGCGGTCATCCCGAACGCCGTTCCGATTGCCGGCAGCAGTATGAGAGCAATGGCGATGCCCGCTGGCCACGAGTTGATGTAGATGGCCAAGGCGGTTGCGATTTCCCGGCCGGCAAACCAGTCGGCGACCATCTTGGTCATCAGGACGTTCAAGAGAACGCCGCCAGTTCCGCCAATCAGTCGGCCGCTGATCTGCAGGCTCCAGAACGTAGACGACGTCATCAGCATTTCACCCGCCAGCATCATCAGGAGGCCGGCGAGAACGGTCGCCTTGTCGCCATAGCGCTGGCCGATGGTCGCGCCAGGCAGGGCCAACGCTACTCCCGGTGCAAGATAGAGACCGATCAGAATGCCGATGTCGGCCAAGCTCACACCGATGCTATCGCCGACAAGTGGCGCGACGGCGGCGACGCTCTGAAATTGAAATGCCATTGCCGTGCGGGCGACGAACAGGACAGCAAGGATCGTCCAGCGACTGCGCACGGTTCCCCCGCGATATTCCGAACTATTCAGGACTGATATTCTGGTTCAATCGGAAGAAATTGGTCGGGTCGTATCGTTTCTTGATTGCGGCGAGGCGCGCATAATTTCCACCGTAGGCATCACGCACGCGCTCGTCACCCTCGTCACCAAGATTGTTGGCGTAGACACCGCCGGTGGAGAACGGTCTGACCGCGTTCCACAAGTCGCGCGCCCAGCGGATATTTACCTCGTCATCGACCGGATCGTCCCAGATAGCGATGGGGAAGCAGTCGAGGGCCGCGTCGCGATTGGCGTAGGGCGAGTGGGAGGCCGGCACACGAGCGATTGCTCCGCCGACCTGCTGGAAAACCAGCAGGGACGAGTGATTGGGAGCCTTCGCGTAACTGTCGAGCAGCGCGTTGATCGCACCATCGCTGATCTCACGCAGGAACTGCGCCTTCCAGTAATAGCGTCGCCCGCGTGGAAAGAGGCTATCACCCGCCGATTGAATCTGAAGATAGGGAACGGCGTGAAGGTGGCTTTCGATGGGGGATCCGAATGTCATCAGCGGCGCGATGACGGATTCGCCCGCTTCGGGTGCCCCGACATAGCAAGCCGAGATGCTGAAGGCACTGTCGCCCGAGGGCAGTGTGACGAGCGCCGCATCGACGCTCACTTCGTCCGGAGCGTCGCGGGAGAATTTGTCGTAAAACCGCATGGCCTCGCGCGCCTGATCGTAGGCGTGAAGCACCGAGCCCATCAGAAGAGCTGGGCCGAGCGGGTGCAGCCGGTATTCGAACGCCGTCACTATGCCGAAATTGCCGCCGCCGCCTCGCAGGGCCCAGAACAGTTCGGGATGCTCGCTTGCGCTTGCTCGCAACAGCCGTCCGTCGGCCGCGACAATTTCGGCCGCGATCAAATTATCGCAGCTCAGACCGTGCTTTCGCCCGAGTTTGCCGAAGCCTCCACCGAGTGTGAGGCCGGCGATACCGGTGTCGCTGTTGACGCCCATGGTGGTCGCAAGACCGTGCGCCTGTGTGGCTGCGTCGAACTCCCCGAGGGTCAGACCAGCTTCGGCCCTGGCGATGCGGCGCTCAGGATCGACTGCGATTTTCTTCATGCGGGATAGATCGATCACCATCCCATCGTCGCAGACTGACAGACCGGCGACATTGTGACCGCCGCTGCGAACTGCCACGACAAAGCCTTGTGACCTGGCATAAGTCACGGCACGGACGACGTCATCGGCATCGGCGCAAAAGACAATTGCAGCAGGGTGTTTGTCGATCGCCCCGTTCCAGACCCTCCGTGCCTGATCGTAGGTAGCGTCCGTCGGCAATACCACTTCGCCCCGCAAGCCTTGCCGTAGCTGTTCGATCGCAGTGGTCGAAGAATGGGATCGACCCAATAGCGCACCGGTCTGTCGTGGAAGCTCCATCGATATCGCTCTGCGGTTTCAACAGGACGATGGTCTCACAGGGGCGCAACCTTCTGCAAAAGCGAAATTCTTGGCTGCCAGATGAGCAAAATTCATCTACGCTGCCGGCATGACAAATCGCCCGCCTCTGCGCGCCTTGCACGCCTTCGAGGCCGCCGCTCGGCACGGCAGCTTCAAGGCCGCGGCGGCGGAACTCGGCGTGACGCCGACAGCGATCAGCCACCAGGTCCGCTTGCTGGAAGAGATATGCGGTCTCAAGCTGTTCCAGCGCCGGCCACGTCCGCTCGTGCTGACGAGTGCGGGAGCGCGGCTGTTTCCGATCCTCCGCAACGGCTTTGATCTTCTCGCTGGCTCCCTTGCCGCAGTGGCCGAGCCGGATGTTCAAGCGCCATTGCGGGTGACGAGCCCGAACGCTTTCGCGAGCCGATGGCTGGTGCCTCGATTGCCGAAATGGCGAGAGGCCAACCCGGCGATCCCGCTGGAGATCATCGGGACGGACGCGCTGCTCGATCTGCGCGCCGGCGCTGCGGATGTGGCGATCCGCTACACACGTCGCCCGCCTTTGGGCTTTGCCGCGCAGGAAATATGCCGCGATTCCTTCTTTCCCATTTGCAGTCCCCGACTATTGGCAAGCGACGGACGAGCGATTGAGCGTGCTGCAGATCTCCTGCGCTATCCGTTGATCCACTTTGACTGGATGAACCGGGATCCGGACGCTCCCACCTGGTCCCGGTGGCTAGCGACGGCCCGTTCAATCGATCCAGAGCTGATCCCGGACAAAGCTTGGGATTTGAGCTTCCGCGAGGAACTGCATGCGATCGATGCGGTTGTCGCCGGGCAAGGTATTGCGATCTTTAGTGACGTGGTGGTTGGCCGTGAATTGGAGAACGGCTCGCTCGTCAAGGCGCATCCATTGTCCTTGCCGGGCTACAGCTTTTATGTCGTCTGGATGCATCACAGTCCGCGATCCACGATCATAGAGTCTTTCCTGGCGTGGATGAGAAACGTCGCTTGAGACTGTCTACCGAGCTGATTTCCTGCGACGTCAGCTTTCAGGAAATGGCAAACCTGAACTGTACGGCCGACATGCGGCGCATGGCCGCCGGGACTGAGGGCGTAGGGCGCCCCGCTACCCTACCGCCAGCCATTTGCGCGACTGGGCGAAGGCCTTGAAGGCCTTGGCGTCCATCGGACGGCCGAAGGCGTAGCCCTGCAGGATGTCGCAGCCCAATTCCTTCAGGATGCGCGCGTGTTCCATCGTTTCGACGCCTTCGGCCACCACTTCGATGCCGAGCGATTTGCCGATCTCGATGATGGACGACACCAGCCGCCGCTGCGCCCTCGAGTCGATGATCGGCGTGATCAACTGGCGGTCGATCTTCAGCCGGCGCGGCTGCAGCTTGAGCAGGCTGACGATCGAGGCGTGGCCGGTGCCGAAATCGTCGATCTCGATGTCGATGCCGAGTTCCTTGATCTGCTCGATGTTCCAGGAAACGAAATCGTCGTTCTCGTCGAGGAAGATCGACTCGACCAGTTCGAACGACACGGTCCCTTCCTTGATGGCGAGCGTGCGCAACCCCTTGATCAGGTCCCGGTCCTCCAGGCGCCTGGCCGAGACGTTGACCGACACGCGCGCGATGTTGAGATGCGACCAGCGCTCGAAATTCTCCAGCGCCTGTTTGAGGGTGACGCTGTCAATCAGCGCCACGACATTGAGCTCTTCGGCCACCTTGAGATAGGCGGCGGGGGCGAGGATGCCGCGCCGCGGATGCTTCCAGCGCGACAACGCCTCGACGCCGACGATCTCGAGCGTCTTGGCGTCGAACTGCGGCTGGTAGTAAGCGATGAATTCGTTCCGTTCCAGCCCGCCCAGGATTTCATCGGCGGTCTGCTTGGTCCGAACGATCTCGCTCTGCAGTTCCTCGTTGAAGAATTCGTAGCGATTGCGGCCATGGCTTTTCGCCCGGTAAAGCGCGAGATCGGCATTGACGAGCAACTGTTTGGCGTCGACCCCGCTGTTGGCGGCAATGCCGATGCTGACGCCGAACCGGCACTGGTGGCCCTGGTAGGTGATCGGCTGGCGCATCTCTTCGATGATGCGGTCGGCAAGTTCGGCAAGTTTGTCGTCGCCACGGCCATGGCTCACCACCACGAACTCGTCGCCGCCGATGCGCGCCACGAAATCGGCTGCCCCGGCATTGGCCTTGATCACCTTCGAGGCATGCAACAGCATGGCATCGCCCGCTGCGTGGCCGAGTGTGTCGTTGATTTGCTTGAAGCGGTCGAGGTCGAGATGCAGCAGCGCCGTGCGCCGGCCGGCTTCGCCGCTTTCGGCCAGCATCTCGTCGAGATAGCGGCGATTGGGCAGGCCGGTCAGCGAATCGTGAAGCGCCACATGCTCGATGCGCGCCTTGGCGGTCTCCAGTTCGGCGTTCTTCGATTCCGACAGCTGCCGCTCGCGCACCAGGTTCTCGTTGAGCAGCACGTCACTGGTCACGTCCCATTCGGCGCCGATCATCTTCGGCGTGCCGCCAGTGTCCTGGAAGAAGGTCGCGCGCGTGCGGACATGGCGGATATGGCCGTCAGCATGGACGAGGCGGTATTGCGAGGAGTAGAGGCCCTTGGTCGCCGCGGCCTGGTCGAAATCCTGCCGGGCACGCTCGATATCGTCGGGATGGATCGTCCCCGACCAGTCATCATAGGCGCGCGGCTTGCCGTCGGCGGGCCTGCCGTAGATCTCGTTGACGCGGTCGTCCCACACCAGTTCGTTGGTGGCGAGGTCGTGCTCCCACACGCCGATGCCCGAGGCCTCCAGCGCCAGCTCCAGCCGCCCGGACAGGCGTCTCAACTCGGCATAGTTTTTCTGCCTTTCGCCGAACAGCCGCCCGGCCACCAGGATCGGCAGCACCACCAGCACGCCGGCGAGCGCCATGAGTGCCTGCAAGGTCCGCTCATTCTTCGGCGCCGCTGGCCAGCCGCCCTTGGGAATGGCCGAGATCCGCCAGGAGCCCGAAGGCAGCTGCACTTCGGCCGTCACGGGCTCGCCGGCGATGACATTATCGCCGCCGAAGAAACGTTCGCCACCGCCGCCCAGCGCATCCTTGCCGGTCAGCGCGACATCGATGTCGAGTTGGGGGTCGTTGAGGCCGCTCGCCGCATAGAGCCTCTCGACATCGACTACCGCCGAGACGATTCCCCAGAAGCGCTCGCCGCCGCCCGCCGTCGCCACGAAGACCGGGATGCGGCCTATGAAGCCGCGTCCGCCTTGCGCCAGGTCGACCGGACCGGCGAACACCAGCGTGCGTCCGTCGCGCGCCCGAAGCGCCGCCGTGCGTTGCGCCTCGTTCTTGCGGTAATCGAGCCCGATCGCCTTCTCGTTGCCTTCCATCGGGTACATCAGCGAAATGACGAGGTCCGGCGCGCCGGCGATGTTGCGCAATTGCGATTTCTGCTCGAACAGATTGCCGGCGAGCGAGGCAAATCTCTGCTGGCCCATATAGGGCTCGGTGACGATGGCCGATACCAGGCCGCGCACGAGCTGGAGATTGCCGTTTATGTTACCCTCGAGCTTGGCGCGGATAATGTTGACCTTGGCCAGGACATCGGCGCGCGCCAGTTGATCGGAGACTTGTCTGTTCTGCTGGTCGGCAAAAACGGCGCAGATCAGAAGCACGACAAAGGCTATCGCCGCCGGCAAGTTGGCGGCAGAAAAAACGGCCTGACTCACGCGGCCGAGATTGAATCCCGTTCTGGTCAATTCGACCCGAATACCTTTCCTGGACAATAGCCCATCGGGCGAACCTAGTAGAAAGTGCTTAAATTTAACCTTCCAGGCCAGCCGCAAGTTTCAGCATTGGGCCCATTGTTGCCGGCATTCCTGTCCGCGGGCTGAAGCAGTGCTTAACGGACAGACGGAGAGGGTTTTCCAGCGATTTGAAGCAACCAACTCACTTTGCCAGGCATTAATTTGTGAAAAGCATCGGGAGGAAGTCCATGCTGCATTTTAACATGCCTCGGGAATTTGAGATCGGTGACGAGGTCGCGCTGACAGGTACCGTCATCACCATTCTTCCTAGCGGACGCGCCAGGGTGAGCATCCCATCGTATGACCATCCTTATGCGATCGACCCGCCACCCAAGACCCGCGCCGGAGACAAGGTTCTCCTTGTCGGGGACGTCACCCGCATCGATCGCGAAGCCGACAAGCTGACTGTGCGGATCGACTGCGGCGGCGTGATTACGGTCGACAAGTCGGCGATCACCAGGCTGAGAAAGCACCGCCGGGCGTCAGCGGGCTGACGCGCACAGCGATGCAACGGCCGGCGACCGTTGATTGGCACGCGCGACAGAGCGCGTATCCTTTGGGTTGCCACTGTCTAGCCTAAGAGAGGTTCGACACTCACAACCGATGGGAGAGTTGGCCTCGCGCGCGCCGGCCTGTACAATCACCAGGTGAATACAGGGGAGGAGGCTCGATCGTGCGGCTGGATCGGAATCTCTGCCATTGGCGCATCTGGGCCTTCATCGTCGTCATGGCGTTCTGGCCGCGTGCGGCATCGGCCGACGACATCACGCCCGAACGCATCGCGGCTGCCCTGTCGAAGCTCGAAGCGCTCGCCGAAGCCGCCGTCGCCGACGGTGCCGTGCCCGGTCTCTCCATCGGCGTCGTGCACGACGACGAAGTGATCTTCCTCAAAGGTTTCGGGCATCGCGAGGCCGGCAAGCCTGAGGCCGTCGACGCCGACACCGTGTTCCAGATCGCCTCGCTCTCCAAACCGGTCTCCGCCACCGTCGTGGCGGCGCTGGTCAGCGACGGGATCGTGTCCTGGGATTCGGAAATCGCCGACCTCGATCCGGCCTTCCGGCTGGCCGATCCCTATCCGACCAGCCAACTCACCGTCCGTGACCTCTTCGCGCATCGCAGCGGGCTTCCGGGCACCGCCGGAGACGACCTCGAGGACATCGGCTACGACCGCGCCGAGATCCTGCATCGGCTGCGGTCCGTGCCGCCATCGTCGAGCTTTCGTGCCGGCTACTCCTACAGCAATTTCGGACTGACCGAGGGTGCCATTGCTGCCGCCAAGCCGACAGGCAAACCCTGGGAGGAGGTCGCCGAGGAAAAGCTCTACCGTCCGCTTGGCATGGCCTCGACCAGCTCCCGCCATTCCGACTTCGTCAAGCACGCCAATCGCGCCGCGCTCCACGTCAAGGTTGATGGCGCCTGGGCCGCGAAGATCAAGCGCGATCCGGATGCGCAGGCGCCGGCGGGCGGCGTCAGCTCCACGGCACGCGATCTCTCGCAATGGGTGCGCCTCATAACCGGCAACGGGGTCTATGCCGGCAAGACGCTGATTGCCGCCGATGCGCTGGCGCAGACGCATGTGCCGTTGATGACGCGCGGCAAGAACCCCGTTTCCGGCGGCGAGAGTTTCTACGGCCTCGGCTGGAATGTCGAATTCGGCCGGCACGGTCTTAGCTGGGGCCATGCGGGCGCCTTCAGCGTCGGCGCGCGCACCCTAGTGACAGTCTTCCCGAAGGAGAAGCTTGGCATCGTCATCATCGCCAATGCCTTTCCGACAGGCGTGCCCGAGGGGCTGTCCGACAGTTTTGCGGACCTCGTCTTCGACGGAACGGTCGAGAAGGATTGGATCAAGGCATGGGACGGGATCTATGCCGGCCTGTTCGGTCCGGCGGTCGAGGCGGCCAAGGCCGCCTATGCCGCGCCGCCGTCTCCGGTAAGGCCCGCCGGACCGGCCGGTGCCTATGCCGGCCGCTACGCCAACGACTTCATCGGCGATGCGGTCGTGTCGAGTGCAGGAGACGGCCTTGTGCTCAAGGTCGGCCCGGCTGGCGCCCGGTCCTATTCGCTGACGCATTTCGACGGCGACCTGTTCCTGACCTTCCCCGATGCCGAGACACCGGACAGGCCAACGGGCGTCAGCTTCGTCGTCGGCCCGGACGGCAAGGCGTCGGCGATGACGATAGAGTTTCTCGACGACAATCATCTCGGCACGCTGCGGCGCGTCAGCGACCAAGATGGCCGGTAGACAGCGGACATGCCGGCGCAAGCGCTGAAGCCGACCTTATCCAGGGTAGTGCCGACCGCTTCGAGGCGACGGGCGCCAAGGGCCGACTCTATGTTCCCTTCACGATTCTCGGTTTAGTCGGTCGGCGGGATTGAGCCGCGCTCTCGAGGGTCAAGGCCAACCGCTTCTCGTCTTCAATGGCGCGATCGACTGCCTCGATTTCCTCCTGGAGCGCCTTCAGCTCGGCTCCGTAGCTGGAGCCGTCGCTGTCCCCGATCTGAAAGCCACTTGCCCGCATTGCGTCGCGAGTATGGTGCACGTTACGGATTCCTTCGCGTCGAGTCGCGACCAGGATTTCCCTGAACTCTCCAAGACGTTCAACGTGATTGCGAGCCATTGCGTTCTCCTATTTCGTCGTCATCGTCGCTGACGGCGATTCAGCACGGCTAAAACTTACGGCGCAGAAGGTTTAAGCGACTCTAAGAGATACGCTCGACAAAGCATGAATGCGGAAGCTCAAATTTGACCGTCTCGCAATAGCGTGGAGCGCGGCAGCGGGAAATTGGCTGCGGGATCGTACAGTGAAAGTCCCATGATGTTTCTCCTTTGGCCACCACGGCCGGAAGGAAACGGATGGATCGCAGAGCTCGCTTCCGGGTGGCCGGAACCGGGACGGCAGCTTCTGGCTTCCTGTGTAGTGAACGCGAACGTCCGTTCAGGGCAGCGAGCGACGCGCAGTATTTACCTTAACGTGAGAGCAGGAGAGAGATCTTGACCCGAGGTGCGAAAAAGCAACGCAAATACAGCTGATTGGTTATGACGTATGTATTCTCGCAGATGTGGTATTGGCCGTCTGGGGATTCCTGCACGCGATCCTTCGGGATGATGAAATTATGCGGCAAGTAAATGTAGCCCCCATCAATTCTGGACCGTACCGAAGAGCTAGGTATGGCGCGGCAATCAGATCCGCCGCAGCACTTGAATTTCGTCAGCGGGTCAATCCTGTCTTCGTACCAATCATGGGCGTTGGCGCCTGTTGCCGCGGCGATGCACATTGCCGTGAAGATGAACCTCCGCATGGCATTCCTCAAACATTCGGCAGGCGCTGCTGGTTCGAGCGTCTATGTATATTAGCCTTCCACTAAAAATACCATTGGTCTCCGAATGACTAGGGCGTCGTGCGCGCGCCGAGATGGTCCAGCAGCGTGTTGGCGATCTGTCCGTCATGCACCTGGCCAGCGGTCGGGCCGACCACCGACAGGAAACCTTTTGCACGAGATGACCGTTGTGGCCACAAAACCGAGGAGAAGGTTGAATGGCATCCGTCCGATACATCGTTGCCGACGTCAACGAGGCGGTCGCGTTCTATCGAGACAATCTCGATTTCAAGATCGACAAGCACAATCCGGGCAAGTTCGCCGCGCTGCTGCGCGACGACTTGACGTTATATCTCAGCGCCCCGGGTGCGGGGAGCGGTGGTCAGGCGGGCGGCGATCCGAAGCCGGGCGGGTGGAACCGATTTATGATCGTTACGAACGAGATCGATGTCCTCATTGAGCGGTTGCGCCGGGCTGATGCAAGATTCCGCGGGGAAATCAGCGACAGCGGTGCTGGCCGCGCCATCTTGCTCGAAGATCCATCGGGCAACGTCATCGAGCTATTTGAGTTCAAGAAGGACGGAGCCTGACGCAGAGCTGACGGCGGCGGGCTGTTGGTTTTGATAAGGCGGTGAGCTTTCGCCGCCGGTTTCGGACTTGAGTCAGGACGCGTGTGCGTACTGCAGCAGTTCACATTTGTCTGGGATAGCGCCGCCTTACTTAACCTGACGCCGCCTTGCGGCAGAAGTGCCTGAGCCCCACAAGGCGCGCGAGAGAAGGTTCCGTCTGCCCTTGCGCGGGACAAGCTCGATATCGCTGACCAGCTTGGCGCCGCCCTTGCGCCGCTCCAGGGTGATCTTGCGGCTGTGGAAGGCTTCCAGCTCGGCGCGGTGCGCCACGCTTATGATGGTGACCTTCGGCAGTTCTTGGATGATCGTCTCCATCATCTTGTCCTGGCTCTTCTCGTCGAGCGCCGAGGTTGCTTCATCGAGCACGACGATATCGGGGCTGTGCAGCAGGAGACGCGCTAAGGCGAGCCGCTGCTTCTCGCCGCCCGACAAGGTCTGGTCCCATGGCGCGTCTTCCTCGATCCTGGCGGCGAGATAGGCGAGGCCTACCTTGTCAAGGGCAGCCTTGATCTCGTCAATCGTCCAGTTGTCGGCGGCGGCAGGATAGGCGGCTGCACGGCGAAGCGTGCCTGAGGGGATGTAGGGACGTTGCGGCAACATGAACAGTCGCCTCTCGGCGTGGAAATTGACACTGCCGCCGCCCCATGGCCACAGTCCCGCGACGGCCCGCACCAGCGTGCTCTTTCCTGAACCGGATTCGCCGGCTACCAGCACCCGCTCGCCCGGTTCGATCACGACCTCGGTTTCCTTGACCACGGACGTGCCGTCGTCGAGCGTCACGGAGAGATTGTCGAGGCTGAGCATCGCACCGTCTTCGGTTTCACCACGCTGGATGCGTCCCAGGGCGTCGCTCTGTTCGGCTCGCTCCAGCCCGTCGAGCGACATCATCAGCGAGGCGATGCGCCGCGCACAGGCGTTCCAGTCGGCGAGACGGGGATAGTTATCGACCAGCCATCCGAACGCTCCTTGCACGATGCCAAAGGCAGAGGCAGCCTGCATCACCTCGCCAAGCGTCATTGAGCCTTCGAGGAATTTTGGCGCACACAGCAGGATCGGCACGACCGGCGCAAACAGGCTCGACCCCTGCGACACCGCCGCCGTACGCATGTGCTGG
The DNA here is from genome assembly GCF_044778005.1 of Mesorhizobium sp. IMUNJ 23033. NCBI lineage: Bacteria > Pseudomonadati > Pseudomonadota > Alphaproteobacteria > Hyphomicrobiales > Phyllobacteriaceae > Mesorhizobium > Mesorhizobium sp. IMUNJ 23033. The sequence continues at coordinate 39,138 of NZ_JBJACT010000029.1, forward strand.
CCGGTCAGCAGCGCCCATTGCCTCAGCACATGGCCGAAATTCCTGTCGATGCCGCTGCGTTCTTCGTCCTCGCCGCCGAGCAGGGCGATGCTCTCGCCGTTTTCGCGCACGCGCGTCAGCGTGTAGCGCAGTTCGGCCTCCGCCTGGTTCTTCCGCTCGGAGAGCTGGACGAAATTGCGGCCGATGACCACCATCGAGGTCGAGGTGATGGCGGCATAGATCATCGCGGTGATGACCAGGAAGCCGGGAATGGTGATGCTCTCGCCGCCGATCGGCAGGGTCAGCGCGCCGCCGATGGTCCACAGCACGACGATGAAGGTCGAGGCCGACAGGAACGCGTTAAGGACGCCGGCGATGAAATCGACGGGAGATTCGGTGGCGATGCGCAGATCCTCGGTCATGCGGGCTTCGGGGTTCTGGTGATCGCCGCCGACGAGGTTCAGCTGGTAGTAGCGGCCGCTGGCGAGCCAGCGCGCGATGACCGCGGTGGTCAGCCAGGAACGCCAGCGGCGCTGGATCGTCATGCGCAGGTAGACCTGCGTGACGACAAGGCTGCCGCTGCAGATCACCAGCGGCACGAATACGGCGCTGAGGAAATAAACGCTGCGGGCGTTGCGCTGCTCAAGAGCATCGAACATCGAGCGGTTCCAGACATTGATGCCATACTGGAAGCCGATATTGATGCAAATGAGCAGCAGCACCCCGATGGTGAACGGCCAGGCGAGCCGGTCGCCGCGCCGGCTCCAGTAGCCGCGCGCGCCGATCCAGAAACGCCGCAGCAGATATTTCTTGCGCGCCTGCTCGGCCTGCTCGGGCGTCAACTCCGGATCGGGCTCGACGGCCTCCGGCGGCGGCGCGGCCTCGCCGACGACCTCCTCGGCTTCGACTGCCAATGGCTTCTCTTCGCGCGACTTCTCTCCGCGCGATTTCTCTTGGCGCGATTGCTGCTGGCGCGACTTCCGGGCGCCGCCCGGCCTGGCGCCGTCGGCCGATTTCGGTTTGACAGCTTCTGACATCAGGCCGACAACGGCTTAAAAATCAGAAGGTTTCATGATGTCCGCTGGAGATGCCAGCGGGCAGCCCGCTGAGTGTCGGCTACGTGGTGTCATTGACGGCGGGAATGGATCGAACCCGGTGGGTTTTCGCCGCCGGCTCGTTCTCAGGACGCCTGGCCGTAATGGAGCAATTTGAAGCAGTCGCCGCTTCCCGACTTCGACTGCGTCAGCAAGGGCTTCGCGCGGTCGATCCAATCCTGGTGCGATCTGGCATCGGCTTCGATCGCATCGGCCGGTGCAAGGGCGACGAAGCCGCGCCCCTTGCTGAACAGCCAGCACGCGCGGCCGAGATGTCTCCTGCTGCTGAGGCGCAGCAGGTCGGCATCGTAGAAGATATCCAGCACCTCCTGCTTGATTTTGCGCTCCTTCTCAGGATTGGCGACCGCAGCCTCGACCGGCTCGCCGCCGATCGCATCCAGCAAATCCTTGTAGTCGAGGGCGAGCTGGGTGGTGGCATATTTGATGTCGTTCTCGTCCCGCACGATGTTGAACCACAGCGTCGGATCGAGTTCGTTGACGACGAACGAGGTTTCGAAATCGCTCGACAGATTGAGGATATCGAACGCTTGGACATCGACGTCGCGCTCGACCAGAAGGATATCGGCGACCTGCTTGCCGAGTTCCGTTCCCTGCGCGCTGACCGCGGCGTTGGTTCCGCCAAGGTCGGGACTGACATAGGACCCGCCTTGGTCCAGCAGCTCGTCGAATTCGCCGAGCGATGCGACGACGGGGGTGCCGCGGGCAATGCGCGCCGCCAGTTTGGCCAACACCTGTTGCAGCTCCGTCTCGCGTCTTTTCTGGTCCTGATAGTTCTGCTGGAAGAAGAAGATGAACAGGGACACGCCGATGCCGATCAGGATCACGCCCAGCTGCGAAAAGATGTTGCGATAATATTCCAGCAGCTTTTCGCGATGGCGCACGTCGTCGCGCACGCTGTGAGCGACGCGAAGATTGACGATCAGCGACAGGATCAGCAGCCCGGCACCGACCAGGATGAGGCCGCCGATGAGGAGGTAGCCATGGCCCGTGCCGAAATCCATTCGTCTGCCCCGAAACCCCAGGCTGCGCAGATTAATGCCATTTTGCTTAAATACCTATGGGTTCGTAGAGCATCGCAGCGCTCGGCAGAGAGACGTCGCGCTTCTCGGAGGACGAAGGATCTTGCCGACATGCCGCAGTTCGATCGGGAGCCTGGGCCGGCGCGCCCTGCGAGAAGCTGCATTTCCAATGCGAAAACGACCCCCCGCTGGTGCCGCCTAGGGTTGCTGCTCATACGCTGCGAGTGCCTTGGCGACGCCGGCAACGAGGTGTTCAACATCGCTCGCATGTTCGAAGGCGATTCCGGTTTGCGCAAACTCCAGTGGCGAATAATCAGGCGCTATCCGCTTGACCTCTGCCATGATGCGCTGAGCTTCCTTCAGGTCGCCGAGTTGCGCGTGGCACCCCGCCAGCCTTGTCAGTCGCCAGGGGGTTTTCGGGGGGACCTTGGACATGCTGACAAGCGCGGCCTTGTAATCTCCAACGGAGTATTGCGCGATGGCGCGATCATAGTGGTACCAGTCCGGATGGATCGGGTTGATCCGTATCGCACTGTCAAGCGCCGCGAGTGCTTCAAGAGGCCTGCCTCTCATCGTGAGCAAGAACCCCATTTGCGCAATCGTATCGGCGTCATACGGATTGAGGTCGAGCGCGCGTTGAAGGTGATGTTCAGCCGCGTCGAACCGACGGGCAGAGATGAAAGCCTGGGCGAGTACGCGATGGCAGCGTGGCTCTTCCGGCGCCAGGGTCACCGCACACACCGCGCGGTCGATCACTGAACCAAGCAATGCCGGGGGTGCCTCGGCATAACCACCTATAATGAGATCGGCGAGCGCGATGTAGGCATGCGCCAAGGCATAGGTCGGGTCCTTTTCGACCGCAGCCTGGAAGAGACCGCGCGCAGCCTCGTTGTCATCATCACCATAACCGCGCAGCCGGGCCAGTCCACGCAGGAGAAGCTCGTATGCGGCCAGGCTTTCGGGAGGCTTTGGGCTTGCCTGCTTGAGACCTGCATCGTCGAGCCGAGCGACCAGCCGGTTCACCACACGGCGGGCGATTTCTTCCTGCATGTCGAAGATCTGGCCGCCAGACGCGGAAAAGGTATCGCTCCATAGGACTCCACCCGTCGAGGCAGTAATGAGACTGACGGTGACCCGCATGCCGTCTGCCCGGGTCGTCGCCCTGCCGCGGACCAGGTAGGTTGCGCCAAGGCTGTCGCCAACGGCACGCCAATCGGACGCGGAATCCGAGACAAATGCAAATCCGGAATTGCGCGCCAGCACAACGACCGTTCCGAAGCGAGCCAACGCATTGACAATGTCCTCGGCGAAACCGTCGACCAAGGGGGTGTCTTCCGGCGCACCTTCATTGCTGAAACGCAGCACGGCAACGCGCGGCTGCCCGGCGCGCTCTTGCTTTGGCGCGTCGGGAGGCGAGAAGACGTAGCCGCGCTTGGCGACCGTGCGGATAATGGTTTGGCTTTCGTCCTGCAGCGCCTTTCGCAACTCCCTGACCGCCTGCGTCAGTGAATCCTCGGTCACAAAGACATCGGGCCACACCGCTGACATCAGTTCAGACTTGGTCGCGACACGCCCGACATTCCTGCTGAGGTAGGTCAACAGGTCAAACGCCTTGGAGCGCAGAGCGACAGGTTTTCCGTTGCACAACAGCAGCCCGCGGGCAAGATCAAGCTCGCAACTGCCAAGTGCCAGTGGTGCGTGCCCTGGGTTTTCTCGCGACATTGAATGCCGATCTGACCAGCTCGACCAAACGCTGCCTGATTGGGGTCTCAATCGGCGCGGACGTCAAGGGATCAGGAGAATTTGATCCGCCTTCACTTTGGCCGGAAGTCATGCGCCTCTCCATGGCCATGATCTCCAGCATTTCGAACATTGTTCCAGGCATGGGCGCACAAGGTGACGCAGCCATGACGGTGGATGCATATTCCAGGAGTTCCTGCCGGGCGGCTTGGCGCGTGTTCTCATTCGGTGACATGTTCGACCTCATCCGGTTCGCTCTTGAGAACAATGAAGCCAAGGAAAGGGCGCGTACCGGAAGATTTCTGAAATTCTGCTGAATCTCTTCGTCGATCTACCGTACTTGCCGGGGGAAGCGGCGGCCACTTCCGCTTCCGGCACGGACTATCGCGGCGCTGACTTTCGACCCATCGCTTTCCATTCCGTGAAAAACTTATGGTTTCGTAGATGTGCAAGGCCGATCCCGCGCGGTCGCCAGGGGCATGGCGTTGTCTCAGCCATGCATCGAAGGCTTTTGCGCGCTGGCCGCAATGCTGTATCGAGCAGCAAGAATTCAAGGAGCCTTCGATGACTTTGAACGATGCCGCGCCGACGGGCACAAGCGGCGGAGCGACGGAAGCGGCCTCCGGCACTGCCGATGCCGTGAACGACGGCACGGCGGCCGGCGATGCCTCTTGGCAGGACGATGTCCGCGCAGGCGTGCGTCATGTGCGCGATCTGGAGTCGCTGCCGTTGTCGCCGGCCGAGCGCGCGGCAGCGCAAGCGGCGGCCACGCGCCACAAGGTGCGCATCCCAAAAGCCTATCTCGACCTGATCGACTGGAGCGATCCCGCCGATCCCATCCGGGCGCAAGTCATCCCGTCGCCGCAGGAACTGGCGGAGCAGGACGGCGAGCTCGACGATCCGATCGGCGACCATGAATTCAGCCCGGTGCCGCGATTGACGCATCGCCATGCCGACCGGGTGCTGCTGTTCCCGACCTATCAATGCGCGGTCTATTGCCGATTCTGCTTCCGCAAGGAGTCGCTGACCTCGATCGGCCGCGGCTATACGCGCGAAGCCCTTGAGCCGGCTTTCGCCTACATCGCAGCCCACCCCGAAATCCGCGAGGTGATCCTGACCGGCGGCGACCCGCTTTCGCTGCCGGACAAGGCGCTGGCCGAAATCCGCGCCAGCATCGAGGCGATCCCGCATGTGCGGCTGCTGCGCATCCACACCCGCGTGCCGGTTGCGCTGCCTTCGCGCGTGACGTCAGGGCTGGTCGGGGCCTTGCAGGGCCGCCTGATGGTCACAGTGGTCACCCATTTCAACCATCCGCGCGAGATCACGGACGCTACCGAAGCGGCCTGCCGCACCTTGCGCCACGCAGGCTTCATGCTGCTCAACCAAAGCGTTCTGCTCAAGGGCGTCAACGACACTGTCGAGGTGCTGGAGGAGCTCTGCCGCGAGCTGATGTACCGCCTCGGGATAAAACCGTACTACCTGCACCACGGCGACCTCGCGCGCGGCATGGCGCACCGGCGCACCACAATCGCCGAAGGCCAGGCGCTGGCCGGCGCCCTGCGTCGGCGGCTGTCGGGCATCTGCAACCCCGTCTACGTGCTGGACCTGCCGGACGGCGGCGGCAAGGTGCCGCTCGGGCCGTGCTATGTCGAAGGGCGGGACGGGGAGACGTGGCGCATTCGCGGGCAGGATGGCGAGGTGAGGGCGTACCGGGAGGTGGTTGGGGGGTAGGGATGCTGGCGCCCACCATCATTTATCGCGGGCCTGCTGCAGCGTCCGCGTACTCCGCCAGAACCAGATTGCCAGCGCGCCGGATCGCCCACGGATTTGTGTTTCCGCAGGCCCTCTCAGAACACCGGATTTGAACAGTGCGCAGTCGCGACCGGCGGCTTGCAGCATCTTGTCACTCACCGCGACTTCGGCATTCTGCTCGGCCGCGATCTCCATCAGGCGACTGGCGACGTTGACCGTGTCGCCGGTGGCCGCGATGTGCTGACGGCCTGCGCCGCCGAGTCGAGAGGCAACGATCGTTCCGTGGTGCGCTCCAATCTTGAAGCCGAGCCGGGATGCCGTCGATGCAGGCAACGAGGCGAGCCAATCGTTGGTACGGCTGGAGAGCCTTGCACAACAGCGGGCAGCATTGAAGGCGTCATCTGTCGCCGGTTGCGGCAGACCGAACAGGATCATGGCGCCGTCACCCATGAAAGAAGTGACGACGCCACCGCAGTCTTTCACATCCTCGTCTACCAGCGCATGAAACGCGTTCAAGAGTTCGCGCGTGGCGTTCGGCCCCAATGTTTCACTCAGCCCGGTGAAGCCGGACAGATCGATGAACAGGATGGCGGCGTCTGCCCGGACAGGTTCCGCGAGGAAGTCGCCATGGCCGGCGAGCCACGCCCCCAGGCCTGGGGCTTCGACGCGTTGCAGCAATTGGCTCTGCGTGGCGAAATATTGGGCCCGGTTCCTGCCCAGCCAAAGTTGTGCTGCCCCAAACAGAAGAGCCGGCGGAACGGCAGCGGCCATCGGCAGCGCAGCGCTCAGCCAGATATGGTGTGAGAAAGCTGCCATATTGACCGCGAACCAGATCAAGATCACGCCGGCGACCGCCCATAGGCCGATGGCGTTTCGCCGCCACGCCAGCAACCCCACGAGAACCATGGGCAGCACCACCGCAAAGCCGGCATCCGCGAGGCGAACGGACTGGTCTCGGACTATGCCGTCGCCGGTCATCAGATGGGCGATCGCCGTCGACATGACTTCGACACCCGGAAGCACGGGATCGAACGGAGTCGGGAAAACATCGCCGGCGCCGGTTGCCGTCGCTCCGATCACGACAATTCGATCCCGGATGATGCCGCGATCGAGTTGGCCCTCCAGCACGGTCGTGGCGCTGATCGTGCGGATCGTGCCGCGCGGGCCGTAGAATGTCAGCGGCAGGATGTGACCGATGTCCGTCCTGACCCGACGGCTGCCCAGCGACAGATGATCGGGCGCTATGGCCGGATCCTCGCCCGCAGCCAGCGCAGCAACACGCAGGGAGAAGGACGCTTCCAACTGATCTCCGGCCCGAAACAGCAACGGCACGAACCGGGGCGTTCCCGTCCGGTCGGTGACCACGTTGACGACGCCGACGGCGGCGGCGTCCGAAAACGCTTTCAGCGGCCACAGAAACCGCTCGGCATTCGCCACCCGGGCGAGAGGGCCTTCACCCTCGGCCACTGCCCATTGTCTGCCTCCCGGGTAGACCGCTGCCGCAGCGATGACGCTGGCACTCCTGCCCAGCGAACGCGCGAGCGCCGCGTCATCGTCTTTCGCCCCGGGATCGACCAGCAGAAGGTCGAGCGCAATGGCTTTCGGCTCAAAGCGCGCGATCGTATCGACAAGCCGGGCAAGCGTGGCGCGGCTGAGCGGATAGCTGCCCTCAACGCGCACCGTTTCGTCGTCGATCGCGACAATGGTGATCACCTCCGGTGGCTTTGCCGTTCCTCGAACGAGCGTTCGAAGATCGGTCATCGTCGCTTCGACGCGATCGAGAAACCCCAAATTGCCGCGCCAATGGGCGAAGCCCAGGCCGGCGCCCCAAAGACCGGCCAGAATGAGCGCGATCAGCGTCGCAAGCGCTCGACCGCTCATCCTCGCTCACTGACCCAGACGAGCCATCAATGCGGAAACGCGCTTGGCCGGCCAGCGCTTGACGGTGAGCTTGCCCGTCCCTGCCTCGACGTCGACGCCTTCGCCCGGCGCCAGCACCACGCCGGCATTGGACGCCGGCCGTTGCACGGCGACGCGGCCTCTGAGGACGAAAACGGACGTCTTGCCCTGGCCGACGTCGACCGTCCATTTTGTGCCGCGCACCGCGGCGATCGCCTGCGGGGTGACGACCACGAAACCGCCCTGGACCCCGCCGGCAGGAGCCTCGAGCAGCAGCGCCTTGCGCCGCAATCTGACCGCATCGGCATTGCCGTTCCGATCGCGGTCCACCAGCGAAAAACGCGCGCCGTCTTCGACGATGATGGTAAGGCCTTCCTGGCACCGCAGGATCTGTCGAGAGGTTCCGGCCACCGGCTCGAACCTGCACCCCGCCTCGCTCGACTGCGCCAAGGCGGTATCCATCCAGAAGACACCGGCAAAAATGCCGGCCACCAGCCTACGGAAATATCGGCCCCTTGCGCTCATGAACCCCTCCTTGCTTCGCGAAAATCTGCGGCAGGAAATTCGCCTGCCGTCAGCCTGACGGTATGCGCACGAGCCGGCACTTGCAGCGGCGTTGCCCTGAAGCAGCAGGATACCGACCGGCAATCCTAACACGACAACCTGCTCCCGCGCTAAGCCAGACGTGCGACGGGGAGGTGGGTTCACGGAGGTGTGGGGCAAGCTCGGGTTCCTCGCTCGCCCGCAGGCTCCCTGGAACCGGACTCAATATCCCGCATTGTATGAGCGGGGCCTTAAGGAGTGCGCGGCGTGAAAGCTTTGTTGGGAATAGTCGGCGGCTTCGTGCTGACCCTCGCCGTCTTCGCCAGCGGCCTTGCCTTCGCCGTCTGGCTTCTCGCCGCAAAGCCCGTGCGCCAGATCACCCCCAGCGTGGGCGTCGCGGAACTCTGGACCAAGGACGCGCGCCCTGTGAACAAGGCGGCGCCGACCTTGGAGCGTATCCCGGCCGAGCAGGCTGCGATGCCTGACGCCAAAGCGGAAGCGGCCGCCGCGTCGCAGACCACCCCGGCGACGACCGACGCCATCGCGACCTCCGCCATCCAGCCTTCGACGGATGAGGAGCAGGCCTCGGCAGGACTGCCCGCCGCCCATGTCGAATGGTGCGCGAGCCGCTACCGCTCCTATCGTCCCGGCGACAACAGCTACGTGTCCTACAGCGGGCAGCAGCGCCCCTGCATCTCGCCCTATCTCGACCCCGGCACCGCCGGACCCACGGCGCAACCTCCCGCCGATGCCGTGCGCTACGTCGAGGCGAACGACGCTTCGATGGACGGCTACGCCACGACATATGAGACGGACGGCGCCCAGCTTTCGCCCGACCACGTGGATTATTGCTTCAGCCGCTACCGCTCCTACCGGCCGGAAGACAACACATACCAGCCTTATTCCGGTGGCCCGCGCCGGCAGTGCGAATAGGGAGTGACGGGGGTGCGAAAACAACCGAATACAACCTGAAACCGGATTGAGACGTATCTGAAACATCGACGCGAGCGGGCGACATGCCTGCGAACGCCCCAAGGGGATGGTCAACCCAAGCCAGAACCCAGAGGAGCGCGCCGATGACACCCGACCAGATCAGACTTGTGCAGGACAGTTTTCGCGAGGTCGTCCCGATCCGCGCGGCTGCCGCCGCTCTGTTCTATGAACGCCTGTTTGCGATCGACGAAAATCTTCGGGCGCTGTTTCCGGTGCGGGACATGACCAAGCAGGGCGCCAAGCTGATGGCTAGCCTGGGTTTCGTCGTGCATGGACTGGATCGTGCCGAGACAATTCTGCCGACCGTGCGCGAACTCGCCAAGCGGCACGTCGCCTATGGCGTTGAAGAGCATCATTACCCGATCGTCGGGCAGGCGCTGATCGAGACGCTGGCGGCCGGCCTCGGCCCCGCCTTTACCGCGCCAGTGCGCGAGGCCTGGGAAGCAGCCTATGGCCTGCTCGCGAGTGTCATGATCGCGGCCGCCCGCGAGGACCAGCTCGCGGCGTGACGTGACGTGATGGGCTGCGGCCGAAGGCGGTTCGTTTCGCCCGTTCCAACGGAGCGGGCATTCAACCGCCGAACTCTTCATCGAGAACGCGCAAGCCGTCCTCGTATTTTGACGTCGAGGCACCAATCTGGCGTGCCTGCCAGAGATTATCGGCAAGGTCTGCGCGCTTGACCGGGAGTGCCACCGGGTTGGCGGCTGCCCTGCGTACGAAAGCGAGATCGTCCTCTTCGGGTCGTCGGGTGAGCGCGTCAACGGCCGATACGATCGATGGTCCGAAGCCTGCCTCTTCGAGCCGGTCACGGCTCCAGCCCTCACTCTTCTCGAGAACGTCATGCAGGTAGGCGACAGCCTTCTGGTCAATCGTCTCGACCGCGTCGGCAACCCGGTGGCAATGCTCGATATAGGGTTGCCCCGTTTTGTCCGTCTGCCCGGCATGGGCTTTTTCGGCGATCTTTGCCGCCTGGTAGAGAACGCTCATGGCTTCGATCCTGTATCCGCCTCTTGGATTTAACCGGGAATTGCGCTGCGGGTTCCACGTGTCCGATGGCTCGCCACGTTCGGGGTCCGCAAGTTGCCATCCCGTAGGAACGAAGGGCGGTGCGTCGCGTTTGAGGCAGCGGAGGGCCGCATGTGTGGCGAGATGGTCATTGTCGAACGGCTGCGTATCGCCGTAGCCGTCGCGCGAGCGACATCCTGATGTCAGTGCCAGGACTGGCCTATGGCCCGTTGGGTGACAAGTGCGTGCACCTTTGCGTGGACATGCAGCGACTGTTTGCGGAACCATCGCCCTGGGCCACACCTTGGATCACCCGTGTGTTGCCGCGGATCGAGAGCCTTGTCGCGCGCCGCGCCGCGCAAACCGTCTTTACCCGCTTCCTGCCGGCACAGAAACCAGGCCAGGGCATCGGCACCTGGAAGCGCTACTACCAGCGTTGGGCGTCGATGACATTGGAGGAGATCGGTCCCGAAATGGTCGATCTCTTGCCTTCGCTGGCGCGGCACTGTCCACCCGCGACCATCATCGACAAGCATATCTACTCGCCCTGGTTCGAGGGCAGGGTCACGAATTTTCTGGCAAGGCGGGGGATCGACACCTTGGTGATCACCGGCGGCGAGACCGACGTGTGCGTGCTCGCCACTGTGCTCGGCGCCATCGACCTCGGCTACCGTGTGGTGCTGGTGACGGATGCGCTGTGCAGCTCGTCCGACGCCACGCATGACGCATTGCTGACCGTCTATCACCAGCGCTTTGCGCAGCAGGTGGAAACGGTGGAAATGGAGACGATCCTGTCGAGCTGGACTTGATGTAAGGCTGAGCTCCCCGCTTGCCGTACTCGTCAGGAGCGAGCGAATCCGAAGAGCTTCGCATCGGTGTCCTCGGCACCGCCGATCGCCGACAAAACGATCTCCGAAGCGATTTGCGAAAAGGTGATGCCATTGCCACCATAGCCCATGACGGCATGAACGCGCGGGTGCCCGGGCAGCGCACCGATATAGGGCAGCCCCGTTGTCGTCGTGCCAAACGAACCGGTCCAGGCAAATTCGGGGGTGGGATCGAGCTGCGGCAACAGCCGCAATAGCTTTGCGGCCAGTCGTTCGGCCTTGCCTGCGATGAGCCGATCGCGATTTCCTTCGTCGGTGAAGTCTTCATCCTCGCCGCCGCAGAGGACGCGGCCGTCGGCTGTCGATCGGACGTAGAGGTATGGCTCTGATGCCTCCCAGATGAGAGCGGCGCCCGGCCAGATGTTTTTTGGCTGCCGCTTTGTGGCGATGGCCCAGGTAGAGACGATGCGGTGCGCCGTCGACGGGATGATGTTGGTCAGCTCATAGCCGGTTGCCAGCACCAGATGTTGCGCTGTGATCGTCGGGCCATGCTTGGTACCGACGACGACTCTTTCGCGATCGTGGTCGATCGCCGTCGCCTCGACCGGTGCATAGAAGCGCGCTTTGCGTGCCAGCGACCGCAGCAGCAAACCCGCGGTTAGCTTGCGCGGGTCCAGCGCGAGATTGCCATGGCTGAGAATGGCGCCGGCGCGATCGACGCCGAAACCCTCCGCCAGGGCCTGACGGCTCAAGTAAGTTGCAGCGATTCCGGTTCGTTGGCGGGCCTCTGCCTCGGCGCGCAACGCGGATGGCCGAAGCACATTGCCGGCCAGATAAAGCGCGGGATGGCAGGTGAGGTTGCAGTCGATCGCCAGTTCGGCGATCCGCCCTTGCAAATTGAGTACGGCCAGGCGCGATCGGCGCCATGCCTGCTCGGCATCGGCCTTTCCCCTCATCGCCGAAAGTTTTTTCAGCGGCTGGTCGAGCTCGAATTGCACCAGGGCCGTCGTGGCCGAGGTCGATCCGTCCAGCGGTCCGCGCCGGTCGATGCAGATCACCGAATGGCCGGCGCGCGTCAGTGCTTCGGCGGCCATGGCGCCGCTGACGCCCATACCGACGATCAGTACGCCGGTGCTTACGTCCCGCGTCAGTTTTTCTATCGGCACCGATGGCGCGCGGTAAGAAAACCAGACAGGCCGACCGCTCCTCAGGTCGAGTTTGCGCGCCACCAACTCCTCCAGCACCTGGACGCAATGGGCGTCCGGCGATCGATGCCTGCGCGCTAGAGGCGCCCGAGAACAACCAGAATGATGATGATGAGCAGGACCAGACCCAGCCCGCCACCGCCATAGTAGCCGGTGCCATAGAAGGGCCCGCCGCCAAGGCCGCTGAAACCGCCAAGCAAAATCAGAATCAAGATGATGATCAGAATCGTGCCGAGACTCATGGATGTTTCCTCTCTCCAATGAGCTGCCAGCCCGGCAGCGCCAGATGCTGAAGAAGCGACCGTTTGACCTTGGTCAGACCCGTCTGGACCATTCGTCTATCTGCCGCTCCGCCTCTTCCTTGGCGATCCCATATCTCTCCTGGATCCGCCCGAGGAGCTGGTCGCGATTGCCGTCGATCCGATCCAGATCATCGTCGGTGAGGTCGCCCCATTGTTCCTTGGCCTTGCCTTTGAACTGCATCCATTTGCCCTTGATTTGATCCCAATTCATCGTTGCCTTCCTTCTGTTGAGATGACGCGCTCAACCGCGCCCGCGTCTTCCTTTTTAAGGGGAGACGCGGGCTGATCAGGGGATACCTGATCGGCAGCAGTTGAGGGGACAGCTGCAGAGAAACAACCGGGTCGATGGCGAATTGTTCCGGAGTTCCAGGCGAAATGCTCCGGCACTGCAAAAAAGACCCGCCGGCGGTCAGCCAGCGGGTTCGGAGTTCTGGAGTAGCCAGAGTGAACTGGCAGAAGGTCAACGCACGGTGGCGGGCTTTGTTGCACGGCGCATCCGCCTTCGTGTCGGCGAAGAGCGTCTTGGTCGCTCCCCCGCTATGGAACCATCATGCCCACGGCGGGTTTTTTCCACGCGGGCCGCGTCAGCCGGACCAGGTGGCAAAGAGAACAGGGTTGGTTTCTCCGGCTTCACACCTTGGCCAACGAAATGGCAGTCGAGCTCTTGTCCCACCCGGCCCGCCCCTTGGAGCAAAGGGCAGTGCATGGAACTCGATGATCGCGTCAAAATAGGCGCGAAACGGAGATGGTGAGGCAATGCCAGGCTGGGTGGGTGAGGGCTGGGAACTTCTGAAGGAAAGCATCAGCGGCTTCGCAAACGACAACGCATTGAGCCACGGTGCCGCGATGGCCTTTTATGCCACCACGTCGCTGGCGCCGATCCTGCTCATCATCGTTGCCATCGCAGGCTTCGCCTTCGGCAATGATGCCGCCGAACTCGCCCTTTCGGCGCAGATATCAGGGGTGATGGGTCCACAGAGCGCCGACCTTTTGCAGGCCGCGATCGAAACCGCATCGCAGAAATCGGCGAGCACATTGGCCACGATATTGGGCTTGGTGACCCTGATTTTCACCGCATCAGGCGTCTTCGGCGAAATGCAGCTTTCGCTGAATGAGATCTGGAAGGTCAGGCCGAGCGGTACGTCGTTTTCACGATTGGTGCGGGCTCGCGCGGCAAGTCTGGGTCTGGTGGCCGCGTTGGGTTTCATACTGCTCGTGTCTCTGGCGGCAAGCACGGCGATCTCGGCCCTCGGCGACATCATCAACGCGCATCTGCCTTTTGGCGAACTGATCGTGAGCGCAATCAACACGATCGTGTCTTTTGTCCTGATCGCCCTGCTGTTCGCCGCAATCTACAAGGTCCTGCCTGACAGGACCCTGAGATGGCGCGACGTGGCCATCGGCTCCATCGTGACCGCATTTCTTTTCACGGTCGGCAAGTCGCTGATCGGCTGGTACATCGGAACAAGCGCCATCGCGACGTCATATGGGGCGGCCGGCGCGCTGCTGGTCGTGCTGCTATGGGTATATTATTCAACGCAGATTTTTCTGTTCGGCGCGGAAATCACCCGAGCCTATTCCATCAGGCAGGGGAGCCGGCCCGATCTGGCACCGGTCGTAGCGGCGAGCACTGGGGCAAGGCGGACCGATCGAACCGCGTCGAAAACCGAGGTCGTCATGTGGATTGTCCTCAGCAGTCTGGTCACCGCGGCCATTTCACGAATCCGGCGGACCGACAAATAGGTCTGAGGCACTTCGACAGCGGTTCGACGCCGCCAACCTTTTGTGTCCGCCGGCGTTGTTCCTTCTTGAGCGAAGGAGAAACCGATGCTGACAAAATCCAATACCTCGAAAGCCACGCAAAAGCAGCGGCGCGTGCAGCGCAAGGTCGATGCCGACGATCGCCGCAGGTCGAAGGCGAAATCCGCCGGCGCCATGCAGGCGGGAGCTCGCCTCTATCCCGAGCCGCCTTTCCCGAAGCAGCATCACCCCAAGCCCGGCGAAGAGTGGAAGATCGAGCCGGCGCCGCTCTATGACGCGCCGTTCTGGCAGGGCTCGAAAAAGCTCGATGGCAAGGTGGCGCTGATCACCGGCGGCGATTCCGGCATCGGCCGGGCGGTCGCCGTGTTGTTCGCGCGCGAGGGCGCCGACATCGCCATCGCCTATCTCAGCGAGGACCGCGACGCCGAGACGACGAAGCAGGCGGTCGAGGCCGAGGGCCGGCGCTGCCTGGCGCTGCGCGGCGATGTCGCCAGCCGCGCCTTCTGCCGCCGCGCGGTGGAACGGACGGTGAAGCAGTTGGGCGGTCTCGACGTGCTGGTCAACAACGCCGCGTTCCAGGTGCATTCGGTCGATTTCACCGACCTTACCGAGGAGCATTTCGACACCACGCTGAAGACCAATCTCTACGGCTATTTCCATATGGCGCAGGAGGCGGTGCCGCACATGAGGCCGGGTTCGGCCATCATCAACACCGGCTCGGTCACCGGCATCGACGGCTCGAAGCATCTGGTCGACTATTCGATGACCAAGGGCGGCATCCACGCCTTCACCCGTGCGTTGTCGGGCAGTCTCATCGGCAAGGGCATCCGCGTCAACGCGGTGGCGCCGGGGCCGGTATGGACGCCGCTCAACCCGTCGGAGAAAGAGGCCGAGGACGTCTCGGTGTTCGGTGCGAAGACGCCGATGAAGCGCCCGGCCCAGCCGGAGGAGATCGCGCCGGCCTATGTGTTCCTGGCCTCGCCGCAATGCTCCAGCTACATCACCGGCGAGATCCTGCCGATCGTTGGCGGGTATTGATCTGGGTTGGCTCCTGAAATCGAGCCGCTCACTCAGCATTCAAGGGCGGAACCCTATGCCCCATGACAGGGCTCGACTCCGTGCGGAAAGAATTTCGTTTCGTTTGGAACAAGGCGAGAGACTGGCTGTTTCCTAAGACCTCATGTCGAGGCGAGGGAACAACCAAGAAGGACCAACCCCATGGCGACCAAGGCTGCATCGAAGGGTCTGAATGAACTCTTCCACGACACACTCAAGGACATGTATTTCGCCGAGAAGAAGATTCTCATCACGTTGCCGAAGATGGCAAAGGCAGCGCAAAGCGAGGCTCTGAAATTGGCATTCGAAAAGCATCGCAATCAGACCGAAGAGCATGTTGCTCGCCTCGAGGAAGTCTTCGAGGTCATCGACAAGAAACCGGCTGGCAAAACGTGTGCCGCCATCATGGGCATCACCGAGGAAGGCGCCGAGATCATCAAGGAATATAAGGGCTCGCCGTCTCTGGATGCCGGCCTCCTGGCGGCAGCACAGGCCGTCGAGCACTATGAGATTTCGCGCTATGGCACGCTACGGACCTGGGCATCCGAACTCGGACTGACCGAGGCGGTCAATCTCCTGGACCTGACGCTGATCGAGGAGAAAGAAACCGACGCGGCACTCACCGAACTTGCTGGATCGGCCGTCAACGCGGCGGCGGAAGCCGCGTAACGGCAGGCAGACATCCCCTCTATTGTCGTCCCGAGCCCTGGTGACCGGTCACCAGGGCTCGGACTACTTTCAATCGAATGGCTCCGCGAGGAATGGAACATTAGCCTGTTCTAAAAGTTCTACACCCAACACTGTCAGGGGTGATCGAAAATGGCATTTGTGGTGGTTCATTTCCTCGGCTTGACGGTTCAGGATTTCGTGGGCGGGGTGGTGCCGTTGCTGGCGTGCGTTCTCTTCTTCCATTTTGCGTTGAGGGACAGTCCGAACCGCTAGGAGCAATGGGCTCTGGACACAGCATGGTGATCCGTCGAAAGGCCCAGCAAGCAGGTATTCTTGATCCGTCCGAAGTTGGCACTTCCAGCCCGGGTCGTTCGAACTTTTGAAACTTGAAGGCCAGTCGAGCGATCAGGGATGTAGCTACCCTGGCGCTGCCTATGCTCCTTCGGAACTCTTGGCCACGTCGCCGGTTCCTCCTTCATAACCCGAAGGAGACCCTGTCATGGACCACACCAGCCACGTACGACTTTCAAACGCCGAGCTGACCCCTTCCATACTGGAAGGCGCGACCATCTATGGCCCCGACGACGAAAAGATCGGCTCTGTCGATCATCTGCACGGCTCTCAGGTCGTTATCGACGTCGGCGGCTTTCTCGGCATCGGCGCCAAGCCTGTCGCTGTTGCCGCCAGCCAGCTGGATTTCATGCGCGACGAGGATGGTGACGTCCACGCCGTCACCAACTGGACCAAGGACCAGCTGAAAGCCATGCCTGAACACCGCGACTGAAAATGAGCCAGGGCCTGGCGACAACCGGGCCATCCTCCTTTCCGGGAGAGACCGATGATCAGAAAACTCAAATCCGGAAAATACCGCCTCTATTCGCGCAAGAAGGATGAAAAGACCGGCCGCCGCCGCAATCTCGGCACCTTCGACACCCGCGAAGCCGCCGAGAAACATGAACGCGAGGTGCAGTATTTCAAGCGGCATTGAGGGGCCGGCGACTGGCGCGCACGATGCACCGCTGACGACGCCCCCAAATGTCATGCCGCGCGGCCGCGTCGGCATGACAATTTTCGCCACGTCGCTGGTCTCCTGCAGGCTTCGCGACGCATTGGCTTCGATATTTCTCAAGCGATCTTGACGCGCCGCGTCACCTGGCCATTGCTCTCCCAGTATGTGTGCTTCTTGGTGATCAAGGGATCGTCCATTGCTGGTTGAACCTGTCCCGTGGTGCTGACCGCGCGCGAGGTCACCGTGTGTTCTCCCGGCGACGGGTTTGCCCAGGGCAGGGACCAGATTTTCCAGGCGTGTTCGGCCTCCTCACTGTGATCGATGGTCGCCGGCGCCCAGGGCGCTTGATCGATTTGCACTTCGACCCGGTCGATCGGTGCCCCCCAGGCTGCCCCGACGATGGCGTAATCCGAGCCTTTCCGGGTGACCTTCGCGGGTGCCGACTTTAGCAGCGCCCGGCCCACCGAGGTCTCGGCCCACACGGTCTCGCCATTGTGGTCTTCCTCCCGGATGGTGACATAGTCGCGGGCCATCATAACGCTCATGAACCTTGTGTCGCGAACCTCGATGCGCTTCAGCCACTTGACGTTGGCGATGCCGTACCAGCCCGGAGCAATGAGCCGCAGCGGGAAACCATTGGGCGCCGGCAAGGCGGCGCCGTTCATTTCATAGCAGAGCAGATTGTCGGGGTTCATCGCATCGGCGAGCGACATGCTGCGCGCGAAGTTCTGCTTCATCTTGACGTCGCGTATCGGGATCTCGCTTTCGTCGGTCCCGAAAAAGACGACCTCGATGCCCTTCTCCAGCACGCCGGCTTCCTCGAGGATCGGCGCGAGAGGCGTCCCTGCCCAACGGGCATTGCCGATGCCACCGGTGAAAAACGGAAAACCGTGGTTGCCCGAGCATTCCACTGTGAAAACAACCTCCTGGCGCGGCCGCGCCCTGATGTCGGCGAGCGTCAACTTCAGGGGCTTCTTGACCAGGCCCCCGATCTCCATGGACCAGGTCTTCTCATCGATCGTTGGTCGATTGAAATGCGAGATGCTGAAGAACTTGTCGTTTGGCGTTATCCAGCTATCCAGATCCTCCCAGACAAGCTGCGTCTTGATTCCATCCGGATTGGGATTTTCGGTCGGCTGATCCAGCCACGGGATAACGTCCTCGCCCGCCTGTGTTGGAAAAGCGTAAGCGCGACGCGAGAGAGCAGCGATTGCGACAAGAGCCGCGCTTCCTTGAATAAGAAGTTCTCTGCGTTGAATTCTATGCATGTTGTTTACCTCCCAGTTGATCCGGGAACAGGCTGCAACGTGCGTAGGCCGTAGCCTGACCGCGGATAGGCGACACAATGAAAGTTCTGCCCAGCCGGAAGTATCCGGATGGGTCAGACAATCACCGGCGCACCTCAAGCATGTGAAGTGTTGGGCGAAACTCTAGCTGCGTTTCGCAATCTAAGAGTGCGCCCTTGAAAAGGAAGTGTCCACAACCTGGGCGGGACATTGTAACTTTGTGGCATTATACTTTGTGGCATTCCAGACCGATTTCCGGTCCTGCCGAAATCATTGCTGCTCAGATCGCATCAGGCCGGCCTGGGTTTCGTCGTGCATGGGCTGGATCGACCATCCTGCCAGCCGTGCGCGAGTTCGCCAGGCGGCACGTCGGCTACGGCGTCGAGGAGCACCCGATCGTCGGCCAGGCGCTGATCGAGACGTTGGCGGCCGGCCTTGGCCCCGCCTTTACGCCGCCGGTGCGCGAGGCCTGGGAGGCAGCCTACGGCTTGCTGGCGAGTGTCATGATCGCGGCCGCCCGCGAGTTGCAACTCGCGGCGTGACGAGGATGCCGCTCGTGGGATCGCGCAGATTCCTTGGATCGTTCTGCCGCGCGCGGCGTTTCAGAAAAATGGAGGAACGGACAATGGGCGACGATCGGCTGGAAAAGATCAATCAGCGTGCCTATGAGATCTGGGAACGGGAAGGCCGGCTGTTCGGCAATCACGAGCGGCACTGGAACCAGGCCCAGGCGGAAATCGACCGCGAGGCGGCCCTGCCGCTGACGGCGGGCGACGCCCTGCCGGAAACCCGCGAGATCGCGAGCACCGACATTCTGACGGTCGAGGAACTTGCCATGCGCACCGGCATATCGGGCGACGAGGCGCGGGAGCTGATCGACAGGCTGGGCAGTGACCGCGCGGCGATCGAGGCAGCCGCGCGCAGCCTCAAGGCGCGACGGCGGCTCTAGCTACGGGCTGCATTGAACCGAACGGCCAGGCCCGCGTCAGCGGCCCCTCTGTCAGGCAGGCCCCAGCGGCCTTCGCCGTCATGCGGGAACAGGTGGGCGCCGATGCGCGTTGACCTCTGTCAGGAGACAAAAAATGTCTGTCCACAAGACGACTGTCCACAAGGAAGACTACCGGACAAATCGGGCCGACTACCTGATTGCGAGGTCGCCGATCTCAAAGGTCGAGCCCAAGCCGAAGAAGCGACCGTCCCGGCCTGATGACCTGCGCTCGGCCGGGGAGAACTCTTCGCAGCCATTGGCGAGATCGCCCCCGCGCCACTAGCCGCCTTGTCCGGAGCATCAAAACAAGGCCCGCGGGCTGAATCGGTTTCGAGGCGAACGCGACAGATGATCAGGAAACTCAAATCCGGAAAGTACCGGCTCTATTCGCGCAAGAATGACGAAAGACCGGCCGCCGACGCAACCTCGGCACCTTCGACACCCGCGAGGCCGCCGAGAAGCATGAGCGCGAGGTGCAGTATTTCAAGCCGCATTGAGGGGGCGGAGAGCGAGGGGCCGCAGCGATGCGGCGGGTGCAGCGGGCCATCGCTGGCGCATGGCGCAAGGCTGTCGGCTTCGATGAACCACAAACTTGACTGAACCAACGGATCAGATACGTTTTGCTGTGCCTTGAGAAGAAGCGGCGCCGGGCATTTCGTGAGCCGCATGATAACCGACGACGGTCTGACCTCACGTCGAAGATAAAAAGAAACAGCACCAGCTCAGGCTGGCCGCGCTGCCGACATAGCTTCCCAAACAAGAATCTGGCTGCCGCCTGGGATGGCGTGCGGCCCTAACCTCAATTGGAGAAGGTCATGCGGTTTGCATTGGTGAACAACATGCGATGTGAGGCCTCGCCTAGCTTGATCGCTTTCTGCCCAGGCTGCTCGCAGCCGATGATCGCAAAATGCGGGACGCAAAGGGTTCGGCATTGGGCACATCGCGGCAACAGGAACTGCGATCCGTGGTGGGAGCCGGAAACGCTATGGCATCGCGCTTGGAAGAATAGTTTTCCTCCAGAGTGGCAGGAGGTGATCCGGCGAGACGAGGCCGACGAGAAACATATTGCGGATGTGATGACCGAAAATGGCTTGGTTATCGAGTTCCAGCACTCACACCTGCCTATGCAGGAGATGGCTGCACGCGAGTCGTTTCATCGGAATATGGTCTGGGTCGTGGACGGAACGAGGTTGAAGAAAGACGAGCCGCGCTTTATCGAAGGTCGCAGGCACTTCAGACTCCCCCCAGTACCTTTGAAGGGCGTTTTCGTTACGAGCAGTCCAGCGCATTGCTTCCCCTTCTCATGGCTGAATTGCACTATGCCAGTCTTCTTCGATTTCGAAGGTATCGGGACGGCAAGCGATATGTCGGGACAAAATCGGGGCATGCTCTGGTGTTTGTTGCCGGAGCGTGTCGAAGGCCAGGCTATTATCGCGGCAGTTTCGCGGGAAGTGTTTCTGGATGGGGCTCGGAAACGGGAGCAGATCATTCCTATTCGCGCGGTTGTGGAAATGATCGCCGTCGGACTTAGGCGCGAGCGGGCGGTTGCCGAACTAAACGCCCGACGTTCGGCCTATGCACATCCTCCGAGCAGGGGACGAACGTTCCGCCGGAGTCGCCGATCGAGATACTAGGTAGGGCGCCGGCACGTGCTCAAAGAGAAAAGATCGCTTTCAACGACCGGAGGTCTGTCAAGAACTGCTCTCGCATCTGTGTCGTATAGATACGATCGATCTTTCCTTGGTTCTGTCGGTCGACAATCTTCTTGAGGTCAGAAATACGTTGCTTCCAAGTCGTGCCGTCAGTCACGAAGAATAGCTTTGTACCATGGCGCTTAGCATCGATGATCGCATCAAGATCGCCGATGATGTCTGTCATCTTCGAGCCGGTCGCGCCGTAGCCCTTCACCTCGATCACGATCGAAGGGCGTGTCCGACTAGGGATCGCGACGTCACACTTGGCCAACTTCCCGTCGGCCCCCGTAAAGGTGCAGCGAGTTTCATAGGCATCGCCGAAAACTTCACGGACGAGTGCCTCGACAAAATCCTCCAGCCCGCGGCCGCGCCTTTGGCCAGAGATGGCTGACCCGCGACCGGCTCGGAGACGTTCGACGAGAATGTCGCTCCAGACGGGCTCATGGTTGATCACCGTCTCCATCTTCACGAGGAGGCCCATACGCTCGAGCGCATCGAGGAACCCCGTCCGATCGGCTTCGTAGCCCTTGATGCCTATGCCACGTCGCGGCAGCTCCTTTCGGAGTAAGGAATCCATGCTGTCTTTCGACAGCATTAAGAACAGCCGCGCGCACAGGAGACCTTCCGTGAAGTTGTCGTCGAGTAGAGCAGCGATGTCGTTGCGAGTGTATTCGCCTTTCTTCGGCAAGGCTGTTAGGCGCGCAATCGCACTCGCCGCGATGTCGTCCATCCAATCGACATCGAGAGGACTCAATCCCTCGACGACTTCCTCCAGCGATTGGTCACGATCCTGCATTAGCGCCCAACGATCAGATATTCGGTGGTCTTGGCGCGCGAGACGCCGCCGTGGGTTCCGAAATGATACGTGTGGGGCTTTTCGAAGACCCGCACGTCTCGCTTGTGTCGTCGCATTAGCCGCTCGAGCTCGACGAGATCGGGATAGCCGTTCGAGCTGTAGGAAAGAGCGATGATACTTTTCGAGAAGCGAGCAAACATTCGATCAAACGCGTCTATTGCGGTCCGGCGATAACTGAAGGGCGTGTGCTTCTTTGCGATCTTGCGGACCTTGGTCGTCATGTCGACCGGCTGATCTTGCCAGTAGCTCGAAAGTCCTTCGAGGAAATGGTAGCGCTTGATATAGCAATTATCGTCGGATCGTGGAACATAGGGCGGGTCCAGATAGACGAGATCGATCGCCCTATTGGGAAGGTCGAACAGGTCGGTTTGCAGCGCTTGATTGCGACGGCCGTTGTCGAACACAGTTGCATTGTAGACCTCGATCTGCTCGAGGAAATGCTCCTCGATGGACAACTTCAGATCGCGGCGGCCATCGTCATAGTGCGATAAATCGCCAGAAATGGTGAAGACCCCGCGCGGTTGCCGCTTGAGACAGGAACGAAACAGTGCCGCATAGGCCAGTGCTTGCTGATGTAGATTCTCGAGGCCACGAATATTGTGCGAAAGCCGATCGAGAAACCGCAAGTCGTCAGGTGTGTAGAAAATGCCCTTGAACGTCTTAATAATGAAGTCGTCCGCGTCCTTGGGTCGTGTAAGGAGGCGTTTGATCGTCCTGCCATCGAGATGATGAGTGTTGTTTTCGACAGTGGCTCGCGCAACGATCGATGAAAAACGTAAAAAATCTGACGAAACGACGCGCCTGTCCATTGCTTTCAAAAGGTAGGCGACGCTGCCCGTTCCTGAAAAAGGATCCATCGCGCTCTCGAAATCCAAGGCATTCAGCGCCTCAAAAATCCAAGGCAGAAGCCGTTTCTTCGATCCCATGTAGCGTAGCTCGGGATAGCGCATCGCGCGTTCAGGGACTGTAGCGTGTAGCGTGCTCGGCAGGACCGAGTCTGCGACGACCCTGAGTTTTGGCGTAGCGATGTGCGCAACACTAGACATGGAATTGGTGCCCCTCTCAACCATTGTATGACCTAAGCGACGAGTCGTGGAAACGAGAACAAAAATAGAACATCGCCAAGCCTATGACAACCGTGCAATTCAACTGGCTTACGTCATTTGTAGCGCGTTCGCCCCAACGGGCTGCTGTCAGGAGTGGCCCTTCCCAATTCTCCCTCCAACCCCCTCCGTTAACCTTTCGTTAACCATGCCCGGCCTAGCGTTTACCTATCAGTAAGGAATCGCTGTCCGTGACCTTCGCCGCCCCCGTCGAGACCAAATCCATTCGCTTTCGCGCCCGCTCTTTCGTCGCCTTCACGCTGACGCCGGAGGCGCCTTTGGATGTGTGGCTGGAGAGCCTTGATCGCTGGATCGGCAACTCGCCCGGCTATTTTGCCGGCCGTCCGGTGGTGCTCGATTTGAACACGCTCAAGCCCGATGTCGCCGCGATCGAATCGCTGGTCGGCGTGCTTGGTCATCGCGGTATCCGCGTCTATGCCATCGAGATGGATGGCGGCGCCGAGCTTGGGTCGCATCTGCCGCCGGCGCTGGTCGGCGCCAAGGAGGCCACCGCCGACGGGCTGTTGCAGCCCGGCCGCAAGGCAGCCCCAAGCAAGCCGGAAGAAGGCAAGCCGGAAGAGGGCAAGGCTGAAGAGCACAAGGCCGACGAGGGCAGGGCAGTCGCCCAGGCGAAGCCGGCCTTGCCGGCTGACGGCACGCTGATGATCCGCACGCCGATCCGCTCGGGGCAGCTTGTGTTTCATCCGCATGGCGACGTCATCGTGCTGGGCTCCGTCGCTTCCGGGTCCGAGATCGTCGCCGCCGGTTCCATCCACGTCTACGGCACGCTGCGCGGACGCGCCTCGGCCGGCGGGCTCGGCAATTCCGCGGCGCGCATCTTCTGCCGCAAGAACGAAGCCGAACTGCTCTCGGTCGACGGCTGGTATTGCACCGCCGAGGAGATGGATCCGTCGGTGCGCGGCAAGGCGGTCCAGGCCTTTCTCGACAACGGCATGCTGCGCATCGCGCCGTTCAGCTGACAGGAACTCGGCGGCGGCGCCGACCGACAAGACAACGAAACAAAAACGGAGGCACTTTTTCATGGGCAAGGTAGTGGTGGTCACGTCGGGCAAGGGGGGCGTCG
The DNA here is from genome assembly GCF_044778005.1 of Mesorhizobium sp. IMUNJ 23033. Classification (NCBI taxonomy): domain Bacteria; kingdom Pseudomonadati; phylum Pseudomonadota; class Alphaproteobacteria; order Hyphomicrobiales; family Phyllobacteriaceae; genus Mesorhizobium; species Mesorhizobium sp. IMUNJ 23033. The sequence continues at coordinate 63,023 of NZ_JBJACT010000029.1, forward strand.
GCAAGACGACCTCGACGGCGGCGCTGGGAGCGGCGGTCGCCAAGACCGGCAAGAAGGTGGCGCTTGTCGACTTCGATGTCGGCTTGCGGAATCTCGACCTGATCATGGGCGCCGAGCGGCGCGTCGTGTTCGACCTGGTCAACGTCATCCAGGGCTCGGCCAAGCTGTCGCAGGCGCTGATCCGCGACAAACGGGTCGAGACGCTGTTCCTGCTGCCGGCCTCGCAGACGCGCGACAAGGATGCGCTGACCGAAGAGGGCGTCGGCGAGGTCATCGAGCGGCTGCGCTCGGTGTTCGACTATGTCTTCTGCGACAGCCCTGCCGGCATCGAGCGCGGCGCCCAGCTTGCCATGCGCTTTGCCGACGAGGCGGTCATCGTCACCAACCCGGAAGTGAGCTCGGTGCGCGATTCCGATCGCATCATCGGCCTGCTCGACGCCCGCACCATGAAGGCCGAGCAGGGCGAGCAGATCGCCAAGCACGTGCTGGTCACGCGCTACGATGCGGCGCGCGCGGCGCGCGGCGAAATGCTCTCCATCGACGACGTTCTGGAAATCCTGTCGACGCCGCTCTTGGGCATTATTCCCGAAAGCCAGGATGTGCTGAGGGCCTCGAACCTCGGTTCGCCGGTAACATTGGCCGATCCGCTGACTGCCGCCGCCAAGGCCTATCTCGACGCGGCACGGCGGCTCGAAGGCGAGGAACTGCCCGTCGTGGTGCCCTTCGAACGCAAGGGCTTCCTCGACCGTCTGCTCGGAAGGAGGGCGGCATGAACATTTTCGACCTCTTCAAGCGGCGCTCCAGCGCGCCGGTGGCGCGCGAGCGGCTGCAGGTGCTGCTCGCCTATGAGCGCCGCAACCGCAGCCAACCCGATCTGGTCTCCATCCTGCGCGAGGAGATCATGGCGGTGATCGCCAAGCATGTGCAGATCGACCAGGACTATCTGCAGGTCTCAATGGACCGTGGCGAGACCATGTCGACGCTGGAGATCGACATCCAGATCCCCAACAAGAGCGCCGTGCCGCTGGCCATGGCGGGGTGAGGGGCTGACCTCGCGGAACTAGGGTTGCACGCCCCCACGGAGTGGGGGTCCGAAGGACGGGCGAGACCCGTGGCTCGCCCCGGCAAAGGTGGCCGCGAAGCGGCCGGAGAGGGGGCTTCGCCACGCCGGCGGGTTCCCTCTAGATCGTTAGAGCGAGGCATTTCCGCCTCTCCGTCCCGGCTTCGCTGAGCCACCTCTTCCCACGTCGCGGGGGCGTGAAACCCTAGCTTTTCCAAGGCCGCGGCTAAATTGCCTCGCGCGGCATCTACCCCAAAATGTCCCCAAATTACCTACAAGCCGGCAGGGGCTTCCCCTACGAAAGCATAGGATGTAAAAGGAGAAACATTAGCAATTCATTAAGTACGAGGGGTTTGCGTAAGCGGCAGAGTAAGAGGTGTATGACATGAACCTCAAGAGCCTGATCAAGCGTGCTGAAGATGTAGACAAGGTATTCCAGGAGCTGCAGACGGATCTGGCGGAAGCCATCAATGAGTCTCTCGAGTCGCTGGAAAACGATCCGGATGAGGATCTCCAGGCAAAGGGCGACAGTCTGCAAATCGAGGGCGCCAAGGACGAGGTGACCAAGGGCGAGGTGGCCGAGGCCGAGCCGCCGCCCGAGGACAGCACAGGACAGCCCGTGCAACGGCTGACGTCCCACACGCAAACCCGGCTGGCCGCATTGGGCGCCGTCGATGGGCTGTTCCACGAAGCGCAGGACTATTTGGAGGAGATCACCGCGAAACTGTCGGAGATCGGCACCTCGCACCATTTGACGCGCGAATTCCTCACCATCCTGCACGGCGACATCCTTCGCGCCAACGAGCTTGAACTTGCAAATACCGGCCTGGCCGCGGAACAACGCGCGCTCTCGCAGCAGCTGCACGATGCGGTCAAAAAGCAGCGCGAGCGCGAAAGCGCCGTCGAGGTGCTGCAGCAACGCGAGACAAGCCTGGTCCAGGAGCGCGAGTCGCTTCGCACCGCCCTGGCCGCGGCAAGGCTGGAACTCGTCGAGGCGGCCAATGCGAGCGCCAGGCGCGAGGCGGAGTTCGGCGATGCCGTCAAGTCGCTTTCCGACAGGACGGTCGAGGCCAACCGGCGCTCGCGCGAGATCAAGACCTTGCGGGAAAAGCAGGTCAACCTGTCGATCGATCTCGACAGGGCGCAGAAGCGCGAAGCCGAGGCGCGCCACAGGCTCGACGAACTGATGACCACGCATAGCAGCGAAGCGGCGCGGATCGCTGACCTCGTGGCCGCGCTCGTCAGAAGCGAGAAAGAGGAAATGCGGCTGCAGACCGGGCTCGAGATGGCGCAGGCGAAGCTGTCGGAAATGACCGAAGCGGCCCGTCTTGTGGAAGCCGACAGGCAGGCCGAGCAGGAGCGCGCCCAGGCCGAGATGAGCGGACTGCGTGCCGAGATCCAGGGCCTCCAGTCACGGCTGGAGCTTGCCGCGAACGAGAACGGCGAGGCCGCCGGCGAGGTCGCCAGGCTCAAGGCGGAACTGAGCGACGCCATGGCCGAAAAGCAGATCGCCGATGAACGACTGTCTGCCCTCATGAACGAGAGCGAAAACGACAAGATAAGCCTTTCGACCGTGAGCGCGGACCTTTCGCAGCTGACGCTGCAGCAGGCGTCCGAGCAGATACAGCTCGATATCCAGAAGCAGGAATGCGAGGACCTGCGCGCCGAGATCGCGTCGCTCAATGCCCGCATCCAGGAGCTGTTGCCCTATGAGCGGCTGCATCGGGTCACCGAGGCCAGGGCGCGCGACGACGCGGCCAGCGCCAGGCCGCGCGACGACGGGGTGGTGGTCGAGATCAAGGGCGTGGTCGCCGAAAAGGCGCGTGCCACGCACCGGCGGCGCGCCCACCGCAATTTGCGCGCGACTTCGTAAGCAGGCGAAAGCGGCGGAGTGCGTCATCTCCCCCACGACGGGGGAGATTGGCTGTTCAGCGCTTCGTCCCCCTCACTCCCCCGCTTCATGCTGGTAAAGCTCGTCCATGCTGAGCTTTGCCAGTGCCGCGAAGGGCGCCTGCTTCTTCACCCGGCCGCGGCTCAGGATCACCACGTCGTCGCAGAACGAGATGGTGCTGTGGTGGTGGCTGATGACGATGGTGGTGCGGCGGCCGGCGCGCGACTTCAGCGTCTCGACGATGGCCGCTTCCGACAGACCGTCCACGGCATTGGTGGCTTCGTCGAGGATCAGTATGTCGGGATCGCGCACCAGCGCGCGCGCCAGCGCGATGCGCTGCCTTTGTCCGGCCGACAGGTTGACGCCCCGGTAGCCGACCAGCGTCTTGTAGCCCTGCGGTAAGTGCTCGATGAATTCATGCGCCTCGGCCAGCTTTGCGGCGCGCTCGGCGTCGCCGGCCGAGGCGGTGTCGTGGCCGTAGACGATGTTGTCGAGGATCGTGCCGTCCACCAGTTCCAGCTCCTGGCTGGCTAAAGCGATGTTCTTGCGCCATTGGCCGGGGTCGATCTCGCCAAGTGGCGTCCCGTCGACAAGGATGCTGCCGCCATCGGGCTCGACGAAGCGGCAGAGCAGGTTGACGATCGTCGTCTTGCCGGCACCCGAACGGCCGATCAGCGCCGTCGAGCGGCCACTGCGAACGCTGAACGTGGCCTGGTGCAGCACCGCCCCGCGCGCGTCCGGACCGGGCGTCGAGGCTGCGCCCGCATAGGTGAAGCTGACATCGTCGAAGCTGATCGCCTGGCGCAGGCCGTCGAACGGACGGCTGCCTTGCGGCGCCGCCGGCTTGCCTGCGGGGTCGAGCAGCCATTGCACCTCTTCCAGCGAGCCGGAGAGGCCTTGCAACTGGCTCCACGACATCTGCAGGGCGCGCATATGCGGCTGCAGCCGGTAGAGCAGGATCAGGAAGGCGGCGGTCAGCGGGAAGCTGACATTGGCGAGCCACGCGCCGATCACCACCATCAGGAACAGCATGGCGTGCAGAACCTCGGTCAGCGGCGGCAAGACGCCCTGACGGGTCGAGAGCACGAAGGCGGCGCGCCGCACCCCGTCGGAGGCCCTGTCGAACACCGCCTTCTCGCGGTCCTCTTGGCCGAAGATGCGGATCAGGCGCCCGGCATGCACCAGATGCAGCATCTGCGAGGCAAGTGCGCTGTTGCGCGCGGCGACGCCGCGGCTCGGCGCCTTCAGATTGGCCGACAGCAGGCCGTGCGCCAGTTGCACCAGCGCCAGCCCGAGCGTCACCAGCAGCGTCATCTGCCAGGACAAGAGCAGCAGGAAGGCGAGCAGGATGATTGCCGCCGAGGCGCTGACGATCGCGCCGAGCAGGGCCTGGATTGCGTCCGAGGCTCGCCAGGATTCGTTGGAGATGATGTTGAGCAGCCGTCCGGGGCTCTGCTGCAGGAAGAACGGGTAGCCGACCCTCAGCAGCCGCTCCGACAGCGCGCTGCGGATGGCATAGCTTGCCTTGCCGTAAATATGCGCGGTGAGCAGCGTGTTGGCGAAGGCAAGGACGTTCTTCAGCACGATCGAGCCGAGGATCGCGGCCGAGATGGCGATCAGCCGCTCGCGCTCGCCTAGGTTCGCTCCAATCTGCTGGAGGAGGGCGGAGAAGCCGGCCATGCCGGCTGTGTCGCCATGCCCCATGATGATGCCGAGCAGCGGAATGATCAGCCCGATGCCGAGGCCTTCAAGCGCCGCACCCGCCAGACCGAGCACCACCACGGCGGGAACAAGCCGCAGCAGCCCGCCGCCAAGCGCGCGGCGCAGCATCGGCAAGGCTGGCGGCATCAGCGTCATTATCGTGCTCTGGCCTCCGCGCCGGCTTCATTGGCCTGCCGATCCGGTTGCAGCCGTGGCTGCCTGCGCCATCCGACTATCAAAAGCAGCGCAAATCTGGCGGCACCTGCAAGGTTCATGACGACGACGGGCCAGTGCGACAGGCCGAGATCGTGGTCGAAGCGCGGGCCGCCGGCAAGCTCGCGCATGGCCGACCGCGCGGCCCAGTAGAAATGGCGCAGCAGCCAGGGCGCGCGCCGCACATGCTTCAGGCACAGCGCGCCATTGCCGAGGCTATAATCGCGGTGCAGCCTGTCGATCGACTTGCGATCGCGCCGGCCATGATGGTGGAAGATCGTCATGTCGGGCACGTATTCGACAGGAATGCCCTTGAGCATTGCGCGCACAAGGTAGTCCGTATCCTCCGCCGAACGCAGCGGGCCACCGGCGCCAAAACGTTCGTCGAACGGGCCGATGCGGGCCGCGACGTCGCGGTGCATGGTCATGTTGCAGCCAAGCACGAAGCCGCCCGGGTGGACGGCAGGCGTCAGCCGCTCGCGCTGTTCACAGCGTTTGATGGTGAAGGGCAGGTCCCTGGCGTCGCCGAGTTCGACGCGTCCGCCGCGCACCAGCCATTTCTCACCGCTCGCATTATGCCGCATCAGGTCGCGCAAGTAGTCGCGATCGACCGCGCAATCATCGTCGACGAACACCAGAATGCGGCCGCGCGCCCGCGCCAGCCCGGCATTGCGGGCCGCCGCCAGTCCGGGCCGCGGCTCCGAAACGGCGGTCAGCGGAATGTCCGAGGTCTCGGCCAGGCAGGCAAGGCGTTCCGCAGTGCGGTCGATCGAGCCATTGTCGACCACGACCATCTCGGCAGCAAAGGCGGGATGCGCCCGGCAGGCGGCCTGGACCGACTTGATGCAGGCTTCGAGCACGGCCAGTCGGTTGCGCGTGCAGATGATGAAGCTGACCTCGAACGCCGGCTTCTGGCCCCGCCGGGGATGGACGGGCGAGGGCGCCGGGCGATCGCGTCGCAAGAGCGGATGCGGCTGGTCGTTCATGCCGACCCCCGCTGATAAGGCGCAAGCACCGCCTGGGCCGGCCTGGTCTTGAAATAATGCGCCATCTCATCCGCCTGCTTTCCTGCCGCTATGGAGGCAAGGCTGAGCCACGGCGCCCAGGGTCCGGGGCGCAGCGCGTATTGTTCGCGGCGGCGAATGACGTTCCACTTCGCGGTTCGCGTCAGCAATTCATGCGTCAGTGCAGGCTCCCTTTCGTCGCCGACGAGCTGGTAGAGGAAGTAGAACAGGTTGAGCGCACCGGCCGCGAAGCTCGGCCTGATGTCATCGGGCAGCGCGGAAACCCGCTCTTCCAGCGCAACGATGTATTGCGCGGCGCGGGCGACCGTGTCGAACGAGACGGCATCGCCGATGGCCCGCAGATCCTCGGTGCGGTCCGCCAGTCCCTCGCGCTCCAGGTTCTCGGCCACGATCCGCAAATGCGTCCTGCGCATGTCCCCGGTATGCCGGCTGGTCACGCTTCCAGGGTGGATGCGGTAGACGAGCAGGTTTTCCGTCATCATCGCCGCCGGGAAACGGCGGGCAAGCCGCCCGAAGAGATCGAAATCCTCGGCGTGCCTGTATTCGGGATCGTAGTGGAGACTGCCCTCGTCGATGACCTTCCTGTTGTAGACCACCGTCGGGTGCATGAAGACGGTGAAGAACATCGACAATATCGGCAGGCTGAACTGGAACACCGGATCAGGCCTGCCCTTGGCGATACGGCCGCGCAGCAAGGTATCGATGCCGGCGCCGCAGAAGCCGAGCTCGGGCCGCCGGTCGAACAGCGCCACCTGGCGCGACAGGCGCCAGGGATAAGCGATGTCATCGGCGTCCATCCTGGCGACCAGTTCGCCCCGGGCAGTGGCCAGGCCCTCGTTCAGGGTGGCGACGAGGCCGCGGTTTTCGCGAGAGATGATCGTAACGCGGTTGTCGGCCTGGCGGTGTCGCTCGAGGATATCGAGCGAGTTGTCGGTCGATCCGTCATCGATGGCGATGACCTCCAGGCGATCGTAGTCCTGTCGCAGGATCGAGCCGATCGCAGCAGCGAGATAAGGCCCGGCATTGTAAACCGGCAGCAGAACGGAAACGAGCGGGGCGCCGGTCATTGGCCGGCACCCGTTCGCCGGAGATTGCGCGGCGGCTCGCGGCCGTCGGGCGATCCGGTGGGATAGGCCGGCCTGCCGAACCAGCCGGCCTTGCTTGCGCGCTCTTGGGCAGCACGGCGGGCGACATAGGGAAAATGCCGCTTGAGGCCGTTGAGCGGCTTTTCGAAAACCTGCCAGGAGATCGCCGCCACGACGATCGTGGCGGTGCTCGCGACGAGGAACCGCCCCGGCCCTTGCTCAGAGACGTTGAGCGGGATCCAGGGCTGCGCCTTGACGGCATAGGCCAGGAGGATCGGGTGATAGAGATAGACGCCGTAGCTGATGCGGCCGAGGGCAAGCAGCGCCGGCAGTTCGGCAAGCTTGCCGAGGATGCCGCCAAACCCGGACGAACAGGCGGCGACAATGGCCACCAGCGGGACCAGCGGCAGCACCTGCAGCAGCAGCCAATGGGCCCATTCCAGCATGGGATCGGCCGGCGCCGGGATAAACCACTGGATCGCCAGGAACGCGGCCGCGAAGGCCGGCCAGCCGCGCTGCATCCATTGCGGCAGGGCAGCGCCTCTGGCAGCCCTCATGGCGAGCAGCGCGCCGCAAGCCAGCGCGTCCATCGAGGCGGGCGGCAGCAGGTCGCGGGCGAGCGCCGTGTTGGCGGTCACCGGCCAGTAGAAACGGTAAGCCAGCGAGAGCGCGATGACGCCGATGGTGATCGCCTCGATGCGCCGGCGCGGCGCCAGAAGCACGATCAGCGGCCAGGCGATATAAAACTGCTCCTCGATGCTCAGGCTCCAGAAGTGGCAGAGCAGCCAGGGCGTCCACTCGTTGCGCAGCGCGTACCAGAAATTGGAGAGATAGAGCGCGTGCCACAGAAGCGACCCACGCGACTGTTCGAGATCGGTCAGCCAGACGAGGCCGAGCACGGCGAAATAGGGCGGGAATATTCTCAGCGCCCGCCTGATGTAGAAGGAACGCAGCGCCGGCCCGGCTTCGAACTCGGCGGCCGCGCGGGCTTCCAGCAGAAGCCGCGTGATCAGGAAGCCGGAGAGCACGAAGAACAGCCGCACGCCGAGATGGCCGAGGAAGGAGGAGCCGCCCGCGGCGAAGAAATGCGAGTACAGCACCATCGTCACGGCAATGGCGCGCAGCGCATCGAGCTGTATGTCGCGCTGATTTGACATCAGCCGCGTCCGCCGATCCGATGTCTCCGATGAAACAATGTCGCGCCTTGCCAGCAGGCAGTGGAATGACACATCGTTCCGCTATCGCCCGCCGGCGGTCTGCGCCTTGCGCTCGGGGCGGCCTCGAAACCGGTCAGCGGAAAGCCCACTCTGGTCAATATACCGGAACCTCCACCGCGCCTGTCCAATCAGGCAACGATTGTCTCACGCTATGCTGCAGCGCAACACAAAATGTTTACCATGTTGAAACACATCTGTGATGCCGGTGTCGAAAAAATGGCTGAAGATCGCCCATATTTTGACATTTTCGGTAATGGCACCCCCGGCGGCTGGAGTGCCATGTGAATGATACAGCGCTTGTTCTTCTCGTTTTCAAGTATTTATCGAGTTGTATTCTTAGAAATTCTTGGCAACTTTTGCGAGTGCGCGGGTGGTATTTCGATAAGAATCTTCTGATTTTTCGATTTTGAGCCGTTCCGCGGCGAATGAGCTAGGCGCGGCTAGCTTGTGCGATGCAGCGAAATAAGGCGCAAAATGAAGCCATTGCGTTCTTTCGTCCCCTCTGTCCCGTCGGCATCAACGGTTTCGCAAGCGTGAAATCGTTTGCCCTTGCCCCATCAACCATGGTTGCCGTGCCTCACGACAGGCCGGCTGGTTGGCCCTATCTCCAGCCATGCCTTGGTACGCTGGCGCGCGATCTAGGCGGCAGGGGAGGAAGAAGCAAGGTGACGTCGACGCCGATTGCAAAGTCTGCGGCTGAAGCCGGCGCTATCCCCCTTGTGGCGCTGCTCGGCGCCATGATGTCGGTGCAGATCGGCGCCGCCTTCGCCAAGGGGCTGTTTCCGCTGGTCGGAGCCGAGGGCACGACGATGCTCAGGCTTGTCGCCGGCGCGCTCATGCTGGCGGCCGTGCTCAGGCCTTGGCGGGTCAGGCCGTCGCGCGCCGTCTGGCCGTGGCTCGCCGCTTACGGGGTGACGCTCTGCGTCATGAACCTTCTCTTCTATGCCGCGCTCACCAGGATTCCACTGGGCATCTGCGTGGCGCTCGAATTCACCGGCCCGCTGCTGGTCGCCACGCTCTCGTCTCGGCGCGCAATGGACTTTGTCTGGGTGGCGCTGGCGGTGGCCGGCATCGTGCTGTTGTCGCCTTTTGCCGATATGCGTCAGGCGCTCGATCCCGTGGGCGTGGTGCTGGCGCTGGCCGCCGGCGGCTGCTGGGCGCTCTACATCGTCTTTGCGCAGAAGGCCGGCGCCGAGCTCGGCGGGCGCACCGTCGCCTATGGCATGGCGATCGCCGCGGTGCTGTCGCTGCCCTTCGGGCTTGCCGGCGCGGCGCCGGTGCTAGGCAATCCGTCGATTCTGTTGAGCGCCGCAATTGTCGGCCTGCTCTCCAGCGCGCTGCCGTTCTGGCTGGAGATGGTGGCGCTGACCAGGATGCCTGCCAGGGTCTATGGCACGCTCACCTGTCTGGAACCGGCGCTGGGCGCGCTGATGGGCTTCCTGTTCCTGCGCGAGAACCTGACGGCGCTGCAGTGCCTGGGCATTGCGGCGGTCATCGCCGCTGCCTTCGGCGCCGCCGTCACGTCAAAGCCGCCGGTGCCGTCGCCCCAATAGGCGTTCGCGTCTGGCGTTGTGCCGCTTCGATATGCTCTGCGCGCAGCCTTCCCTTTGTGACTTCCAGCGCCGCTTCTGCGCCCGCCGAGAGCTCCTCGACGTTCCTGGCCAGCTCGCTGCCGGTGTCGCGTTGCTTGCTGCCCATGCTCCCAGCGTCGCCAGCATCGGCAGGAGCCGGTCTTTTTAGCCGTGCCTGGCCGGCTTAAGGCTGTGCCCTGTCATGCCTGGTCGGCCCGGCCATGCCTAGCCGGCTAAGCCATTCCAAGCCTGGCGTGCCCGCATGCAGGACCACATCCGGAGGTTGAATTGGGACTTAAGTCTGAATCCGTTTCCGCAAAAGTCTGAATCGACAAGACAAGGGTCGTGGGCCACTTCCGCAAGGCGCTGCGATTTGTGAATGATTTCACTTCGACAATGCCGTTGGGGTTTTCGGCTTGGAGTCGGGCCGGGTGACCGGCATGGGGAGAGTGGGATGCGCGAACCGCGCATGGGAAGCACGTGTGTCTTGCGAGCGCTTACGGCGTTTGCGCTGGTTATCGCGCCCTTTCACCTCTCGATCGACGGCCCAGTCGCCACCAAGGCCTATGCCGGCAAGGGCGGCAACGGCAATGGGAATGGCGGGAACGGAAACGGGAACGGCGGCGGCAACAGCGGCGGTAACGGCAACGGAAACAGCGGCGGCAACAACGGGAACGGGAACAGCGGAAACAGCAATAGCGGTGGCAACGGTAAGGGCAACAGCGCGAGCAAGGCCTCCGCCACTGTCGATCATGTAAATACCGTGACTGGCGACAAGGTCGAGGTCAACGGCAAGAGCATCAAGGTTACTCATCCAAACGGGATGAAGGAAGAGATCGAGAACGGCCGCTTCAGGATGGAGGATGCGCTTGGGCGCACCATCGTCGACAGAGCGGCAACCGCAGCCGATATGGCGCGTTTGAAGAGTTTGTGAGAGCGAGGTTCTATCTGGAAGTGATCTTTTCGGGACCGTAGGTCAGCGCTGCAAAATCAGGTTGCCACCTTTTGCTTCGTCTCTTCGGTTCTTGATCATCGTATGACAGAACTCCCGCTACTCACCTTGCCCCCGCCTTTGGCGGGGGTATTTTTTTGGGCTCCGGCTGCATTTCTACAAACGAAACTCTTGGCGCATCGCGGTTCGTTGCTGCTGTCCGGCTTTTTCGCGCGCTTCAATCTTAAAGAATTGCCTTCAGTTTTCCAAGGGGGTTGGTTAACGCCCTGTAACCGGCGTCGTTTGCGTTGTTTTCATCCTGTGCGTAGTGCCGATCAACGTCAGGCCTGGCGACGCCGTTGCGACATAAGTCCGGCACCGGCGGCAAAAAGGTCCGAACCGGCAAGGCAAGGGTCGTGGGCCGCTTTCGCGCGCGCGTCGATGCATGGATGTTCCTCTCGATAATGCCGGTTTCGGCCAGACCGCCAAAGGGCCGACACGGGGGGAGGATGTGTAGACTTTCGTTGATCCGCCTGGGATGGCTCGCCTTGCTGACCCCATCGGCATTGGCGCTTACGCTCGCGCCATCCCACGTCAAGCTCTACGGCGCCGCCAGCATCGCTCCCTCGATGGCCTACGCCGCCGGCGGGAACAGTGGCGGCCACGGCGGCGGCAATGGCAATGGCGGCAATGGCAACGGCGGTGGCAATTCATCCTCGGCTGGCGCCGGCGCCAATTCTGGCTCCGGAAACGCCGGCCAGGGCAACTCCGGCAAAGCCAAGGGCAACCAGGGCAACCATGGCACCCACGTCAATGCGGCGACCGGCGACACGGTCGAGGTCGACGGCGACAAGATCACGGTCATCCATCCCGACGGCATGCAGGAGGAGATCGAGAACGGCCGCTTCAAAATGCAGGATGCGCTCGGCCGCACCATCATCGAACGCGAGGCGACGCCAGAGGATGTGGCGCGCCTGCAGGCCTTGTGAGGGCAGGGAACTACCCCCTCCCTGTTTCTCACTTCACCCCCGTCCCCGCCCCCGGGGGCGGGGGTGACACGTTTTGGGGAGGGAGTAGGGCAGTAGGGCAGTAGGGCAGTAGGGCAGTAGGGCAGTAGGGCAGTAGGGCAGTAGGGCAGTAGGGCAGTAGGGCAGTAGGGCAGTAGGCAGTAGGCAGTAGGGATTGGTCGCGGCAGCCCGCTCAGCGGCTCATATCCAAACCTTCGCTATCCCCTACTGCCCTATTCCCTTTCCTTCGCCTCATGCATCAGCAGCGCCGCCTCCGTTCGGTTGCGCACGTTGAGCTTGGCCAGCACCCTGGTCATGTGGTGCTTGACGGTCTTTTCCTGCAGCGACAGCCGGGACGCGACCTCCTTGTTGCTCAAGCCTTCCGCCACCAGCCGCAGGATCTCGGCCTCGCGGCTGGTGAGCTGGCTGAGCGGGTCGGGCTTGCGGTTCGCCGGCTGCAACAGGTTCGACAGAAGCTTGGCCGACAGCGTCGGCGATACATAGCTCTGGCCGGCCGCGACATCGCCGAGGATCTCGGCCAGAGTCTTCGAACCGACACCCTTCAGCACGTAGCCGCGCACGCCGGCATTGAGCGCCTGGGCAACGTCGGCATTGGTTTCCGACACGGTCAGCATGACGATTTTCTGGCCGGGGTGCCCGGACAGGATGCTGGCCGCAGCGTTGAGCCCGCCGCCGGGCATGCTGATGTCGAGCAGCAATATGTCGGGCGCGATCGTGTGAGCAAGCCTTTCGGCGTCCTCGGCGCTGGCGCCTTCCCCGACCAGCTCGAAGCCGCCGATCTCGCCGAGGCTGCGCGCCACGCCCTCGCGAAACAGCGGATGGTCGTCGACAATGGCGATGCGGATGATGCCGGTCACGGCTGCTCCTCGACTGAGAGTGAAATCACCAATCGTGTACCTTGCGGGCCGGACAGGGTTTCGAACTGCCCGCCGATGCTCTCGATGCGCTCCCTGAGGCCGGCAAGCCCGAGGCCTTCGCTCCTGCCGGGCTCGAAGCCGGGGCCGCCGTCCATCACTTCAACAATCAGCCTGCCACTTTTCACCCCGGCTTTCACCGCCTGGTTCCTGCCTTTTCCATGCCGCCAGGCATTGTTCAGCCCTTCCTGGACGAAACGGTAGATGCTGATCTTCTCGGAAGTGCCGAGTTCCGGCAAGCGGGCCGGAAGCGTCAGCGCCACCGAGCTCGAGGTCCGTCGTTCGTGCTCGCTCACCGCAAGCCGCAGGATGTCGATCACGGCCTGCGTCTCGATCTGCGGCAGCACCAGGCCGTTGCAGATGCCGCGTATCTCGCGCATCGCCTCGCCAAGCGTCTTGTGGATGCCGGCGATCTCGGCTTCGCGCTGCTCGCTGGACGAGCCGGAGTCGAGCAGAATGGGGCTGTCCATCCGCAGCGCCGCCAGCGCGACGAGCTGCGCCGGCCCGTCATGCAGGTCGGCGCCGATGCGTCTGAGATAGCGTTCGTTGATTGCGGTGGCGCGGCGCGAGGCGCGCTGCACGCGCTGGCGCAGCGTCGAGTTCTGCGACAAAGCCGCCTGCAATTCCGAGACCTTTGCCTCGAGCGCTGCGCGCTGGGTCTGGATGGTGTGACTGCCGCGAAAGACGATGCCGGACAACAGCGCCAGTGCCGTCGCCGTGGCGCCGGCCACCACCAGCCAGCTCGACCACAGGGCGGCGTTCAGCGTCGTCTGGAAGTCGTCGGCGATCTCGTAGAACTCCGAAACCGCGACCACTTCGCCCGACCAGGGTTCGCGCACCGGATTGTAGATTTCGAACAGCGGTGCGTTCACTCTCTTTTCCTCGTGGCTTTCGGGGTCGTCGTCGAGGTCATTGTACTCGGCAACGACATTGCCGCCAAAGGCGGCGACCAGATTGGCGTTCGGTTCGAACCGCTTGCCGATCAACGAAGTGTCCTTGGCATAGAGGATCATGCCGTCGCGCCGCCACAGCTTGAACGAGACCAGCCTCTTGCCGAGTGCGCCCTGGCCGAGCGTCTCGTCCAGCGCCCGCTTGACCGTGTCGCTGAGCTCGCGGCTGGTGCGCATGTCGGGCAACAGGGGCGCAATCACGCTGTCGACATAGAGTGCCGTGGTTGCGGCGGAATTTCGCATCACGCCTTCCCGGATCTGCGAGGTCACCCACAGGCCAACCACCAGCATCACCAGCAGAAGCCCGATGCCGCCCGCGATGAAGAACTGCAAGGCCAGCGACAACTTGCGCCAGTACTGTAAATAATCCCCCAAGAAGGTCCCAGGCAATCGCGCAATCTCCCCCTGTCGGCGAAGATTATAGAGTGAGCGCGGCATTTGCGACATCGACCTTCGTGCTGTGTATGCAGGATTCTTCCGTCGGGCGGATTTTCTGCGGGTTTCGGAGCCTTGAAGCACGGCAACGCCGCCGCCGCGGGAGCGGATCCTTGGCGCGGGGGTTGTGCCGGCCACGTTTCGAGGTCACTATCGGTTGTGCCTTCAAGGCGACGGGCGGCCGCTTCGACACCAAATTGACGAAGCGCCGCTCCGTCGGTCCAGCCGCGGCATCATCCGCGACTGGGAACTCCAGCACCTTGCCGCCGCCGGTTCGATCCCGGCACCGCGTGGATACACGAAGGCAAAAAGCGGCCGCTCAGCTGATGTCGCAACGGAAGACCCAACTCGTCTTCCCGGGGAAGGCGTGCTTTTTCTCTGAAGGAAGCGCAGGCTTTTCCTGGGTGACCCGCGGGACTTAGGGGGCGGGTTCCGCTGAAACCAAAGCAAGATGCGAGGTCAAACGCGATGCATCCCGTTCCGAGCCGGATTCCGGTTTCCATCATCATTCCGAACTACAATTACGCGCGCTTCCTGAAACGCGCCGTCGACAGCGCGCTCGGCCAGGACCACGCGGACGTCGAGGTCATCGTCGTCGACGATCGGTCGAGCGACGGCTCGGCGGCGATCATAAAGTCTTATGGCGACAGGATCCGCGCTTGTCTCAGGCCGAAGAACGGTGGGCATGCCGCCGCCTTCAACACCGGCTTTGCGGCAAGCTCGGGCAAGATCGTGCTGTTTCTCGACGCCGACGACTATCTCTATCCGGACGCCATCTCCAGGATCGTCGACACTTGGGATTCGGCAACCGCCCAGGTCCAATCGAGGCTCCACATCGTCGACGAACGGCAGCGCATCAAGGATGTCTTCCCGCCGCCGGCACTGCCGTTCGATGACGGCGATGTCATGCCGAAGCTCCTGCACAAGGGGCGCTACCAGACGACGGTGACAAGCGGGCTGGCCTTCGACCGCACGACGCTGGAAACCATCATGCCGATCCCCGAAGCGGATTTCCGCCAGGGCGCCGATGGCTATCTTGCGACGCTGGCGCCGCTTTATGGTCATGTTCAGTCGATCGACGAGTGCATCGGCGCCTACCGCATCCACGGCGCCAACCATTCCGTCTTCGGCGAAAAGCTCGCCGAGCGGGCGCGCTGGCGGGTGACGCACGATTTCCACCGCCTGGAGGCGCTTTCCGACCAGGTCTCCAGTGTCGGCCTGACCGTGGAGCCGTCGAAAACCTTCCTGCACGATCCCGTTCACCTCGAAGAACGGCTGGCCTCACTCTGCGCCGACAGGCGTCGGCACCCGGTGGTCAATGATTCCAGGCTGGTCCTGGGTGCGGCCGGCGCCGTCGCCAGCCTCCAATTGACGGCGTCGCTCAGGCGGCGAGCCGTCCTTGCCGCCTGGTTTCTGTCCGTCGGCATGCTACCGCGCAAAATGGCGACGGCGGTGCTGTCATGGAAGCTCGACGCCTCATCGAGGCCGGCCTTCCTGGCCCGATTTTCCAAATCCATCCGCCAGGCGATGGGGTGAGGCGTGGTCCGCGAAGCGGACGCAAAGCCAATTGCTTGGCTTTGCGAACAACGAACGCCCGGAGCGACAGCGAAGGGCCGGTCCGGCAGACGCGATCCTTCGCGCCCCCTCTGTCCTACCGGACATCTCCCCCTCGAGGGGGGGGAGATTGGCAGTCTCGGGCCGCATGGATCTTTCGCCATCAACCTCTATTGATTGATCTCGGGTTCGACGAGCCTTGCCAGGTTTCGCAGCGACTCCTGCCAGCCGAGATAACAGGCCTCGGCCGGAATCGCGTCCGGTATGCCTGCCTGCGTGATATCCAACTCCGTGCCGACCGAGACTTTCTTCAATGTCACCGTCACCTGTATCTCGCCGGGCAGGTTGGGATCATCGAACGTGTCCGTGTAGCGGAGGCGTTCACCCGAAACGAGCTCGACATAATCGCCGCCAAATGAGTGGCTGTTGCCCGTCGTGAAGTTTCGGAAGGACATTTTGAACGTACCGCCGACCTTTGCTTCCAGATGATGGACCGTGCAGGTGAAACCGTTGGGCGGGAGCCATTTCGCCAGCGCGTCCGCCTCGATGAAAGCGCGATAAACCTTCTCCGGGCTGGTTGTCAGAACGCGGTGCAAGCGTACGGTGCTGGGCATATCGTTTCTCCTGATGATTGCCGGTCTATGTTCCAAGGACGAACGGGTCTTGACTGGTCCGACACCCGTGCCGAACATTTTTAAACCGCGACCGCCGCTTCACAGTTCCTTCTCGGCCAGCTCGCGGAACTCGTCCGGCACCAAACGCGCCGCCTCCAGCGCCACGGCGCCATAGCCGACCGCCTGCTTGCCGAAGCGCTGCCGGATCTTGTCGACGGCGCGGTCGGCGCCAAAGCGCGCTAGGCCCCTTTTGCTGCCCGGCCGGCGCTTCTCGTCGGCAAGTCCGAGCGGTAGCTCCAGCTGCAGTTCCGCACTTTCCTCGAGATGCGAGACCGAGATCGCCAGCAGCGAAATCACCTTCTCGCAGGGATGGGCGGCGAGCACGCCACGCACCAGTTCCTCGGCGGTCTCGGCCAGCATCGCCGTCGCTGATATAGCTTGGTCAAGCGTGATCGAGCAGCTCACCGCGCGCAGGTCGGCGAAGCGCACGCGCACCGTCACCGTGCGGCCGGGGCGGTCCTTGGCCCTCAGTCGGCTCGCCACCCGGTCGGCCAGATGCAGCAAGGTTGGCACGAACACATCTGCCACGGCAGGCTTGCGGCCCAGTGCCGACTGCGCGCCCGCCGAATGCGCGCGCCGATGCGTCTCGAGCCGGCGCGGGTCGCGATTCCAGGCCAGCGCGGCAAGCTTCTGCCCGGCGGCCGGCCCGATCAGCCGTTCCAGCGCCCCACTGTGGGTCTTGGCCAGCTGGCCGATGGTCTCGACGCCGATTTCCGCCAGCCGCGCCTTGGTCGCCGGGCCGACGCCCCACATCAGCGAGACCGGCAAATCGTGCAGGAAGGCGAGCTCGCCTGCGGGATCGACGACCACCAGCCCGTCGGGCTTGGCCACCTGCGAAGCGATCTTGGCCAGGTGCTTGGTGCGCGCCACGCCGATCGAGATCGGCAGGCCGAGCTCGGCCCGCACGCGGCGCCGTACAATGGCGGCGATCACGGCCGGCGGCCCGAACAGATGCGTGCAGCCGGCAACGTCGGCGAAGGCCTCGTCGATGGAGATGCGCTCGACCAACGGCGTGAAATCGTCGAGCACTTTTATGGCGGCGTCGCCGAGTCGCTGGTAGTCCCCGAAATGGCCGCCGACGAAGATCAGCTGCGGACAGAGTTCGCGGGCCTTGCGTCCGGGCATGCCGCCGCGCACGCCGAACGCTCGAGCCTCATAGGATGCGGCCAGCACCACGCCGCCTCCGACGGCGATGGGTTTGCCGCGCAGCGATGGATCGAGCAACTGCTCGACCGAGGCATAGAAGGCGTCGAGGTCGGCATGCAGGATGGTGGCGCTGGTTTCCATCCCGTTCCACCCTACGGCATTGCAGCATTAGCCATGCCTGTTTTAAGGAATTTTTTGCCGAACAAAAAGAGAACAAATAGGGTCTCTTGTCAAGCTGCCTCTAAGCCGTCGGCGAGGGCAGGGGAAATGTCTTGCGATGAAGGGCGGATTCAAGTCGGAATCTCGTTTTTTTTGCCCACCGTCAGTGGGCAGCGCACCATCGACGAAGGTCCATGATCCGCCCCGGAACATTGTCGCGCGCCACGGCGTTGATTGGCTCGAAGGGACTGTTTTGCGGAGACCTGAGATGGACCGCTTCGAAATCATCGATCTCGTTTGTGTCGTCGATGCCTGCACCACCGACCGTGCCGCCGGGCGGCTCGTATCGATGGCGAGGGCCGTGGAAGAATTGCGCGTGCTGACCGGGGATTTCGTCTCGGCGGATGAGACCGTCGCCAATGCGCTGTCGGCGGTGGCGCTTGGGCGCGGTTGCGCGGTGCTGTTCGACGAGCAGCCGGGCGCCGACATTTTGCGGGCGCCATAGTGCATCGCCAGGAGGTGGCACCGCTCATTTGGCTGCCGTTCAGGCGGTCGGAGCGCCCTCGCTTGTCATCGACTTCCGCTGCTTGAGCGCCTTCTCAATCGACGACGCGGCGACCGTTTTCGTACCGCTGGACGCCCGTTTGGGACCATGGTCTGACCCGTATGGGCCTTCTGCGGTCCAAATGGCGCAAGCCGGTTGTCAGTTTTCATATAGTTTAAGAATTTCAAATGGTTATGGCAGTTTCTCGATTCGGATTGTTCGCTGGCGGGCTGCTTCGCTCTCGCATTGAAACCACATTTATCTAAAGTTTACCGACGGCATTAGGGATTTCTCATATTGCGCTCATTAGCGGTTGGGTGAGGTGGCGATTCTCGGAGGAAAATACTCATGACATCCCGAAAGACTCTCTTTGCCGCGCTTGCGGCATTCGCGCTTCTGGCGTCTCCCGCACTGGCCGCTGCCGGCGGCAATGGTGGTGGGAATGGCGGTGGCCACGGCAATGGCGGCGGCAACGGGAATGGCGGCGGCAACTCCGGCAAAAGCGGTTCGCAGGGCAATTCCGGCAAGAGCACGCACGGCAAGTCAGGCAAGAGCACGCACGGCAAGTCAGGCAAGAGCACGAACGGCAAGTCAGCATCGGCTAAGTCGACAAAGTCGGGCAAGAAGGCCACGACGGAAGTCTCCGTGGATGAGGTGGACGTCGCCGCCGCTCCCAAGGAGAAGAACATCCACGCCAAGCTCGGCCGGCTGAACTCGCTGCAGCGCAACATCAACGCCTACATGAACTCCAAGAGCAAGAAATTCGCCGCTGTTCAGGCTTTTGTGATGGCATCCGCGAACGCCAAGCTCGCCGAGGCCACGGCTGAAGAGGCGGCCGCCGCGGCAGCCGAAGCTCAGGCGAAGCTGGACGACCTGAACGCGCAGCTCGTTGAGGCGAATGCACAGACGCCCGCAACGCCCGAGGAGCAGGCGGCCCTGGACGCACAGATCGCGGATCTGGAAGCGCAGATCGCGGATCAGGAGACCGCGGTCACGGATGCCGAGGCGGCGGCTGCCGCGGCCCAGGCGGAGGCTGACGAAGCCGCTGTCGGCACCGACGACGCATCGCTCGACGCGGCACTCGCCGATATGGCCAACAAGCCGGTCGACGCCGAGGTCACCGAATGGGCCAAGGGCGTGCTCGCGGACAAGGTCGACCAGGTAGCCGCCAAGCTAGAAGCGGAGAACGCGGACGACGCGGCTGCCGATTCGACCGTCGACGAGCCGACCGAGACCGAGACGGCGGAATAGTTTGGCTGAACGGCAATGCCGCCGGGGTTCGCCCCGGCGGCATTTTTTCGCCTGCCGCTGCCCAAGTTTGGAATCGGTTCTGCAGCGATCCATCGCCTCCCCTGTCCGCCGGCGTCAGGAAGCCACCACAACGCTGCGCAAAACCCGTTGCTAACCCCAAGTACGGCATGGAAAATCTCGGTTCCCAGGTGTAACCTTCGCAATGTCGGGGTTTAAAAGGGATTGGGGAGAAAACAACATGCCTAGGGTTTCGGAACTTTTCTTCAAAACGGCCATCGTTTTTCTCATCGTGGGCATCGCCATCGGCCTGCATATGGCGATCTCGCAAGATCACGCCGCCTTTCCGGCGCATGCCCATATCAACCTTCTGGGCTGGGTAACCTCCGCGATATTCGGCGGCTACTATGCGCTCAATCCGGCCAAGGCCGCGCGCCGCATCGCGATGATCCACTTCGGCCTCTATACGCTCGGCCTGGTGGTGATGCTGCCGGCGCTTTACCTGATGCTGGCGAAGGGCAACACGGCGATCGAGCCGGTCGTTGCCACCGGCTCCATGATCGTTGCCGCTGCCGTTCTCGTCTTCGGCTTCGTCGTCTTCTCGTCCGAACCGGTGCCCACCGCCTCCGGCCTGAAGTCGGCGCCTCGCTGACCGGAGTCATGCAGCGCTGCCGGGTGGGCTGCTATGCCACGGCGTAGCGGGTCCCCTGGCGCACCTGCCCGGCTGAAAGTTTTGCGCCGGCGTCTGGGCCGGACGCCGGCTCGCGCTGGTGCGACAAGTCTTGGATAAAGGCGCCGCGCCGCCTGTTAAAAAAGCCGCGACAGCAAGGTGTGGATGATGCCGTCGCGTTCGAACGGCCCGGGCACTTTGGCCGGGAGCGATTTGTCGGCCTTGGCCGCCGATGAGGTGCGGCCATAGATGAGCAAAAGCACAGCGATGAAGTAGCCCGCCTGCAGCACCAGGGCGGCGACAAATGTCCAGCCCAGCGATTGCCAAAACGACCCGGTAGCCGCGTAAATCCAGCCAAGGATTACGAGAAGCGTTGCTGACATTCCCACAAGAAATTGCGGAAAATACATTTGCCCAATCGAACGTCCCGGACCGATTGAAACCCGGGAAGCCCGCCCATGTCTCTACCCAATTCGAGCGTTGCACCTTTCATGTGCGGTCGCAAGTTGGCACTGTGCCGCGCTCTCGGAGGGCTTTCGGCCCACGGCATGCGACCTACGTCTTAGGACTTAGGGCCATACGCCTTTCGCTGCAAGTGCGGCGTTGGAGCATCGCGCGCGCTTTGCTGGAATCGGTTTTGCCGCGGGCGAAATCAGCGCAAGGTCGCCGGCTCTGGCTCCGCTGTTGGCTCGGATGCGCGAAAGTTCGCGAGCCCCAGGCGTTTCGGCGGCGGTAGCACTTCTCATCATCTGATCGCGATCAAGGCGGCACTCGATGACGAGCGCCGGCCGAGGCAGCTATAGGAACTCCGCCGGCGCTCGGCGCAAGGGTTGGGTGCTTTGCCTGCGCGAATCATATTAGCGTTTGCGAATATTTTGACCTATCCATCCAAAGGAGGATGTGTGGTTCCCCAAAGAAGCTGAATTGTCCGCGCCCGCCCGACTTGCTGCGGTAGAGCGCGGTATCGGCTTTCTGCAGCAGTTCGTCGCTGCCCAGCGCATCGCCAGGCGCCAGCGCGATGCCGATGCTGACGCCGACGACGACCGGGCTGTCGGCGACCGCGAAGGGCGACTGGAAACGCTCGACGATGCGCCGGGCAAGCGCCGACACATCCGTCTGTCCGGTAATCCCGGTCTGGATGATGGCGACTTCGTCGCCGCCGAGCCGCGCGACCGTATCGTTGTCGCGCACCGCGGCGCGCAGCCGGCCGGCCACGTCGATCAGCAATCTGTCGCCGGCCTTGTGGCCGAAATTGTCGTTGACCGGTTTGAAATTGTCGAGGTCGAGGTAGTGCACGGCCATCAGGGCGCCGCGCCTGGCAAGGGCAAGCGCGCCGTGCAACCGGTCGGAAAACAGCATGCGGTTGGGCAGGTCGGTCAGCGCGTCATGATGCGCCATATGCGCGATCGTGGCCTGGTTGCGGCGCTGTTCGGTGACGTCGAAATAGGTGGTGACGAAGCCGCCGCCCTCGATCGGCATGCCGCGCACCTCGACGATGGTTCCGTTCGGCCGGGTGCGTTCGTAGACATGCGCCTCGCGCTGCCTGACGAGGGCGAGGCGGCGCGCGACATGCATCTCGATATCGCCCGGTCCGTACTCGCCACGCTCGGCATTGAAGCGAAACAGCGTCTCCATCGAGGGGTAGCCATTGGCAAAAAGCTCATCGGGATAGTCGAGCAAGGCGCGTTGCCGCTGATTGCAGACGACCATGTTGAGATCCTGGTCGAACAGCGAAACGCCGCCGGGGAAATTGTCGATCACGGCCTCCAGCAGCCGGATACGCTCGCGCGAATGCTCGATCAGCTGGCCATCCGCCCGATCGCTTCGGCCAGGCCCGGCAGGCCGGCCCCTGACGGCTCGGCCACCTCGAACGCATTCGCCAGGATACGTGACACCTTCGGCATCGGCCGCTGACCCCCTCAGCAATTTTCCGGAATATGCGGCGACGCTAATATGGAACGATTGCCATCGGATTAACGGCCTGGCCCGCGCCTGGTTTTGCGGAGGCAGGTTGGTCGCCTCATCGGGCGCGGCCATGGCCTTTGGGTCTTTTGGTCGATGCCATTGGGGACCTTTGGCCAAGGACTTCTGAATTCAGGAACCAAGCACAGGCGGGACCGTTCCCCACCCACATCGATCAGGAGGAGCTTATGGAACGCAGCGTCCACGAGGCGCGCTTGCGCCTGTCTTCGCGCTCGGCGTCGTCTTTGTCACTGCCGGAATCCTGTTCAGCTAGGGCAAGGTGATGCTCAAACAAAAAAGATAGTGGCCGGGAACAATCGCCAGCGACCCGCCGAGAACGTCCCTTCATCGGCGGAAGGCCGACCCCGCCGCCTTTTTCCGTAAGGGCGGCGGGGTTTCGGTTTGGGAGGTCCATAACCTTCGAAGGACCGGCGTCAGACGCACGAAAAGGCCCGCCGTGCCGAATGCGCGGCGGGCCTGTTCGTGGTGTTCGCCGGATCAGGTCAGGATCAGCACGATCTTGTAGCTGTCCGGATCGACGATGACGATGCGGCCGTCGGCAAGCACGAAATACATGTAGGTTTCGTAAGCGGGGACGATCTTGACGATGCGCGCCGGCAAGCGGTGCAGCCGCACCTTCTGCCGTGGCACCTCGATGCCTACCGAAATGTCGAAGTCGACACGCGCCACCGGTGCGACGTTCGTCTCGCGAATGATCTGCGTGACCTCGGTCTTCTGCTCGACGGTCACATTGCTGATAGACGCGGTCGAGCCCTGGTCGGTCTGGGTCGAAGCCTTGCCCTGCACCTGTTCGTCGGTCTGGACCTTGGCCTTGCCCTCAGCCTGCTGGTCGGTCGTGGCGCCAGCCTTGCCCTCGGCCTGCTCTTCAGTTGTGGCGCCGGCCTTGCCTTGAGCCTGCTCATCGGTCTTCAGCTTGGGCTTGCCCTGAGCCTGCTCTTCAGTCGTGGCGCCGGCCTTGCCTTGTGCCTCGTCGGTCTTCAGCTTGGCCTTGCCTTGAGCCTGCTCTTCTGTGCTGGCGCCGGCCTTGCCCTGCGCCTGCTCATCGGTCTTCATCTTGGCCTTGCCCTGGGCTTGCTCGCCGGCCTTGCCGCCCTGCTGGCAGTCCGCTGCGCCGGCTTCGCAATTGGCGCCACCGCTTGGCTGGACCTCGGCGGGCGTCTGCGTCTGGGCTATGGCGGCGCCACATCCGACGCCGAGTGCGAGCATGCTTGTGATCAGAAGATGTTTCATCAAAAGTCTCCTCGAAAGTGTCGTCCCTTCGTTGGGTTAACTTCGACTCGTGGCCTTTGTTCCGGGCTGATCTGCCCCTGCCGGCAAAGCGGAACTGTCGCGTCGAGGAGCCGAAAAATGGGAGGAACAAGCCCCATGCGATGGCGTTTACGACTGAGGCGACCCGGTCGCGAATGGCTTCAGGCCGCGTGGCGCAAGTGGCCGCTGCAACGAAAGGAGACGATCATGAGACTGCATCTTGCAACCGCCGCCGCCGGCCTTCTGTTGTTCGCTGGAGTGGGCGCCGCTGCTGCCCAGGACGTCATCATTCAGCCTGAGCAGGAAACCGTGATTCGGGAATATGTGCAGAAGAAACCACTGGCATCCATCAAGATTCCCGGCGTGGAGCTCAATGTCGGTACCGCACTTCCCGACACGGTCGAACTCCATGAAGTCCCCAATGTCAAATACCGCTATGTCGTCGTCGACAATCAGACCGTGCTTGTCGATCCCGGCACACGCAAGATCGTGAAGATCATTCAGTAACCCGCATCGCACGGCTCACCGCTTGCCGGAGCGGTGGGCCGGTCCGCCCCGTATTATCTCGTGACTAGTATGAGCAGGTACAAGCAGGAACCTTCCTCGGAATCACGCGTTGCCGCGTCTGACTTCGTGCTGCCTTATTGATAGGCAGCATGGGCCAGCGAAGCGGCGAGGCGGCGAAATGGGCTGGGGAGGAGGCAAGGTATTATGTCGAAGCGTGAAATCGGAACGTCCCCCGCATTGGGGATGCGGGTCGCTGACCTCAGGGCCAGGATGCGCAGCGCAAGCATCACCGAGCATGAGATGAGAACCTTCCAGAAGGTCGCGGCCATCATGGGTGATGGCGAAGGCTCCTTACGCATCGATGCCGACGACCTGATTGCGGCGTCCTTCGTTGCCCAAGGGGCGGGCGATCACTCCCTGAATTGACAATCCGCCGGCCGGAACCGGTCGAATCAAAAAAAATCGCGCATACGGTCTGTCGAGTATCAGCGCAGGTAAGGGCGCTGATACTCGACGTCCGCACGCGTGCCGTCAGCTGTGGCCAACAAAGGCCGGGACGCGCTCGACGTCGTCCTTCACCAGACCAGCCGCCAGGCTGATCTGGCCGACGAACACCAGTGCGTTGAAGACAAGCCCGACGATCACGGCCAAGGGTATCTGCCACGCCGGCATGCCGGTGCGCGGGGCCTGGAGCGCGATTCGCAGGCTGGCGCGCCAGGATGCCGAAGCCCAGCGGCGCATGGCCTTGAAAACGCGCCGTGGCCGCGAGGCGGATTTCAGCGCGGCATATTTGCGGTCCGCGTCGCGGCCGGTGACCAGCGCGCGCCACAACAGGAAGCGCCAGCCGCGCGGCGGATAGTGGCTGGCCAGCGCCTCGGCCTTGACCAGGTCGTGGCCTTCCGCTCGCAGTTGCCGGTCGAGCAGCGTGCACGACACCTTGAAGCCGTTGTTGTTCGGAAATGGATGGCTGGCGAGCCAGCTTCGCTGGATGGCGCAATTGTTGGCGTTCATGGCGCGCTTGGCGGCAAAGCGCCGATCATGGTCGCGAAGCGGAAAGATCCATAGCAGCGCGAATGTCCGCGAGGCAAAGTCGTCATGCTCGAGATAGGTGTGGCCGTTCACGGCGACGGTCCGCGGGTCCTGGAACGGCTTCAGCAGGGCCGGCAGCCAGCCTGACTGGGCGACGGTGTCGGAATCGCAGAGCACGACGATGTCGCCCGTCGCCTGGGCGATCCCCTCGTTCTTCAGCTCGTAATAGCGCCCGCCGGGCAAGGCGCAGAAGCCGAGCGTCACGTCCCGCGCAAGCTCCGGCGCCGCGTCTTCGATCTGGCGGCGCAACAGCGGTGTGTCGCCGGCCTCTCCGGCATGAACGAAAATCACCTGTCTGGCGACGTATCCCAGGCGTGCCGCGGCCCTGACCTCGCGCGAAAGCGCGGCGAGGCCGGCGCCGACCTCGTCCCAGTCGATCGTGCCAGCATTTTCCATTTCGACAATGATCGAATAGCTTTCGCGTTGCATGAACTGGCCCGCTTGCATTTCCCTCGGCGCGTGCACCCATAGCTGACTGCGCCGGATTTTGCAGCCCCTTGCCGAGCCGTCGCAATGTTCGCTTTGCCGCGGTTGGAACCAATCGCCGCCGACATCCTTTCCCGAAGGACAAGCCTTGCAGGAAAGGAGTTGGAACCATGAAACCACTCTTGCCATGCGCTTTGTTGCTGGCGCTCGCCGGACCGGCGGCCGCGCAGACCGACGACCAGATGAACGCCCCGACGCCGGGCGGACCGTGCCAGGCCGAGCCGCAAGGTCAGAACGACGGCCAGAAGCCGTCGACGACCAGTGGCGGCAATGGCGGCCTGACCGGCAAGCTCGAACCTTGCGGCGGCGTGCTGCAGCCGCCGCCCACCGGCGACCAGGGCATGGCCCAGCCGGCGCCGAATGAGGGCAGGACGCCTGTGATCAGGCCCGACGAGGTGCCGGCGCAGCCGCCGAAGCAATAGCAACGGGCCCCAAGTCACGGCACGGGGCGATTCCGCTCAGCTCGGCTGCGCACGCTTCTCGTCTTGGCTTGCCGCAGCGCGGTGACGGGATCGACGCCTGTCCACACTATGCCTGCTGCTTCGGCAAAGCCCATGAAGGCCCGCCGCGCCTGGTCGGCCGTGAGATGTCCGGCGCGCGCCGCCTCGCAGGCCCTGATGGCGGTGGCGTAGACCGGACCGCGCCGCGCCGCCGGCCATTCCTTCAGAAAATTCTGCATCTCGGCCAGCGAAGCGATTTCGCGCTTGAAGCCGGCACCGACGGCAATTGTCAGCGGAGCACGGAAAGGCATGTCGTTCATGTGGAGAACCTCCTGATGGACCGGCCCTTCAATGCAAATTGGGCCGGTCCGGTTCCCAGCGGGATCCGGCGAGGCGCAAGGTGGCTTTGCCAATGGCCGGGACCGACAAACGATCGCCTGGGATGCGGCCATCGCGTCGTCTCTCGCACGCAAAGGCGAGGGCAGAGAGCCGCAAAACCATAGATCAATTAGTCCCGACTTACGGAACAACAGCGTTGTGGCGGCGTTTGCCTTCAGAGCTCGCCACTTATCGACCTGTGGATGTTTCCGTTAAGGCGGAGGCGAGGGCGAAGCTCGCCAACACGAAACAGGAGAGAACGATGAGAACCCTGATTCCTTCCGCCGCCGCGCTGCTTCTTTTTGCAGGCGTCGGTGTCGCTGCCGCTGAGGATGTGATTGTTACAACCCAGCCGCAGGCCGTCGTGGTCACGCCCGAACAAAGGACGGACATCCGCGAATATGTGCACAAGCACCCACTGGCTTCGATCAGCCTTCTCGGCGTCGAGCTTAACGTCGGCTCTATCCTGCCCGACACTGTAGAGCTTCGGGAAGTTCCCGACACTCAATACAGATACACGGTCGTGGGCGATCACACCGTGCTGGTCGACCCCGGCACGCGCAGGGTCGTCGAAGTCATTGAGTGATGCATGATACCTGTCCCGCCGTCTTCGGGAGGAGACGGCGGGCAACGGGTTTGTTCAAAGGAGCATTCCCATGTTGCCGCATGTCGAGACCCCCAATTCCACCAATGTCGCGGCCTGTTGCGACAAGCTGCTGGCCGAGCGAAGCACCAGCTTGCTGTCGATGAAGGAGGCGATCGATGAGCTGCGCCGGCGCACCGGCACAGAGCGCTCCGACGCCGATCTCGCCGGGCTGATTACCAAGAAGGCGGCATTGCTGGGTGTCGCGGTCCTGTCCAACGACCACTAAAGGAAATCGCGGCGTCGAGCGTGTCTACGCCCCAAGACGCCGGTCGAAATATCCGCTAATGTTTTGCCGGGATTTGGACCCATCCGATTTGGACCCAACCACGGAGGCGACAGTGACGGACGACAGGCAGGAACGCATTCGCCAGCGGGCGCACGAAATCTGGGAACAGGCCGGGCGGCCCGAGGGCTCGGACATGCAACATTGGGACCAGGCGACAGCCGAGATCGACGGAGCGGCGAAGCCGAAAACCAAGGCTGCGCCGAAGAAGGCTGCGGCCGCCAAGTCAGCCAAACCGGCAGCCGCCAAGGCCAAGGCACCCGCCAAGGCCGCCAAGCCAAAAGCCAAGGGCTGAGCGCCGGCCACGAAATCTCTCTTCAATGACCCATGGGAAATGGATGCGGCGCGGCAGCGCCGTCTCCGGTAGAGATTGGCTGCGTTCATGGAACCTGCATTGTCGCCCCGTCACGCCGAGATTGCAGCTTAAGGAAATTAGAATAGTCTAATTAGTTTCGTGACAGCCAGCGCGCGTTAGTTAAATACACCCAGTAAAAGTCAGGTTGCTACTCCGATCGCGCCGTAGAGCAGGGCCATGCGCCGCCGCCATTCCCCGCGCGGCGACGGCCCGACCGGCGGGAACCTTTAGGCGTCGCTAATGTTGTGCTTCCAGCACCAATTTTGGGCGAAGGAGCACGTCATGAATAATATCATTTGGCTGGTCGGGGCCGTTGTAATCGTCATCGCGATCCTGAGTTTTCTCGGTCTGAGATAGGCTTGGCTCCCCAACGGGCTCCGGCCCGGCCGCGCCGGCCGATTGCGGCTGATCACTCCCGCTTCAGCGGCAAACGAACCCACTGGCCCCGCGGCCAGTGGGTTTGCATTCCCGGCCAGACCGACAGCTTTCCGCCGCTCGGCCCTCACGCATCCCAGGCATCGCTGGAGAGCGCAAAGCGGATGCCGGCCGCCGTCATGGCGAGTTCGCATTCGGTGATTGCCCGCAGGTTGCGCAGATAGCGCGCCACGGTCTGCGGCAGCCAGCCGGCACAGGCATCGACATAGGCGCGGCTGTGGACCAGCGTGCCGGTCGACAGCCGCTCCTCTTTTTCGGCGATGACTTTCAGATACTGGCGGATGAAGCGGATGTCCTCCGCGATATCCTGGCTGGCCATGCGCCAGGCGCCGGCGAGGCGCTGCCTCTGGTCGGTCGTTGCGGGAGAAAAGAGCGGGCGGGAGAGATCGGCGAAGGCGGCGTGATTTGCGGTGTTCAAGGATATCCCCTCAAAGAGAAGATATCGTACTTTACGTACGAATACTGGTCAAGTGCAATTCGTACAATATGAACGAAAGAGATGGATAGAAACCATCGGAATGCCGGCGCCTCAGGCGAGCCGCATTGGAAATCCTTCGAGCTGCGCGCC
Source organism: Mesorhizobium sp. IMUNJ 23033 (assembly GCF_044778005.1). Lineage (NCBI taxonomy): Bacteria > Pseudomonadati > Pseudomonadota > Alphaproteobacteria > Hyphomicrobiales > Phyllobacteriaceae > Mesorhizobium > Mesorhizobium sp. IMUNJ 23033. The sequence goes on from NZ_JBJACT010000029.1 coordinate 91,457, forward strand.
AATATCGGCAAGCGCCCTCCCGAGGATCTGGCCGACCATATCATGCCTGTCCGGATCGAGCAGGTGCAGGCCTTTCCGGAGCGCGTCGCGCCAGCTGTCGCCCCTGTTCCATGCTTCCGCGAACACGAAGGCGAGGTCATCCTGCCGGCGTGTGGCGTCAAGCGCCTTGACCAGCTGGCTCGCCTGATGGAGGTCCTTTTCCCGCTTCGCTGCGGCGCTTTGCCGGCGTGAAGCGACGATCAGCTTGTGGACGGCGTAGCGCTCGGGCGAGGGCACCAGCACGGGCACGCCCGAGCGGTGCAGGAGCACCGTTCTGACGGGGTCGCGGATGAGAAAATCCAGGAACCGCAAAGGCTGCGCGGAGACGCCTCCCAGCGACGGCATCGGGCTTGCGTGATCCGCATGGTCGTCGCTGCCCCGGTTCGGAGTGAGGAATTCGACCTTGTAGCGGGAAGCGTTCTCGAACTGTGTGGTCCGTCCGGCGTCTGTTCGGTGTGGAACCTGACGAAATGTCGGATCGATTGCCTTGAGCACCTCAATGACCGGCGGCAGACTGTCGTCCACTTCGGCCGAGACGGAATGAAATTGAGCGAAGTCTACGTCGCCTGTCTGCAGCGAGGCACCAGGCAGCCGCACGCCAAGATGCCCGGCATAGGTCTGGAAGGCGACCGTTCCGACCAAAACGGCGCGCAGGCGAAAGAGTCCGGCCTTCTCCAGGGCTTCGACCACTTCGCCGGTGAATGTGTCAGGCGCGGTCAAGCCGGCGTCGCGCACGAGGCTGGAAACCAGCTTGCGGCGGCTCTTGAGGTCGCTCTTGATCTCCTTGAAGGCGGCGACCCGTTTTGCGATCTCGGGGTCTTCGGCCGGGCCGACGTATCGCCTTGTCTTCGTCGGGCGGGTTTCCTCGAAGTACCAGTAGTCGCGGCCCTTTACCGGAACGCGGACGAAGTTGCCCGCCGTCGAGAAATAGGTCTCGAACGAGGCATCCAGGCTACGCTGCACGAGTTCGGCGTACATCGTGCGATAGGCGAGATCGATCGTTTTCATGGCTAGCACTCCGATCATGCGCCTTCCGTTATAAGAATTTGTCAGTTTTCTTATAACTGCGCGCTATCCAGCTGAATTTCAAGGATGTTATAAGAAAATGGTGAAAATCTTATAACGCGGAGCGTTGAAACCGATCTCCCCCAAGCGGGAGACTGTCAAAACCTGGCCCAACACACATTCGCGTCACGCCTCGACAAACCCTCTTCCCCAATTCGCCGAACAGTGCTTTAACCCCGGCATCCACAGGGGTGCTCCGTACGGTCGGGGCTGAGACGGGGGCGGCAAGCCCACAGACCCTAAAAGCTGATCTGGGTAATACCAGCGGAGCGAGGCGGGCTATGTTTTCTGGCGCACAGATTTCCCTCTATCCCATGGCCGATGATTTCGTCGGCGTCATCCTTGGCGCGCTTGGCGCGCTCGATCCGTATCGCGATCGGCTGAGGATCGAGACCGACGACATCTCGACCTTGCTGGTCGGGCCGCCCGAAGTGCTGTTCCCGGCGATGCGCGACTTGTTCGTCGCGGCTTCCGCCAGCGGCAAGCACTGCGTGCTGTCAGCGGCGATCTCGCGCGGCTGCCCGGGCGAGCCCGACGATCCGATCTGCCGCTCCGACGAGGTCGGCGGCCCCGTCATTCCGCTCGACGAGCGCAAGGTTGCCGCCATCCGCGCCGTGCAGGCCACCGCCGTGACCGGTCAGGCGACGGCGGCGCAATTCTCGCTCTATGTGATGGGCACTGGCGACCACATGGACGAGATCTATGGCTGCATCGACTTCCTCAAACAGTCCGGCGTCTACGAGCGCTCCAAGCATTTCTGCACCAAATTGCGCGGCGATGCCGGTGCCATCTTCGCCACGCTGAACGAAGCCTTCTGCCGCTTCGGGCCGGGCGCCGGCCACGTAACCCTCGACGTCACCGTGTCGGCCAACAGCCCGTCCGCTGTCTGAGCCATAGCGCTCGCCGCCGTCGAGGATATTTCCGTGGCTGTTCCGTCCGTCCCGTTGTCTGGAGGAGATACCTCTGGCCCTTCCCCACGAGGGGGGAGATCAGCTGTCTCGTCGGCCATCGCCAGGGCTGCACCGGCTGCCGTCTCGGTCGGGCTGCTGTTCGCTGCGTGGGAGCTCTATGCCCGCTATGGCGGCGTTAGGCCGACGGTGTTGCCGGCGCCCTCGCGCGTCTTAGGACAGGCGTGGGAGAATCGCGAGGCGCTGATGGACAATGCCATCCCGACCATCCGCGCCACTCTTGCCGGCTTTGCCTGCTCGCTCTCCGCCGCCTTCCTTTTCTCGGCGCTGGTCGACTTCTGGCCGTCATTGCGCCGCGCGCTGTTTCCGCTGCTGATCGCCAGCCAGACCTTGCCGCTGGTGGCGATCGCGCCGCTGGTCGTGCTGTGGTTCGGCTTCGGCCTGCTGCCGAAAATCCTGCTCGTGGCACTCGTCACCTTCTTTCCGATGATGGTGGCGTTGGTCGAGGGTTTTGAGGCGACCGAGAAGGAGATCGGCCAGATGCTCCGCGCCATGGGGGCAGGGCGCTGGCGTGTCTTCTGGCTGGCGCGGCTGCCCTCGGCGCTGCCCTATTTCTTCGCCGGCTTGAGGATATCGATCACCTATGCCGTGGTCGGCGCGATCTTCGCCGAATATGCGGGCGCGGCGAAGGGGCTGGGCATCTACATGCTCAACGCCAAGAACAATTTCCGCCCCGACCTGGTGCTCGCGGCGGTCGGCGTCAGTGCGGCGCTGACGCTGGTGCTGTTCGGCCTGACGGTGCTCGTCCAGCGCCTTGTCATGCCCTGGGAGCGAGCGGCAGGAGAACGCGGCGGCGAGGGGCGGCAATGACCCGGCTGGAGCTGCGCCAGGTGCGAAAATGCTTTGGTCCGCTCGAGGTACTGGCCGGCATTTCGCTCAATGTCGCGGCAGGCGAATTCGTCTCCATCCTCGGTCCGTCCGGCGCCGGCAAGTCGACGCTGTTCCAGCTGCTGACCGGCGCGGAGAAAGGCGAGGGCGAGATGCTGTTCGACGGCGCGCCGCTCGACGACCATGGCAGCCGCTTCGCCTTCATGCCGCAGCGCGACGCGCTGATGCCATGGCGCCGCATCCTCGACAATGCGACGCTGGGGCTGGAGGTGCAGGGAGTGCCGCGCCGGGCGGCGCGCGAGCGAGTCACGCCGCTCTTTGCCGAGTTCGGCCTTGCCGGCTTCGAGCGCGCCTGGCCGGCCGAGCTTTCCGGCGGCATGCGCCAGCGCGCGGCCTTGCTGCGCACCGTGGTGCAGCAGCGCGACATGCTGTTGCTCGACGAACCGTTCGGCGCGCTCGATGCGCTGACCCGCGCGGCCATGCAGCGCTGGCTGGAAGCCATGTGGCGGCGCCACCACTGGACGGCGCTGCTGATCACCCACGACGTGCGCGAAGCCGTGCTTTTGTCCGACCGCATCTACGTGTTTTCCGCGCGCCCGGCCCGCATCGTCAGCGAGATCGCAGTGCCGTTGCCGCGCCCGCGCACCGCCGACGCCAGCGCAGCGCGCGAGGCGGCCGTGCTCGAGGCCGGCATTCTCGACACGCTGCTCGGCGCCACCGATCCGCAACCCTCAGCCCAATGACCGTCCCAAGGAGATGACCATGACTGAACTCACCCGCCGCCAGGCACTGCTGCTGACGCTCGCTGCCGGTCTGCCATTCCCCGCCCGGACTTTCGCCGCTGGACAGAAGGTCACCGTCGCGCTCGACTGGACCGTCAACACCAACCACATCGGTTTGTTTATCGCCCGCGACAAAGGCTTTTACGCGGAAGCCGGCCTCGAAGTCGAAATCCTGCCCTACAGCGACACCGGCGCGGGCACGCTGGTCGCCAACCGCGTCGCCGATTTCGGTATCAACGGAACCATCAGCCTGTTCACCCAGAAGACCGCCGGCGCCGACCTCAGGGCCGTCTATGCCGTGGTGCAAACCGAGACCGGCCGCGTCGTGTTCAACGCCGACCGTAGCGCGATCAAGAGCCCGAAGGATCTCGACGGCCTGACCTATGGCGGCTTCGGCAGTGCCTGGGAGAACGCACTGATCTCGACCATCATCCGCCATGATGGCGGCAAGGGCAATTTTGAGACGGTGACATTAGGCACCTCGGCCTATGAGGCGCTGGCCAACGGCGCCGTCGATTTCACGCTCGAGGTCTCGACCTGGGAAGGCGTCGAGGCCGAACTGAAAGGCATCAGGCAGCGCAGCTTCCGCTACGCCGATTATGGCGTGCCCGACGAGCACACCACCTTCATCGCCTCCAGCGACGCCTTTCTTCAGGCCAATCCGAAAGCGGCCGTCGCCTTCGTTCAGGCGACTCGGCGCGGCTACGAGTTCGCCGTCGACCACGCGCAAGAGGCGGGCGACCTGCTGATCGCGGCCAACAAGGACGCGCTCACCAATCCGGCCCTGATCCACGCCTCGCTGAAGGCGCTGAACGACGGACATTTCCTGAGGAGCGAAGCCGGCGCCATCGGCACCATCGACAAGGCCAAGGTGGACGCGATGGGGGAGTATCTCTTCACCGCCGGCATATTGCGCGACAGTGATGGCAAGGCGCTGGAGAAGCGCCCGGATTTCGCCGGGTATTTCAGCAATGAATATTTGGGGTAGGACGAGTTTCTGATCTTCCCACTCGAGGGGAGGGGGACATGTCGCCAGGCGACAGAGGGGGGCGGCACCTCCTGACGCGACTTCCTATCGCGGACAGAATGCCGGCGTTCCATTAGCGGCGCCCCCTCTGGCCGGTCCCCTCGAGGGGAGACCACCCCTCACATATCGATCATCGACCGCTTCACGCGCCCGATGATGGTGATCGCGCCTTCCAGTTCCGGCGGCGGGATTTCCATGTAGGAGGCCGGCTGGAACGGCGGCTTGTCGTTCGGGCGGTAGCGCTTGTAGGTGGCGCGGCCGCTTTCGTCGGAGATCACATAGCAGCCATTGGTCACCAGCCGCTTGTCGCGCAGATTGACGAAGATGATGGAATCCGGCGGCGAGATCTTGTTCATCGACGGGCCGTCGACGCGCAGCGCAATCCATTCGCCCTGCTCGAGATCGGCGGCGGGTATGGTCGGATAGTCCGACAGGTTGACGACGCTGTCCTGGCTGCCGAGTTCGCCGGCGCTGATCCACGAGACGATCGGCACGTCGACGGTAAGTGGCGAGGGCATCAGCGCGGCCGAACCGGCCTCGTGGAAGCCGCCGCTTCCCGCGGGATTGCCGTCGAACAACAGCCAGCCGGGATCGACGCCGAACAGGCGGCCATATTTCTCCGCCGCCTTGCGCGACAGCGGCCGGTTGCCGTTCTCGTGGCTGATCAGCGTGTTCTTGTTGATGTCGCGCAACGCCCGCGACGCATCGCTCGGCGAGGCATAGCCCGCCTCGGCCCGCGCCTGCTGCAATCTGTGTCGAGGATCCATCATCGTACAAAATGCCTGAAATTTATCGTCCAAGGTGTACGATTTTGCTTGCGACTCTTTCGTACATATCGTACGCTTAGCGCATGATCGAGCATCCTGCAAGCATTTCCGCACTGATTGACCATTGGCCCGCCATCACCGACTTCGCCGCCGAAGTCGGCTGCGGCTACGAGGCAGCCCGGCAGATGCGCCGGCGCCAGCGCATCGCGCCGCAGCACGGGGCGCAGGTCGTCGCCGCCAGCCGCAGGCGCGGCATCGCCAGCGTCAGCTACGAGTGGCTGGCCGCTGTGGCCGCCGCTGATACCGCGCAAGGGGAGGCGGCATGATCCTGCGCCTGTCCGCCCATTTCGAATCGTCCGGGCTGTCCTCCTCCCCGGCTCGGACGAAGACCGGGGCTTTTGCCCCGGATCCGGCCCGCCTGCGGTCACCGCAGGCCGCCGGATCGGCCGGAACCGTTCCTCCCCCGGTTCCGGCCCCCTTTTCGCGCCAGGCTGGTTTGCCGAGGACCGGCGAACCAGCCGCCGCCTCCTGCATCCGCACCGAGGACGGCACCGTCATCCTGTTCGACAGGCTGACGGGCAGGGCGGTGTCCGGCCTGACCCGCGTGGCTGCCGAGGCCGCGCTCCGCCGCCTGAATGGGGCGGTGAGCCCCGCCTGAACCAACCCCTTCGAACGATTTCGCAACGGCCTTTCTGGCCGAACCCTGGCGCTCGCCCCGGGCGAGGCCTTCACAACTGACGGATCCCGACATGGCCGCTGCTTATACCGACACCGAACTCAACGCGATCGCGCTTTGGCTGAAGGATGGTCTATCGGCCACCGGGATCGCTCTGCGCTTTTCCGCCCTGCGCGGCAGCCCGGTCTCGCGCAACGCCATCATTGGCATCGTCCATCGCAACACGGGCTTGCGCGCCATCGGCTTCGCCAATCCCAAAGGCGGCCGCGCCAGTGGCCGGCCCCGGAGGAACGCGGCAAAGCCCGCGGCGGGAGGGCGCGCTGCGGGTCAAGCCAGGCCGTCCGGGCAAGCAAGGCAGTCCGGACATTCAGACCAGCCCAGACAGGCAGAGCTGGCCGGACAGGCGAGGGCTTCCGGGCAGGCTGAGGGGCAGGGCGGCGCTGGTATGCCATTCCCGCCTGCTGGCGCCTCTGCAGCCCGCACGCCGGCAAAGCCAAAACAGGGCAAGCCGAGGAAGCCGGCGCGTGCGCTGCCGCCGGCCTGGTTGTCGCCGCACGGCCTGGTCCGCGACGAGGACAAGCCCGACGCTCCTCGTTACAAGATGCCGGCGCCACCGCCGCCGGTGTCGCCCGGTCGCCAGCCGCATGTCGCCGCCATGCGGTTCATCGACTGCCTGTTCGGCCGCTGTCGTGCCCCGCTCGATCTCACGCTGGAGGAAGACCCTGACAAGGACGCGCCTGGCGCTAGGCCGGCGCCGGACATGCTGTGCTGCGGCCTGCGCACCTCGGCGACGCACTCCTACTGCAGCCACCACCACGCACGATTCCACGGCCGCCGCCGCACTTTGTTGGCGGAGCTGGCGCGATGAGCTTGTCTGGCATGCCCCTATTTCGGCATCCGGCTCTAGACGCTTCTCTCTTCGAACACCATGGCCGGGTCGTCATCGACAACGAGAATCCCGGTCACCCGGGCAAAGCCGGTGAACACCTTAAGCGCATCGTCTGGCGAGATCTGCGCGGCGATGGCGGCGCTGCAGGCATTGAGCGCACTGCGGTAGACGTGCCCGCGCCGGTCGACAGGCCAGCGCTGCAGGAGGTCGGCGGCGGCGTTGACATCCTCGATGTCCTCGATCTCGCCGTCGAAGCTGACCCTGATCGGACGTCCGGTTCGCATCGTGCCCACGCCGTTACACCTCGCTGTCGATTTTCTGGCTGCAGCCTCCAACAACGCGCGGCAATGCCGTGCGGTTGCATTGCCTGCCATGTCGCCGCCGCTTTCGCCAATCGCCGACGTTGCAGAAAAGGTCGCGCGAGTGACGCTGCCAATCTCCCCCCCCTCGTGGGGAGATGCCCGGCAGGGCGGAGAGGGGCGCGAAGGATCGCCAACCTCGCCCGCCAACCCCACGGCCAGCCCACAAGGAACCGCCCCATGAGCCGAAAAACCGCTCAAAAACCAAAACCGCCGAAATTGCCAAAGGGCGAGGCCGAGCAGGTGCGCATCCGCAGGGAGATCGGCCATGATTTCGCGCTGAGGGACGACCGCTTCGGCCGCAAGCGCCTGACAACGGGTACGCAGGAAGCGGCGCGTATCTACGAAGTCTCGAACGGCGGCTATACCTCGACCGGCGGCATCGTGCGGGTGCGCAATGTCGACCCGCTGCTGGGCATCACCTCGCTGACACGCCAGCAGCGCGAGGCGGGCATGCGCTTTCGCGGCGATTTCGAGCGCGCCTCGCGCGAAGGCCTGCGGCCGATGGCATGGGAAGAGCGCGTCGACGGCGGCCGTCGCGATGGTGGCATTCCCGACCATGTCCTGTCGGCTGGCCGCGCCCATGCCGAAGCCACCCGCGCGCTGGCACATTGGGAGGTCTCGACCGTGGTGCAGAAAATCTGCTGCGCCGGCGATTCGGTGAAGAGCCTCGCCGAACAGACCGGCGAGGCGCGCGACGTGGTGAGCAAAATGCTCAAGATCGGCCTGGACCTGCTGGCCGTGCACTATGGGATGATGGGGCGGAGGGCAGGGTGAGGGAGGTGAACTTGTGCTGCCGAAGCCCCGCAAGTAGCGGCGCTTCTTCGCAGAAGCGGAATCGATCACTGTTGGGCTACGAGCGATCCGGCCGACAAAGCCGGCCGGATCGATTGCTTACGTCACCGCTCGCAGATGCGGATCTTCTCGATCACACGGTGGTGGTGGCGCCAGTGCTTGCGGTACTCGGTCCAGCAATTGCGGCTGTGGCGCATGGAGTAGCGCGGCCTGTAACCATCGTCGTAGACATTGTACCGATGGTGCGGGCGATAGACGTAAGGATCGTCGTAGTACGGGCCGCCATAATAATCATCGTCATAGGCAGGACCGATGCCGATGCCGAGCCGCAGGCTGTCGGCACTGGCCGGGCCGATCATGGCCGCCGCCGACGCAATAGCGATGACGGAGGCGAGCAGGAGATTTTTCATAGCTACCTCCTTTTCAAGGTTGATCCAATCAAACCCCTGAGGCGTGGCCCTGTTCCACAATTTTGCAAGAAGTGAACACGGGCAAACCCACCCCGGCCGGTCGCAAAATGCTGGGGCGGCGGCATTTGCTCCATCATCGCAAGGCCGTCTCCGGGCAATGCATTGACCTCGACTGGGCTCGTTCTTTGACGTCGCGCACCGCCACATCCCGCGTCGAATGAACCAATCGAGGGCTGCATTCCGCAAACTCAATCCGCTTGCCGGGCTGGTTTTGAAATCTTCTCGCTCATTTAATTCTACAAAATCGGTAGGCTTAATGCAGATAGCGTTGACGAGAAGGAGCCTGGCATGTCGAAGAACCTGGTGGTGGGGGTGTCGGGCAATTTGACCCGTCCGTCCAAGACCAAGGCGTTCATCAGCCATATCGTTGGCGACATCGCCGGCAGGACGGGCGGGGCCTCGAGCGTTTTCGATATCGAGGATCTCGGTCCGTCTTTCCCGCAGGCAAGGCGCGTCGGCGATCTCGATCCGTCGGCGCGCAATCTTGTCGAGCAATTGCTCGGCGCCGATATCGTCGTGGTCGGTTCGCCGACCTTCAAGGGTAGCTACACCGGGCTTTTCAAGCATTTCTTCGACCTGCTCGACCCGTCCTCGCTGCGCGGCAAGCCGGTGATCCTGACGGCGACCGGCGGCGGCGAGCGCCACTCGCTGATCGTCGAGCATCAGCTGCGGCCGCTGTTCGGCTTCTTCGAGGCGCTGACCATGCCGACCGCGATCTACGCCTCCGACAAGGATTTCGCCAACGGCCAGCTCGTGTCCGAAGCCATCCAGGCGCGTGCCCGGCAGGCCGTCGCCGAAGCATGCCGGGCGGCCGGCGTGCCCTACAGCGTCGGCCTTGCCGCCTGAAACAGTGGAATCCCCTTTCCGCACAGCGCCAGAAGGAAGCCTGCAAATGACCAGCAAATCCCGCCAGAGCAAACCGCGAAAGATCAAACTGGGCGCCTTCCTGCCCGGCGGCGGACAGCATATCGCCGCCTGGCGCCATCCCGATGCGCCGGCCGACGGCGCCACAAATTTCGAGTTCCACAAGCAGCTGGCGCTGACCGCCGAACGCGGCCTGTTCGACGCCTATTTCCTGGCCGACAATCTGACGGTCGGCCTCGGCGCTCGTGAAGGCGGCAATGCCAAGATTGCCGGCTTCGAGCCGGTGACACTGTTTGCCGCGCTGGCACCGCTGACCACGCATCTCGGCTTCATCGCCACGGCCTCCACCACCTATGAGGAGCCCTACACGCTGGCGCGCAAGTTCGCCTCGCTCGATCTGCTGTCCAACGGCCGCGCCGGCTGGAACGTCGTCACCTCGGCCGGCGACGACACGGCGCGCAACTTCAACCGCGATGTCCAGCCCAACCACGCCGAGCGCTATGCCCGGGCGCATGAGCATGTCGAGACCGTCAAGGCGCTGTGGGACAGCTGGGAGGACGACGCCTTCATCCGCGACAAGAAGTCGGGCCGCTTCTACGACAAGGACAGACTGCACGACGTCGACCACAAGGGTGCGCATTTCAGCGTCAAGGGTCCGCTCAATGTCCCGCGCCCGGTGCAGGGCCATCCGGTGGTGGTGCAGGCCGGGCAGTCCGAGGACGGACGCGGGCTTGCCGCGCACTCGGCCGAGGTCATCTTCACCGCCCATCAGAAGCTGGAGACGGCGCAGGAATTCTACCGCGACATCAAGGCGCGCGTGGCCGCTGTCGGTCGCGATCCCGACCAGGTGCTGATCATGCCGGGCGTGGCGCCCTTCGTCGGCCGCACCGAAGAGGAAGCGCAGGCAAAATACCGGCAGCTCAACGACCTCATCCTGCCTGAGGATGGCGTTGCCCTGCTTAACGGGCTGGCCGGCCAGACGCTCGACATCCGGGGTTATCCGCTCGACGGCCCGCTGCCGCCCAGCAAGGAAACCGAAGGCATGAAGAGCCGCCAGGCGCTGATCCGCCAGATTGCCGACGAGAACAACTTCACCATCCGCCAGCTCTACCAGTGGGTGGCGACGGCGCGCGGCCACTACACAATCATCGGCAGCGCCACCCAGGTCGCCGACCAGCTGGAGGAATGGTTCGTCAACGAGGCCGCCGACGGCTTCAACATCCTGCCGCCCTGGCTGCCCGGCGCGCTCGACGATTTCGTCGGCCTGGTGATCCCCGAACTGCAGCGCCGCGGCCTGTTCCGCACGGCTTACGAAGGCAGGACGCTGCGCGAGAACCTCGGCCTCAGGCGGCCGGAAAACCCCTGGACCGCCGCGCGCTCGAAGGTGCTGGCCGCCGAATGATCGGCTGAAGCGCCGGACAACACTCGAAGCTCCCGACAATCCTGAAGCAAAGGGCAAAGACGATGAGTTTGCAGCACATCGAACAGCCGGTCATCCTCGGCACGCATGACGGCGCAACCAGGCTCGGCGCGGATGTCCTGCGCCTGGCCAAGGGGGCATCCGTACGTCTCCTGTCGCGCTACGGCATCCTGATCGCCTTCCTCGCGCTCTGGCAGGTGTCGAGCAGCGCCGGATGGGTCAATGCCGCGGTGCTGCCGCCGATCGGCATGATCGTCGCAGCCCTGTGGAAGGGGCTCGCCGGCGGCACCTTGCTCGGCGACATCGCCATCAGCCTGCAGCGCTCCGGCATCGCCTTCGCCGCGGCGGTAGTGGTGGCGATCCCGCTTGGCCTGTTCATGGGCCAGGTGCGATCGGTCGAAACCGCGCTCGATCCGATCCTGCAGGTGTTCCGGCAGACCTCGGCGCTGGCGCTCTACCCGGTGTTCATCCTGCTGCTTGGCCTGGGCGAGGCCTCGAAAGTCTTCGTCATCTTCTGGGCGACGCTGTTTCCGCTGCTGCTCAACACCATCAGCGGCGTCAAGGAGGTCGATCCCAAACTGCTCGAGATGGCGCGCGTCTACGGCGCCACGCGGCTCACCGTGTTTCGCCGTGTCGTGCTTCCGGGCGCCGTTCCCTCGATCTTCGTCGGCTTGCGGCTGAGCGCGACGACCGCGCTTCTGTTGCTGATCGCCTCCGAAATGATCGGCGCCAACAAGGGCATCGGCTTCCAGGTGATGAACGCGCAGTACAATTTCCAGATCCCGCTGATGTTCGCGGCGATCGTCATCCTCGCCGGGCTTGGCCTGATCGCCAACCAGGCGCTGGTCAGCCTGCAGCGGCGGCTCTGCCGCTGGAGCCAGCCTATCAACTGACGCTTTCACCTTCTTCTCGAACAAGGAAAGACCGGATCATGAAAATCACCCGCCGTACCCTGCTTGCCGGCGCACCGCTTGCCGCCGGCATCCTCACCGCCGGCCTGCCGCGCTTCGCCTTTGCCGAAGCCGCACCCGTCAAGTTCCGCTACCTCGCCAGCCGCGGCAGCATCTCCCCGCATGAGCTGGCCAACGAACTCGGCTACTTCAAGGGGCTTGGCGTCGAGCTGGAGAATGCCGGCTACGCCGCCGGCGGCCCGGAATCGCTGTTTGCGCTGTCGTCCGGCAGCGTCGACATCGGTTCGGCCGCCACCGCTGCCGTGATAAACTCGATCTCGGGCGGCAACGACTTCGTCGCCGCCTATCCGAGCAACGGCATCAACAAGGATGTGAAGAGCGTCTTCTATGTGCTGGAAGACAGCCCGATCAAATCGATCGCCGACATTGCCGGCAAGACCATCTCGGTCAACACGCTCGGCGCCCATCTCGACTATACGGTGCGCGAGGCGCTGCACAGCGTCGGCCTGCCGCCGGATGCCGCCAACCTCGTCGTCGTGCCCGGGCCGCAGCTCGAACAGACCTTGCGCTCGCGCCAGGTCGATATCGCCGGCCTCGGCTACTGGCAGGCGACGTTTGCCGGCGCGCTGGTTGCCAATGGCGGCGTGCGCGGCGTGTTCGACGACACCGATGTGCTGGGGGAACTCGCCGGCGGCTTCGTCGTGCTGAGGCGCGACTTCATCGCCGCGCATCCGGATGCCGCCCGCAACTTCGTCGAACAATCGGCGCGTGCCTCCGACTGGTCGCGGCAGAACCCCGACGAAGCCCGCAAGGTGCTGGCCAACATCCTCAACAAGCGCGGCGAAAATGGCGATCTCGCCCGCTACTGGACCGGCTTTGGCCTGCGTGAAGGCGCCCAGGCGACCGACCGCGACATCGATTTCTGGGTCGCCGTGCTCGAGCGCGACGGTCGCCTAGCCAAGGGTAAACTGAAGGCCGCCGATATCCTGTACCGGCCGGGCGAAACCAAGACCAACTGAGCACGGAGACGAAGGCGATGGCCAGCCCAAGCGGCGCCGAGGTCTCGATCCGCGACCTCTCGAAATCCTTCAGTCTTGGCGGGCGTCCGCTTCAGGTATTGAGGACGCTCAACCTCGACATCCGCGCGGGCGAATGCCTGGTCATCGTCGGCGCCAGCGGCTCGGGCAAGACCACGCTGCTGCGCATCCTTGCCGGGCTGGAGGCCGCCGACAGCGGCGGCGTCGCCATCGACGGCAAGCCTGTCGATGGCGTCGGCGCCGAGCGCGCCGTGATATTCCAGGAGCCGCGCCTGCTGCCCTGGCTGACCGTGCTCGGCAACGTCGCCTTCGGCCTCGAGGTGCGCGGCGTGCCCAGGCAGCAAGCCGAGGAGAGGGCGCGCTTCTACATCGCGCTGGTCGGCCTCGCCGAATTCGCCGATGCCTGGCCGCGCCAACTTTCCGGCGGCATGGCGCAGCGCGTCGGCATTGCGCGGGCGCTCACCGTGCAGCCCGAGATCCTGCTGCTCGACGAGCCGCTCGGCGCGCTCGACGCCATGACCAAGATCGGTATGCAGGAGGAACTGGCGCGCATCTGGAGCGAGGAGAACGTCACCATGGTCATGGTCACCCATGACCTCGAAGAGGCGATCTACCTTGCCGACCGGGTGCTGATCCTGCCCAAGGAAAAAGGCGGCGCGGCGCGCCTGATCGACGTCGACCTGCCACGCCCCCGCGACCGCAGCGAGAGCCGGTTTGTGAGCTATCGCCAGGAGCTGTTGCGGGAATTCGGGCTGCATTGATAGGGCGAAATCGACCCGGCCGGCAGAGGCTGGCTGGGTTGATCGCGCCGGCAGTTCTCAGCCTGCGCGGGCCAATGCCACAGCATCGGCTCCTGCCGGGTAGCGCAGCCGGGCGGAGGTGTCGTTGGCGGCATGCCAGACGGCCTCGGCAACGTCGGTCTCCTTCGTGACCATGGCAGGGTTGGCGAACCCGGCGAAGATCGGCTGCGCGAACGATGCATAAGCCTCGGGGATCATATCCTCGACGCGCAATTCGGTATTGTGCGCAAAACGGGTGCTCGGCGCATAGCCGGGTTCCACCAGCTTGACCCGCACGCCGAATGCCTGAAGCTCGTGCGCCAGCGATCCGGTGAATCCCTCGATGGCCATCTTGCTGGCCGTGTAAGCCGCGGCCAAGGGCATCGGGACCAGCGTCGCGCTCGAGGTCACGTTGACCACCACGCCTGATCCCCTGATGCGGAATTGCGGGATGATGGCCTGTGTCATCGCCATCACGCCGAATGTGTTGGTCTCGAACACCTTGCGGATGTGCGACATCGGCGTCGCTTCGAACGCGCCGGCGACACCGATGCCGGCATTGTTGACGAGCACGTCGACAGGCCCGCTCGCCTCGAGCGCGGCCGCGATGCTGCTGGCATCGGTGACGTCGAGCGGCAGCACGCGGATGCGATCGGAAGCGGGCAGTATGCCCTCGCGCGGGGTTCGCATCGTGGCGACGACGGTCCACCCCTGCGCGTGGAAGTGACGTGCGGTCTCCAGGCCGTAGCCGGATGAGCTGCCGGTAATCAGTACGGTTTTCATGACGATATCCTCTTTCGTGTTGACGCAGGACAAATAACCGCCAATATCAGGACTATCATCGACCAAGAGTCTCAATTTCATCTGCCAAAGTCCGGAAATGACCGATCCGCTCTCGCAAGTGATCCAGCTTCTGCGCCCACGCACGGTGTTCTCGAAGGGGATTAGTGGCGCCGGGCGCTGGGGCGTGCGCTACTCCGAATTCGGCCAGCCGGGCTTTTGCGCGGTGATCGAAGGCCGATGCCGGCTGGCCGTCGGCGGGCAGGCGCCGATCAGTCTCGAAGAAGGCGATTTTGTCCTGCTGCCCGCGACGCCGGCCTTCACCATGTCCAGCTTCGACCATGTGACGCCGAGGCGTATCGATCCCAAGGTGACGCCTGCGCCCACGGACGAGGTCCGTCACGGCCGTCCCGACGGTCCCGCCGATGTGCGGCTGCTCGGCGGTTACTTCGTGTTCGACTCGCCAGATGCGGGACTGCTGGTATCGCTCTTGCCGGCACTGCTTCACCTGCGCGGCATTCCGCGGCTTTCGGTCCTGGTGCGGCTTGTTGGCGAGGAGGCGAGCGCCCAGAGCATGGGCCGCGATCTCGTGCTCGCGCGTCTGGTCGAGGTGCTGCTGATCGAAGCGCTGCGGGCAACCCGGGGAAAGGACGCGCCGCCGGGGTTGCTGCGCGGCCTCGCCGATGCGCGCTGTGCCGGGGCGTTGCGGCAGATGCATGCCGATCCCGAGCGGCCGTGGACGGTGGCTGACCTGGCGCGCGAGGCGGGCATGTCGCGCTCGGCCTTCTTCGACCGCTTCATCCGCTCCGTCGGACTCCGGCCGATGGAATATCTGTTGGGCTGGCGAATGGCCATTGCGAAGGATCTTCTGCGTAGCAACAGTGTCGCGCTCGATGAAGTTGCCAGGCGAGTGGGCTATGGCTCGGCCAGCACATTCAGCACCGCGTTCAATCGCCATGTGGGCCAGTCGCCGGGCCGATATGCGCGCGGGCGCCAGGAGGGAGCGGGCACACGACTGCCCGTGACGCAACGGACAGCGCCCGCCTCGTAGTCAATCGCAGTCGCTTTACAGGCGATGGTGCTCGACGGTCTCGCCATGAAGCGCAAAAATATCGTGGCCCCCATGTCACACTGGCGGATCCTTGGCGCGGATGCCGTCCGGAGCGCGTTTGAAGGCGGAGCACGCCTGAGCGGAAATTTCTTTGATGCGCTTCGGTGAGGCCATTCGACCGCTATAGGTCAAAACGGGGCGTAGTTCGACGGCCGCTTTGCGCCAGAAGCAGCTGTTCTGAACGCGATCCTTGAGTGACTGCAATGGGCCGAAAGCGGACTGGCGGCTTCTGGTGCGAGATGTGAGCGAGCGGACGTTCAGCATGGCAAAGGGTTTGTCCTGATCTGATCCGTAGCTGCTGTCCAATTGCACGATCTCGATGGTCCGGTCTCGACGTGACGAGCTGCCATGCGGTCCAGCCGCATGCCCAAGATTGGTTTCAGCCGAGCCTAACTTGTCGCGCCGATTTCACTCTGGTCGGACACGACATCTGACCTCGCGCTTCGCGTTGCAACATCATATACGGGTACTTGCTCGTCGAAGCCCTTGAGGGGACGCATGCCAAGCGCGGCTACCGGAATCTTCCCACCCACCGCCCGCGCCACGGCATGATCGATAAGGATTTGCCGATCATCAGCCGACGAACACAGTCTAGACGCCAAGTTTACGACATTGCCGATCGCGGTGTAGTCAACGCGGGCTTCATAGCCAATTCGACCGACCGTTGCCCATCCCATCGCGAGCCCTATGCCGAAACCGACTGCATGGCCCCGCAGACGCCACGCGGCGATCAGGCGCTGAACGGCGTCCTGCATGTCGATTGCCATCTCGACTGCGCGAAGCGCCGGCTCCG
>NZ_JBJACT010000030.1:0-107051 GCF_044778005.1 Mesorhizobium sp. IMUNJ 23033
CTTCCAAATGTTCGCGGGCCTTGTCGGCGTCGTGGTAAATCTCGGCGGTCAGATCGAACATTGCGGTAACTCCTTGGGTTTGTTATCGCAAATTGCGTCTGGTACGTCAAGTATATAATTAGGAATATAATCCTCCAATTGCGGCGAACCCCTTTCAACGGAGATCGCCATGCCCCAAAAGACTCTTGCCGACACCTTAGCCGCCAACGAAACCCTCTATGTCAATTGCGCGCATCCGATGTGCGGCAGATCGACAAAGCTAGATGTCCAAGCACTGATTGACAGGCTCGGCGCCGATCACGGCTCGATGCATCAGGATTTGGTCGGGCTCTTCGGCTGCTCGAAATGCAAGGCAGAGGGCCGCCACCGCAGCCCGGTGTTTTTCACATGCATTCCTGACTACGAAGGCCAGCAGCGGGCGCGGAATCGCGGCTGGAAGCCGACTTTCGATCGCCACTAGTCCGGTTGATGCATCTCAAGTCAGTCGCGGGGACGGACTACTGCTGAGGAAGCAAATTGTTGATGGGGCAGTTGGGTTGCGAGCGGCACATCAAGGCCGAGATATTCAAAAAAGAGGCTGGCGTTGCGTTCAAACCTGAAGTCGAAGATTATCCTTGTGGGTTGGGAGCAAGGGGCTCCTCCGCTAGGCCAGATTGCTTCCAAAGCGGCCTTGCGAGGCGGGATGAAGTCGATCAGATCGAGACCTGAAACTGTGGTGTTCCATGTGAGTAAGAATAGCTTACCCACCGCAAAAGCACTGGTCTGCAGGTTCATCCGCGCAGCAGCGTCGCCCGGTTGCGTGACTGCCGCCGCTCGGTGGATCAGATTGCCATGCCATCTCCAACCCTGGTACCTGCCGATCCAAACCCGCCAGTTCTCAGGGATGCATTGCGTCTCGGCAAAAGCGCGACGCTGCTCAGTTGGCACCGCTATTGTCTTGTAGTCCAAGTGCTCGGCGACCATAGTAAACATTACTGCCCATTTCGACAGCAGATGCTGCTCCTCGGGCGTCAGCACACGACGAACGCCTGCCGCCGATTCGCCTAGCGAGTTTCCCAAAACGAGATCCAACAAGACAGGCTTGACCAGGCTTTGCAGCCTACTCATCCAGCCGCCGTTGCAGTTTCGGCAGACGCATCTGAGTTTCTTCGACCTCGGGTCGCCCTGCTTGACGTTGACGCGCCGGTCCACTTCTTGCGGCGGCCCCTCTTGGTCGAACTTCATGAAGTTGGCGGTGTGTTTGGAACTATCACCAATTTTTGGCGCGTACGCAGCAAGCCAATCCG
Organism: Mesorhizobium sp. IMUNJ 23033; assembly: GCF_044778005.1. Classification (NCBI taxonomy): domain Bacteria; kingdom Pseudomonadati; phylum Pseudomonadota; class Alphaproteobacteria; order Hyphomicrobiales; family Phyllobacteriaceae; genus Mesorhizobium; species Mesorhizobium sp. IMUNJ 23033. The sequence continues at coordinate 1,287 of NZ_JBJACT010000030.1, forward strand.
GCCAGATATGTTCCTTTGTTAAGCCGTTGCCGCCGCAAAAGATGCAGCGGCCCGTTTCCTTCGAGTTCGCCATACGATGGGACCCGAATCACGGCTTAGGGCTAATTGCGTTTAAGTCCTTGTCCAATTGAGCTTTATTCTGCTCAACACATTTCTGGACATCCTCGCTATCCTTGCAACTAGCGGCGATCTCCTCTTGAGAAGGGGCGCACCCAATCAACAGGTAAACAACTAGGGCAAGGGATGCGTAGCACATTTTCATCATGCGACCACAGTACACAACAGCCAGCCTCGAGCCTAGGGATGTTTGGCACGACCGAGGCCTCCCAAGCTAGAGCGCCTTTCGGCTCGTATCAATGCCTTGCCTCTTAAAGCTGGATGCCGATTATAACTGGCTGCGCACTCAAACGTTGCAGGGCCTACCAATGACGACGCAAAACGCCCGCTTTGCTAAAAACTTGGCAAGCCGCATTGATGATCTGCGTAAACTGGTACCTGTTGGCGCTTCTGACGCGAATGTTCGAGCAGCTACTGCCTGGCTTCGCGATATCCACGACAATCTTCAGGAATTCTGGGCCTATGTTGGGCTATCTGGAGACCCAACTATCAAAGCTTATGGATTGGAATGGAATCCTTTGCCGGGCGACATCACCGCTATTCTTTTTGGAGGCGAGGAGACCCCACAGTTCGGACATGCTGGGCCACTGAAGCCTATTGTCCACTCCGTGGATGCTCAGGGAGCGCCAATCGAGCACCCTAGTATTGGCCTGAGCTCGATAATCATGAGCCAAACTACGTCTATCGACTTCACCATGGGAGGGGATCCTTTTCACGATAGAGATAGGAGCCTCGCCGATTATTTTGCATGCAGTGTCGGATGTTGTGAAGGCAAGTCATTCAGCCGTTTTGACGTCATCGAGTACGCGGCATATCGACTTGGATACATCCATGCTCAGGGGGATCGCTACCTTAAGCGCAGCCCGGTGGCAGCAGCCGCACTCGACAAAATTGACGAATTCTATCCGCTCTACAAACGCAACAACCTCGACTATGTCCTTCTATCAATTGCACAAGAGCTACTGAACTCGGAGGCTATCGAACGGTACCGAGTAGCCGCGGGCAGATTGTGAATAGGTGGCATTTTTAGAGCACGGGCGCTAGGCGCTGGCTGGCTGTTTCATTTCCGCAGCCTCACCCCGGCGCCGCCGCCATTCTCGGGATGAACTCGACGCCCGGCGGCCAGGTGAACAAAAGGTCAGGGGCTCGTGTAGTTGCCGTCAACGACGCCACCGAGTTTCTCGTCAATGCTTCCCTTTATGATGGCTACGCCCTTGCCATGCGTGTCAGCGGCATCGCAATACGCAGCGATCGCGATGCTCAGTCGCCCCTCGTGGCCGGCATCCCCCCATCTTTCGGTCGAGACGTGTACGAATATTTGAGGTCCGCTGAAATCGGTGGCGTCGCTGCGCCTGATGCTGTCTATCGTGTTATCCCACGAAGCAAGCACGGCTTTCGCGTTGATCTTGGCGCAGTCTCCGTAGACACCGGCATTGACGCCCGAAGCAACAACGCCACTGGTAGAGCTCGCGCTGCCCGTCGGACTCCTGTCATGGCCCTTGAACATCCAAACAAGGCCGATCGCGACGACAGCGACGGCCGCAATCCTTGTCCTTTCGCCCATACTTCGACGCCCCCTCACGTCGCGCCAAGGATGCAGCGCAAGCTTCGCCCTCGCAAGGGCGCGCTTGACGATTTCAGCCCCGGCAGCGACACGGCGCCGAGCCTATGGCTCGCTACAGGGCCAATCTTCAGGCCTCGTCAAGCCAGAAGGCAACTCGGTCCGGGCGTCTCCGCAAGCCATGTTGAGCTGCCACTGGGATAGACCCGCCGAATTGGAAAGATCGAGGCCCTCGATACGGGTCAGAAAGAAAAAAGCGCGGTCAAAGTCTATCGGCGCGGTGAACGTCGCTCCTCGGAAGTCCGCCCGCGCGAGATTGGCAAACGAAAAGCGGCTGCCGCTGATATCGGCGTCATGGAACTGCGCTCGCCCCAATTCCGCCTTTGTGAAATCAACATTGGTCAGATTGGCGTCCTGGAAATTCGAGCGCTGCACTTCCGCGCTCGTAAACACAGCGCCCTGCGCGTCCATATGGCTGAAGTCGGTCCTGTAGGCCTCGATTTTGTCGAACCGGGCGCCTTTGGCGGTCGAGTCGGCCAGGGAAGCACGCACAAGCGTTGCCTTCTCAAAATTTGCCGCAAGGAGATTGCTGTTCCTGAGGTCGGTCGAAGTGAAATCAACACCGATCAGGTTCGCCCCGCTCAGGTCCTGTCCTTTTAGGATGAGAAGCTTTTTGTCACAGTCCTGCCAATTGACGCCAGGCGTCGCGGCTGCGTCGCAATTTTGAGCGGCAGCGGCGTTCTGCCAAGCAAATACAATGCAAACCGCTAGAACCAAGCCGGATGTGCCGTAAGCTCTGGTTCGTCTCAAAGTCATTGTTGCTGGACCTCTGCTACTCGCCGACAATCAACCTTACCACATCTGCTGACACTCGAAAGCGACGGCATTTTGCCCGCTAATCCCGCTAGTCCCCACCGCCAAATGAAAAGCCCGCCACCGTGAGGCAGCGGGCCAAATATGGGTCGGCGTCGGACCTATTGAATGCAAGAGCCCGGCGGATAGTACTCAGGGTCGTAATGCGACGGAGCGACGAGCATGAACTCTTCGTCGTCGGTGCGTATAGGAATCATCCCGAAGCATGTCGTTGCTCGGCTCTATCGTCAGAGGTGCGCGCCGGCTCATAGCGACACCAGCATTTCCTGCGACTTCAGATCGTCCGGCCACATGACGGTTTCGCCGGCGATGTCCGGACACGGTTCCGCGTCGCCGCCTTCCTCGTCGTCGCAGTTGTCCATTTCGAGGTCGAGCACGTCACCGGCCGGAAGGTTCGGCGCAAGGTATGACGCTGAACCGTGTCCGCCCCGCTCCGTCCATCCAAGGGACGGCTCGTCGTCTGCCGTCTCCTCCAGATCGCAATCGACCTCCATCAAGTCGAGCGCCGTTATCAGGCTCATGGCGCGGTCTAGGAGGTCGTTCAGGCGCTTCTCGACCGACTGGCGCCACTCGCGCGGATCCATGCCCTTCGGCATGCCAAGGGGCTTCAGAATGGGCGTGTGGGCGTTCATGACACGCCCCTATCGTGGTTTTTATAGTAGATGCCGAGGCCAGTTGAGGCCGGCCATACATGCGCCTCCCACAAGGCATGGGGATGGCCTGAGTGGCTGATGTCGGCCATCCAGTCATCCATCGCGTGGGCAAGTTCCGCAGCGAGCCGATTGACGCGCTGGACAGGTAATTCACGCGGCTCGGGAAGCGCCAGGACGGGCGGCGGCGCTGCCGAAGCAATGGCAGGAACGGAGGCGACTGCGCCGACAAGCAAGGCACGGCGAGAGAATCTCCCGACGATCGGGTTTTCGGTCTGGTCTGAAAAGCGGTGCATAATCAAGGTCTCCTTCGGGTGCATTTTCCTTGGGAAACGCATTGGGAAGGAGGCAAAGGACGCGGACAACTATCCTACAAAATCAATCTGTTAGGAGAGAAATCTGGCGGAGAGGGAGGGATTCGAACCCCCGATGCCCTTGCGAGCATGCCGCATTTCGAGTGCGGTGCATTCGACCACTCTGCCACCTCTCCGCGGTCATGGTCCGCCGTTGCCGGCGCGGCGCACTAGATAACGGCTGGGCGGGCAGGTTACAAGGCCCTATCAGCCTGATTTCCGGCCTTCGCGAACCACCGCCGTGTCGCGATGGCGCGAACCCCTCCGGGCAGGGTGTTTCACGGGTGTCCTCGTCGCCTTGCCGGAAGCAACCAGCGCGGCGACCGGTGATGGCGCGGCGGGCGGGTCAGAGATACAGCCACTTGCCTTGACTTCGGCCCAACCTTCGGTTAGGGACAGCGCGCAATCGGCGTGGAGGGGTCTTCCGCGCCGCTTGTTTTTTGAACCCGCAGACTGACAAAAAGACGGCCGAACCGCCTGAAGCGGTTCATCAAGGCCGACCGAACAGCGAAAGGCAAAAAATGTTCGCAGTCATCAAAACGGGCGGCAAGCAGTATCGCGTTGCCGCCAACGATCTCCTGAAGATCGAGAAACTCGAAGCCCAGGTCGGCGATATCGTCGAGATCGGCAATGTGCTGGCGCATGGCGAGGGCGAGAACGTTACCTTTGGCGCGCCGTTCGTCGATGGTGCCACCGTCACCGCCGAAGTCGTCGAGCAGGGCAAGAACCGCACCGTCATCGCTTTCAAGAAGCGCCGCCGGCAGAATTCGCGCCGCAAGATCGGCCACCGTCAGCTTCTGACCACCGTCCGGATCGCCGAGATCCTGCTGGGCGGCGCCAAGCCGGCGAAGAAGGCCGCGGCGAAGCCGGAAGCCAAGGCAGAGGCTGCCGTCGAGGCGAAGGCCGAGGCCGCGCCGAAGGAGGCCAAGGCCAAGAAGGAAGCCAAGGCTGAGGCTGCTCCGAAGGAAGAAGCCAAGGCCGAGACCACTGCCGCCGCGCCGCTGTTCAAGGCGCCGAAGGGCGAGCCTGACGACCTGACCGTGATCAAGGGCATCGGCCCGGTCGCGGCCAAGGACCTCGCCGAGCAGGGCATCATCACCTTCGCGCAGCTCGCCAAGCTGACCGACAAGGATGTCGCCAAGATCGACGAGCACATGCCGTTCAGCGCCGACCAGATCAAGGACTGGCGCGAGCAGGCCAAGGAGCTGGCGAAGAAGTAGGAACGAACCGGCGAAACGATCGCCGGATCGGACTTGAAACGGAACGCGAACGCGTTCATAAGACCATTCAAGCGCCCCCAGGGCGCATCGGAGTTAGTTAGATGGCACACAAGAAAGCTGGCGGTTCGTCGCGCAATGGTCGCGACTCGCATTCCAAGCGTCTCGGCGTGAAGAAGTTCGGCGGCGAAGCCGTGATTCCGGGCAACATCATCATTCGTCAACGCGGCACCTCGTGGCATCCCGGCGTCAATGTCGGCATGGGCACGGACCACACCCTTTTTGCGCTGGAAGCTGGCGCAGTCACCTTCAACAAGAAAGCCAACGGCCGAACCTACGTATCGGTGAACCCGATTTCCAAAGCAGCGGAGTAGCCGGTTCCGCACCACAACACCGGCGCCCATCTCGGGAACCGGTGTCTGGCCAGGCCAGGAAAAGGATCAGGGGAGATGGGTTTCCATCTCCCCTTTTTTCTTGCGCCTGGAGGACTTTGACATGGTTGCCGAAGCGGACGACACGGACGACGAAAGTTACGCGATAGATTGCCCGGTGCTGGCCACCGAGCGGCTGGTCATGCGGCGCCCGCACGAAGGCGATATCGGGCAGCTGGTGGCGCTCGCGGACAACCGCCACATCGCCGAAATGCTGGCCCGCATGCCGCATCCCTATGGCGAGGCCGAGGCCCGCGCCTTCCTCGCCATGACGGCAGCGCGCCGCGCCGGCATCGTCTATGCGCTGACGCTGGCCGGCACCGACACTTTCGTCGGCTGCGCCGGCCTCAACACCACCGATCGCGGGCTGGAGCTCGGCTACTGGATCGGCGAACCCTACTGGAAGCGCGGCTATGCGACGGAGGCCGCGCACGCGCTGGTCGACCTCGCCTTCCAGAGGACGTCGACCCAGGTGCTGCATGCTTCGACCAGGGTCATCAACCCGGCCTCACGCCGGGTCATCCACAAATGCGGGTTCCAGTATGCCGGGCAGGGCATGTTGAACTCGATCGTCGCCGGCCAGGTGCCGGTCGAGCGCTACCGGCTCGACAGGAAGACCTGGACGAGCCTCAGGAACTGGGTGCACTTTTAGGTGTGTCGATATTCAGGTGAGGCCGGCCTGCGAATGGCGGTTTCCTCCGCTTCCGGTGCTCACGTACTTTAAGTACGCTCCGCTCCGGTTCTCGGAAACCACCATTCTCGGCGCGGCCTGACCTGAATCTCGACGCTCGGCGCGTAGGCTCGAAGCAGAGGTTTGAGGTCAAGCCGTTTCGACCCAAACCGGCAGATGGTCCGAGCCGACCGCCTGCCGGTCGACCCACAGGCGCTTCAGTGTTCCGGCGAGCGAGGCTGAGGTGAAGACATAGTCGATGCGTTTGTGGCGGCCCGCATCGTCGGGCCGCTTGGGATCGACCCAGGTGACCAGATCGGGCGTGTCGAGGCGCTGGGCGGCGTCGACGGCGAGGTCGGCGGTCAGCGGCATGCCGAACTCATGATCCGGGCGGCCGACCAGTTCGACATATTCGGGCGATCCGGGCAGCATATTGAAGTCGCCCATGACGATGAAGGCTTCCGGATAGGGCAGGTCGGGCAGACCGATCTCGGGAATGCCGGACAGGCCGCCGCCTTCCAGCGCATAGTTCAGCAGGCGCTGGCGCAGGAAGCGGATCTGGCCCTGGCGTTCAACCGGGCTGCGATGGTCGAGATGGGTGGAATAGAAGCGGATGAAGCCGAGCGGCGTTTCGATCAGCGCTTCCAGCGCGCCGCGTTGGAAGTTCATCGCTTCCAGGCTGCGGCTGCGCGGCAAAAGGAGGTTGCGCGACAGATGAATGGGCGTTTTCGACAGCACCATGTTGCCGAGCTGGAACGTCGTGGTGATAGCGCGGCCGGCTTCCAGGTGAGAGCCGACATTGACCTCGAAATTGCTGCCATAGGCGGCAAAGTAATCGGGCAGCGCGTCGCAGAGTTCGGCCACCATGTCGTGGTTGCCGTTCCTGGGGTTGTTGCGGGTAACCTCTTGCAGCGCGATCACGTCGGCGCCGCGCACGGCGTCGGCAATGCGGCCGACATCGTAGTGGCCGTCGAGCCCGATGCCGTACTGGATGTTGTAGGTCACAAGCTTCATGCCAGCATTCCCCAGCCCGGCGTCCTGACCCGAAAGCCGAAATCGACCTTCGCCGGGGCACGTGCAGGCTCACAGTGCTACCGCGTCCCGCGCCTCAGCAAAAGCCGGCGTCGGCGCAATCCTTCGCAGAACGGCCTCGCCCTTCGCCTCGCCTTGGTTTAGAGCAATCGCGCAAGCCCACTAGCAGAAACCCGAAAATCCGATGAAATTTCTCGATCAAGCCAAGGTTTACATCCGCTCCGGCGACGGCGGTGCCGGTTCGGTGTCGTTCCGGCGCGAAAAATTCATCGAGTTCGGCGGGCCGGATGGCGGCGATGGCGGCCGCGGCGGTGATGTCTGGCTGGAGGCGGTCGACGGGCTGAACACGCTGATCGACTATCGCTACCAGCAGCATTTCAAGGCCAAGACCGGCACGCATGGCATGGGCCGCAACATGACCGGCGCCAAGGGCGCCGACGTGACGCTGAAAGTGCCGGCCGGAACCCAGGTTTTCGAAGAGGACAACGAGACGCTGATCTGCGACCTCACCGTGGTCGGTCAGCGCTTCCTGCTGGCCAAGGGCGGCAATGGCGGCTTCGGCAACCAGCATTTCAAGACCTCGACCAACCAGGCGCCGCGCCGCGCCAATCCCGGCCTGCCGGGCGAGGAGATGAACATCTGGCTGCGGCTGAAACTGATCGCCGACGCCGGCCTGGTTGGCCTGCCCAATGCCGGCAAGTCGACCTTCCTGGCGGCGGTCACCGCGGCCAAGCCGAAGATCGCCGACTATCCCTTCACCACGCTGCATCCCGGCCTCGGCGTCGCCCGCATCGACGGCCGCGAATTCGTCATCGCCGACATTCCCGGCCTGATCGAAGGCGCACATGAGGGCGTTGGCATCGGCGACCGCTTTTTGGGCCATGTCGAGCGCACGCGGGTGCTGCTGCATCTGGTCTCCGCGCAAGAGGAAAATCCGGGCAAGGCCTACAAGACGGTACGCGCTGAGCTTGATGCCTATGGCAACGGGCTGATCGAGAAGGTCGAGATCCTGGCGCTGTCCCAAGTTGACATTCTCGATGCCGATGAGCGCAAGAAGAAGGCGGCTTCGCTGAAACGCGCCGCCGGCCGCGCGCCGATGCTGCTTTCGGCCGTCACCGGCGAAGGCGTCGAGGCGGTGCAACGGGCGCTGATGGCCGTTGTTGCCGAGGCGCGCGACAAGGTCGTCGTTCCGGTTGGCACGCGCTGGCAATGACCATGCAGTCGTTGAAGAAATACCGGCGTATCACCGTCAAGATCGGCTCGGCATTGCTCGTCGACAGGACGACGGGGCTGAAGCGCGACTGGCTGGATTCGCTGGCCGACGACATCGCCGTGCTGGCCAATGGCGGCGCCGAGGTGATGGTCGTGTCGTCCGGCGCCATCGCGCTCGGCCGCACCATTTTAGGCCTGGGAAAAAGGGCGCTGAAGCTCGAGGAGAGCCAGGCCGCCGCCGCCGTCGGCCAGATCGCGCTGGCCGGCGCCTGGTCGGATGCGCTTGGCAAGGGCGGCCTGAAATCAGGCCAGATCCTTTTGACGCTCGGCGACACCGAGGAGCGCCGCCGCTACCTCAACGCACGGGCGACGATCTCGACGCTGCTCAAGATGAAGGCGGTGCCGGTCATCAACGAGAACGACACGGTGGCGACCTCCGAGATCCGCTATGGCGACAACGACCGGCTGGCCGCGCGCGTCGCCACCATGATGGGCGCCGATCTGCTGGTGCTGCTCTCCGATATCGACGGGCTCTACACGGCGCCGCCGGCCAGAGACCCAGGCGCAAAATTCATTCCGGTGGTCGACCGCATCACGCCCGATATCGAAGCGATGGCCGGTGCGGCTGCCTCCGAACTTTCGCGCGGCGGCATGCGGACAAAACTCGACGCCGGCAAGATCGCCACCGCCGCCGGCACGGCCATGGTCATCACATCAGGCACGCGGCTGTCGCCGCTGATGGCAATCGAGCGCGGCGAGCGGGCCACCTTCTTCCGGCCGAGCGCCAACCCGGTCAAGGGCTACAAGACCTGGATCGCCGGCCAGCTCGAACCGGCGGGCCGGCTCACCGTCGATGCCGGCGCCATCGGTGCGCTCTTGTCGGGCAAGTCGCTGCTGCCGGCCGGCGTCAAATTGGTCAGCGGCAATTTCTCGCGCGGCGACACAGTGGCAATCTTGTCGCCAGAGGGCCGCGAGATCGCGCGCGGGCTGGTTGCCTATGATGCCGCCGATGCCGTAAGGATCGCAGGCCTGAAGACGGCCGAGATCGAAACGGTGCTCGGCTATGAGGCCCGCTCGGCGATGATCCACCGCGACGACCTTGTGGTGAGCGGCGGCGCCGACTGAGATGCGGTCCCGCGATTGAGGGCGCGCTACTTGTCAGGTTCACGCGGCCATTTGGGTGGGTTGCGATAACGACCCTGAAACGCCTGCTGCATTTTCAGAAGCTCGCTGCAACCTCCCAACTCCGCTTCGATGGCTGCCTTGGCACGTCGATCCATTTCGGCTTGGGGAACATCCTTCTCGTCGCCGAAGACGATGTCGCGGATGAGCGCGTCGGTCGTCATTGCTTCCGCGCCTTTTTCCTCTTCCATCTTTTTCTTAAATTCCGCCTCAAGCCGAGCACGCGGCCACATCCGTGGCCCTCCTCTACAACGACAAAGATCTGGGAAAGCGGTGTCGGTGGCGCGCCGCAATAGCGCTCGGCGAGCGCGAGGGACACCATCGTACCTACCATAGTCATGGCCTTGCCGTCGGGGCTCTCGCCGGGTTCGATCTTGTCGTCGCAGTAGCCATTGCCGCGAAGGCCGGCCGCGTGTAAATCCACGAAGCTTCACTGGAGCGGTCAAATGCTGAACAAACACCAAGGCGAAGATGTAGCCAGTTTGATGGCACGGATAGGCCGCAAGGCGCGCGCTGCCGCCCGACCGCTGGCTATCGCGACCACCGCCGCCAAGAATGCCGCGCTGCTGGCCATGGCCGAGGCGATCATCGCCCGTGAGCGGGAGATACTCGACGCCAACGCCCTCGACATCTCGAGCGGCCACGAGTCCGGGCTTTCCGGCTCCTTCATGGAGCGGCTGAAGCTCGATCCGGCGCGCATCCGCGCGATGGCCGATGGTATTCGCGAGATCGCCGAACTTAAGGATCCCGTCGGCGACGTCATCGCCGCCTGGGACCGGCCGAACAGCCTGCAGATCGAACGGGTGCGCACGCCGCTCGGCGTCGTTGGCGTCATCTATGAGAGCCGGCCGAACGTGACGGCGGATGCCGGCGCGCTCTGCCTCAAGGCCGGCAATCCGGTCATCCTGCGCGGCGGCTCGGATTCGCTGAATTCCTCGGCCGCCATCCACGCCTGCCTGGTCGAGGGGCTGAAGGCCGCCGGCCTGCCGGAAGATGCCATCCAGCTGGTGCCGACCACCGACCGCGCCGCCGTCGGCGAGATGCTGAAGGGGCTTTCCGGCAATCTCGATGTGATCATTCCGCGCGGCGGAAAAAGCCTGGTCGGGCGCGTGCAGAGCGAGGCGCGTGTGCCGGTCTTCGCGCATCTCGAAGGCATCTGCCATCTCTATATCGACCGCTCGGCCGATCTCGACATGGCGATCAGGATCGCCGTCAACGCCAAGATGCGGCGCACCGGCGTCTGTGGCGCCGCCGAGACGCTGCTGGTCGACCGTGCCGTGGCGTCCACGCATCTCGTGCCGATCCTCGACGCGCTGCGTGCGGCCGGCTGCGAGATCCATGCCGATCAAGAGGTGCTGAAGCTGTTCTTCGACGCCAAACCGGCGACCGAAGCCGACTGGATGACCGAATATCTCGATGCCATCCTTGCGGTAAAACTGGTCGACGGCGTTGCCGGCGCGGTCGAGCATATCGAGACCTTTTCCTCGCATCACACCGAAGCCATCGTCGCCGAGGACGCCAAGGCGGTCGAAAAATTCTTCAACGAGATCGATTCGGCGATCCTCCTGCACAATGCCTCGACCCAGTTCGCCGATGGCGGCGAGTTCGGCATGGGTGCGGAGATCGGCATCGCCACCGGCAAGATGCACGCGCGCGGCCCGGTCGGGGTCGAACAGCTGACCTCGTTCAAATACCGCGTGCGCGGGTCTGGCCAGGTGAGGCCGTGACGTTTTTCGTCCCAAGGGCTTGAAGGTTGCGCCCAGCCACCCGCCTCTGTCCTGCCGGACATCTCCCCCTCAAGGGGGGAGATCGACTGTCCTTTCCGGTTTCGACAACTACCAGCGTTGCAGAATTTCTCCCGTCGGTGAAACTGCCAATCTCCCCCCTTGAGGGGGAGATGTCCGGCAGGACAGAGGGGGGTGCCTAGCACCATGCTGTCCCCTTCTGACTCCGCCGTCCCCTCCCACTACCTCCACATGCCGCACGCCGGCAAAGGCCTTGCCGTCGGGCTGTTCGGCGGCTCGTTCAACCCGCCGCATGCAGGTCACGCGCTGGTCGCCGAGATCGCACTGAGACGGCTGGCGCTCGACCAACTGTGGTGGATGGTGACGCCAGGCAATCCGCTGAAGAGCACGCGGGAACTGGCGCCGCTCAGCGAGCGCCTGCAGCAGTCCGAGCAGATCGCCAAGAACCCGAAGATCAAGGTCTCCGCCTTCGAGGCGGCACACTATGTCCGTTTCACCGCCGACACGCTGGCGCTGGTCAAGGCGCGCAATCCCGGCGTCGACTTCGTCTGGATCATGGGCGCCGATAGCTTGCGCGACTTCCACCGCTGGCAGCGCTGGCGCCAGATCGTCATGACCTTCCCGATCGCCGTCATCGACCGGCCAGGGGCGACGCTCTCCTTCCTGTCGTCGGTGGTTGCCAAGACCTTCGACTATGCCCGCGTCGACGAGGGCGACGCGCCACGCCTCGCCCGCATGAAGGCGCCGGCCTGGACCTTCATCCACGGCCCGCGCTCGTCGCTGTCGTCAAGCGCCATTCGCAAGGCTGCAAAAGACTGAGCCAGGCCGCCCGGCCATGTCGCATTTGCGGCTGCGTTTGTTCGTTTGGTAGGCGATCCTGACCGGACATGGCGATTTCAAAGAAGAATCAATTCGAAACCGGTTCGGAAGATGGCAACCCGCCGGCGCCGGTGATCGCCATTGCCAGCGTCGTGCTGTCGATGGCGCTGATCGCGGTCGGCAACGGGTTGATGTTCGCCTATATCCCGGTCCGCCTTGGCGTCGAGGGGTTCGATCCGACCTGGGCTGGGCTGATCATCACCGGCCTTTCCGCAGGCGGCCTTGCCGGCTGCATCCTGACCGGTCCGCTGGTGCGCAGGGTCGGGCATGCGCGCGCGTTCATGGTGCTGTCGGCGCTGATTGCGCTGTCCAATGCCGCCATTGGCGCCGGGACCTACCCGCTGCTGTGGATCGCGGCGCGTGCGCTCTACGGCTTTTCCATCTGCGGCCTGTTCATCGTCGCCCAGAGCTGGCTGAACGATGCCGTCGCCAACGCTATACGCGGACGCGTCATGGCGGTGTTCTACGTCGCCTATGTCGCCGGGCTCGGCGTCGGCTATGCCACGCTGGCGGCGATCGATATCCAGACCGCGGCCGCGCCGCTGATCGGCATCGCGTTTACCGCTCTGTCGATCCTGCCGGTCGGCATGACGCGGCTTGCCCAGCCGCCAGCGCCACAGGCCGCGTCGGTGGCGCTCGGCCGTGCCTGGCGGATCTCGCCGGTCGGTGTCGCCGGCATGCTTGCCGTCGGCGGCCTGTCGATGGCGATTTCGGGCTTTGCGCCGATCCATGCCACCGCCGAGGGGTACAGCCAGGCCGATGTGGCCTTGCTCCTGGCGGCGATGCCGCTCGGCACGCTGATCCTGCAAATACCGCTCGGCTGGATCTCCGACCGCACCGACCGGCGCTATGTGCTGATCGCCGCCTCCGCGCTGGCGGTGGCGGCGGGCATGCTTGCCATCGGCTTCGATGGCGGCGCACTGGCGGCGCTGGTGGTGATCTACATCGTGTGGGACGGCGCCTCGGAATCGATCTATTCGCTGGCCAGCGCGCATGCTGCCGACCGCGCCAGCAAGAACGACATGGTGGCGCTGTCGAGTTCGCTTTTGTTTGCCTGGTCGCTGTCGGGCTTCGTCGTGCCGGGCATCGTGACCGGGCTTTCCGCCCTCTATGGCACACAGGCCTTCATCTACGTGGCGATCGTCATCGCCTCGGCCTTCTGCCTGTTCGTGCTGTGGCGGGTGCTGACAACGCAGCCGGTGCCGACGGCCGAGACCGGCAGCTTCGCGCCGATGAGCGCGCAGGCGCCGTTGCCGGTGGAGCTTGCCTTCGCACCGGATCAGCAGCGCGACAGCTGAAGGTGCCTCGCTATTGCCGGGTGCTGGAGGGTTCCAGCCGCTGCGCGTCCGGCGGCGGCGCGGGAACCGAAAGCCCTTCGGCATCGAAGGCCTGCTTGATGCGCTTGGTGAGATCGATCTGGGTGGCGAAGAAATCCGCCGCCGAGGTCCAGTAGCGCAAGGAAACGGCGACGCTGGTGTCGCCGACGGTCGAGACGAAGGCGATCGGCGCCGGTTCCCGCCTGACGCGCCGTTCGGCGGCCGCGACACTGAGCATCGTCTTTTGCGCGAAATCGATGTCGTTCCACGAGCCGATGGTCAGCGTGATGTCGCCACGGCGGACGCCGTTGCGGGTAAAATTGCGGACGGGCTGGTTCCAGAGGGTCGAGTTGGGCGCCAGCACATACACGCCGTCGACCGTCCGCAACCTGGTGGCGAACAGGCCGACCTCCTCGACGGTGCCTGAAATGGCACCGACCTCGACATATTCACCGATACGGAACGGCCTGAGCGCCAGCAGCATGATGCCGGCCGCGATGTTCTGCAGCGTGCCCTGCAGCGCCAGGCCAATGGCGAGACCGATGGCGCCGACGGCGGCGATGATCGAGGCGGTCTGCACGCCGAACTGGCCGAGCACCATGATGACGACGAGGATCAGGATGGCGTAGCGGACGATCTTTGAGAAGAAATGGCGCAGCGTCGCGTCGAAGCCATGGATGTGTTTCAGGCCGGCGGAGATCGAGCGCTCGGCGAGGCCGGCCACGATATAGCCGACAACGAGCAGGATGACGGCGCCGATGGCGGAGAATGAGTAGGAGACGATCAGGGTGCTGAGTTGGGCAAGGCCCGCCTGCACGGTGAGGAGCGTGTTCTGAGGATCGATAGGCATTCTGGGAAATCCGATTTTGGGGGGAAAGCCGATAAACCCGCCAATGAGCCCAAAGTTCCGATATTTGCAGGCATTTGGAACCAAACGCAGAGCATCGCGTTGGCGGCGGCCGCGACCCACGTCTTGAAACTGCAACGGAACTCTGCCTATCTAAGTGGTGTCACCTGATTTGGCGGGTGATTTGGTTGTTCTTGCTGCGAAAGGAAATACACTGAGAACAGCACTGCGGAAGAAGGCCGACATCGTGCCTTCGCCGGCCGGGATCAGCGTAAACGACGCCGTGTCCCGCGCCATCAAGACAGTCCTTGCCAGTCTGGAAGACTCCAAGGCCGAAAACATCGTCTCAATCGACATTCAGGGGAAATCGAGCCTCGGCGACTATATGGTTGTCGCGTCGGGCCGATCGCACCGTCATGTCTCGGCTGTCGCCGATCACCTCCTCAAGGCGCTCAAGGATGCCGGCCTCGGCATGGCGCGCGTCGAGGGGCTGGCCGGTGCCGACTGGGTCCTGATCGATTCGGGCGACATCATCGTCCATGTCTTCCGCCCCGAAGTCCGCGAATTCTACAATCTCGAAAAGATGTGGCAGGCGCCGGACCTCGAGGAAGAGACGCTCCACTGAGCCGCATCTGTTTTGATGCATGCCGCTCAGCATGCATCGACGGCTCTTCGAGGCAGGGATGAAGATTACGGTTCATGCCGTGGGCCGGATGAAAGCCGGCCCCGAGAAGCTGCTCGCCGACCGTTATTTCGAGCGCTTCGCCAAGAGCGGTCCCCCGGTCGGGCTCGAATTCTCAGGCGTTGTCGAGATTGCCGAAGGCCGCGCCCAGACCGCCAATGAGCGGCGGCGCGAAGAAGGCCAGAAGCTGCAGACGCAGCTGCAGCAAGGCACCGCGCTGATCCTGCTCGACGAACGCGGCAAAAGCTTTTCCTCCGAGGATTTCGCCGGCCGCATCGGCCTGCTGCGCGACAGCGGCCGCAAGGCGCTGGTCATCGCCATCGGCGGCGCCGACGGCCACGACCAGTCGCTGCGCGACCAGGCCGATCTGGTGGTGTCGTTCGGCGCGCTGACCTGGCCGCATCAGCTGGTGAGGGTGATGCTGGGCGAACAGCTCTACAGGATCGCCACCATCCTTTCGGGACATCCCTATCATCGCTCCTAGACCAGGCCGAATCCTGTGCATCGGCGCCCGCCCGCCCGGATTTCCGCCCCAATGCAGCGGCAGAGTGTACGCCATTGGCAAACCTATCGAACATGGTTGATTGTTCGTTAACGAAGCCACGCATAGAGTCGGGCTTCAATGTCTGAATTTGGACGAACCAGAGCGAGCATTCTGCGCGGCTGCGGCATTGCGGCGGCGGCGTTCGTGCTGTTACTCGGTGCCGCCAGGGCCGAGAACACGCTCGACCTGGCGCCCGATCCGGACAAGAGCCGCGCCGAATACGAGCAGGTCTCGAAGGAGATCACGCTGTCTTCCGAGCGGCTGGCCAAGCTTGCGGCCGACATAGCGGCGGTCAAGAAGGATCATGCCTCGATCACCGCGGCGCTGATCCAGTCGGCGATGACCGAGCAGAAGCTAGGCCAGGACATCGAGGACATCGGCGCCAAGCTGGAGGGGCTGAAGGGCGAGGAGCAGAAGATCCGCGCCTCGCTCAACGCAAGGCGCGACGTGCTGGCTGAGGTGCTCGGCGCGCTGCAGCGCATGGGGCTCAATCCGCCGCCGGCAATCCTGGTCAAGCCGGAAGACGCGCTGTCGTCGGTGCGCAGCGCCATCCTCTTGGGCGCCGTGGTGCCGGAACTGCGCCAGCAGACCGATATATTGCTGGCCGACCTCAAGGAACAGACACGGGTGACGGCCTCGATCGAGGCCGAGCGCGCCAGGCTGACGGAAGCGGTCGGCGAGCAGACGGCGGAAAAGAAGCGGCTCACCATGCTGCTTGAAGCCAAACAGAGGCTCGAAGCCGACACGCAAACGGCGCTGGCGGCGGAAAAGCAGCGCTCCGAGGCACTGGCGGCCAAGGCCGGCAGCCTGAAGGAGCTGATCGCCTCGCTCGAGGCCGACAAGGCGCGCAAGGCGGCGGACCAGACCAAGGCCGGCGAGCAGAAATCGGCCGACGGCGACACGGCTCCGGCGCAAGAGGTTCCCGCACAAGCAGGGGCTCCGGCGCAGACGGAACTGGCTGCACTGCCGGTGCCCGAAGGTAACCGGCTGACCGCTTCAGCGCCGTTTTCGGCGCTTCAGGGGCAGATCGCGCTGCCGGTCATCGGCAAGATAAAACAGCGTTTCGGCACCGATGACGGTAACGGCGCGGTGATGCTTGGTGACATGGTTGCGACACAATCGGGCGCCATCGTCACCGCGCCGGCG
The DNA here is from genome assembly GCF_044778005.1 of Mesorhizobium sp. IMUNJ 23033. Taxonomy (NCBI): domain Bacteria; kingdom Pseudomonadati; phylum Pseudomonadota; class Alphaproteobacteria; order Hyphomicrobiales; family Phyllobacteriaceae; genus Mesorhizobium; species Mesorhizobium sp. IMUNJ 23033. The sequence goes on from NZ_JBJACT010000030.1 coordinate 17,744, forward strand.
GATGGAAATGTGCTTTATGCGGGGCCTTTTCGCTCCTATGGTCAACTCTTGATCCTGAACGCAGGCGACGGCTATCATGTCGTCCTGGCGGGGATGAGCAGAATCAGCGTCGCGACTGGCCAGCCGGTGCTCGCAGGAGAGCCGGTCGGCGCGATGGGAGAGGCCCGGGTGGCGAGCACCTCGGCCTCGAAGAATGGAAATGCCACGCCGGAGCTCTACGTCGAGTTCCGCAAGGATGGAAAACCCGTCGATCCGGCCCCATGGTGGGCGGACCGTTTTTCTGGAAGGACGTGAAATGATGCGGAAACTGTCGCTTCTGTTTGCCGGTGCGCTGATGGGCGCATCAGCGATGAGCCTGGTCTACGGCGCACCCGGCTCGACGGCGAACGCTGCGGGCTCCGAGACCTACAAGCAGCTGGCCATCTTCGGCGACATCTTCGAGCGCGTCCGGGCGCAGTATGTGACGCCGCCGGACGACAAGTCGCTGGTCGAAAACGCCATCAACGGCATGCTGACCTCGCTTGATCCGCACTCCTCCTACATGAATGCCGAGCAGGCGCAGGACATGCGCGTGCAGACCAAGGGCGAATTCGGCGGCCTCGGCATCGAAGTCACCATGGAAAACGACCTGGTTAAGGTGATCACGCCGATCGACGATACGCCGGCCGCCAAGGCGGGCGTGCTTGCCGGCGACTACATCGCCAAGATCGATGGCGATGAGGTGCGCGGCCTGACCCTCAACGACGCCGTCGAGAAGATGCGCGGGCCGGTCAACACGCCGATCAAGCTCACCATCCTGCGCCAGGGCGCCGACAAGCCGATCGAGCTGACCGTCGTGCGCGACATCATCAAGGTCAAGGCGGTCAAGTTCCGGGTCGAGAACGACATCGGCTACATGAAGATCACGTCGTTCACCGAAAAGACCTATGACGACCTCGAGAACGCCATCGACAGCATCAAGAAGCAGGTGCCGAACGACAAGCTCAAGGGCTTTGTGCTCGATCTGCGCCTCAATCCTGGCGGCCTGCTCGACCAGGCGGTGAGCGTGTCCGACGCCTTCCTCGACCGTGGCGAGATCGTCTCGACGCGCGGCCGCGATCCGAAGGACGTCACCCGCTTCGACGCCCGTCCGGGCGACGACATCAAGGGCAAGCCGCTGATCGTGCTGGTCAATGGCGGTTCGGCGAGCGCCTCGGAAATTGTCGCCGGGGCGCTGCAGGATCTGCGCCGCGCCACGGTGGTCGGCACCCAGTCCTTCGGCAAGGGTTCGGTGCAGACCATCATCCCGCTCGGCGAGAACGGCGCGCTGCGCCTGACGACGGCGCTCTATTACACGCCGTCCGGCAAGTCGATCCAGGGCAAGGGCATCACGCCCGACATCAAGGTCGAGCAGCCGCTGCCGCCGGATCTGCAGGGCAGGGACCTGACGCGCGGCGAATCGGATCTCAAGGGCCATATCAAGGGCGCCGATGAGGGTTCGACCGGCTCCGGCTCGGCTGCCTATGTGCCGCCGGATCCGAAGGACGATTTGCAGCTGATCTATGCCGAAGAGCTGCTGCGCGGCCAGAAGACCGATCCGGCGTTTCCGCCGAATCCGGACAAGGCCGTGCTCAACCAGTAAGGACCGAGTGGTCAGAGCAAGGCTCTGGCCGCCCGATCAAAGCAATGCGATGCTGCCGGGGCCGCGAGGTTCCGGCAGTTTGATTCGGGGGACCGCGGTTGGAGCGCCACGCGTCTGGGTTAACGCGCCGGCGATTGCGAATTTTGCGCAGCATGTCTCGTAAAAGGTGACTTTCACTTAAGGGTCGTGCTTCCGGGGACACAAGTTGGCTGACATCAGCAAGGACATCGAACGCCCGCTCGGACAGACGATCCGGCCGCCGCGTGCCGCGTCGCGCGGGCTCAGCGCCGGCACGGTCGGGGCCACGCTGGCGGTGCTGGCCGTGGTCGGTATCTCAAGCGCGATCGCGCTGCGCGAAAAGCCGTTCCGCAAGCCGGAAGAGGTTGCCGTTTCGACGCCGAAGGTGACCGCCGCGCCCAAGACGGAAACGCCGCCCAAGGAAACCTCTCCCAAGACCGACGGGCCGCAGATCATCCATGTGCAGACCGAAGAAGGCGACGGTCCGCCGAAGGCGGCGATCGTCATTCGCGACCCCTCGACGGTCGGCCAGAACCTGAAGATCGCGCATATTCCCGACAAGGCGCTGATCGAGACCAGCGAAACCGGGCCGCTGCCGATGCGTGCCGCCGACGGCAGGCGTCCGTTCGACGTCTATGCGCGGCCGTGGTCGGGATCGCGCGGCGCGCGCGTGGCGATCGTCATCGGCGGGCTCGCCGTGTCGCAGACCGGTACCCAGGCGGCCATCGCCAAGCTGCCGGCCGAGGTGACGCTGGCCTTTGCCCCGCAAGGCAACAGCATCGGCCGGTGGATGCAGGCGGCGCGACAGAGCGGGCACGAGATCGTCATGCAGGTACCGCTCGAGCCGTTCGACTATCCCAACGTCAATCCCGGCCGCAACACGCTGACGGTGGTGGCGAGCCCGGACGAGAATTTGAAGAGCCTGCACTGGGCGCTGTCGCGAACCACCAACTATACCGGCGTGATGAACTATATGGGCGCCCGCTTCTCGGCCGATTCCGCGGCGATGGGGCCGTTCATGGCCGAGCTCGGCAAGCGCGGCTTGGCCTATGTCGACGATGGTTCGTCGGCGCGCAGCCTGGCGCCCGACCTGGCGCTCAAGGACGGCGTGCCGTTCGTCGCCGGCGACACGTCGATCGATGCGGTGCAGGACCGCGGCGCCATCCTGAAGAAACTGGACGAGCTCGAGGCCACGGCGCGGGCAAAGGGTTTTGCTGTCGGCGTCGGCTCGGCATTCGATCTGACGGTCGACACGGTGTCGTCCTGGGTGACGGAAGCCAAGAAGCGCGGCATCGAGATCGTGCCGATTTCGGCGGTGGCCATCGATCCGCAAAAAGGCTAGCAGCCGTTCTCGATAATTCTCTCCCGAGCGAATTCTCAAAAGCGGCGGAAAGCTGGAAAGACTGACTGATGGCGAAGACAAAACCGGTCGATCCCGAGACGCTGCCTTACCGCCCCTGTGTCGGATTGATGATCCTCAATGGCGAAGGGCTGGTCTGGGTCGGTCACCGCATCGCCGAGCCGGACAGCGAATTCGCCGGCACCACGCAGCTCTGGCAGATGCCGCAGGGCGGCATCGACAAGGGCGAGGATCCGCTCGAGGCGGCCGCGCGGGAACTCTACGAGGAGACCGGCATGCGCTCGGTCTCGCTGCTGGCCGAGGCGCCGCACTGGATCAATTACGACCTGCCGCCGCATCTGGTCGGCATCGCCTTCAAGGGCCGCTATCGCGGCCAGACGCAGAAATGGTTCGCCTATCGTTTTCACGGCGACGAGAGCGAGATCCAGATCAACCCGCCACCGGGCGGCCACACGGCCGAGTTCGACCAATGGGCGTGGCGGCCGATGCGCGACTTGCCCGACCTGATCGTGCCGTTCAAGCGCAAGGTCTATGAGGACGTGGTGGCGGCGTTCCGGCATCTGGTGGCGTAACCAGCGCGATCGCGCATGGTCGCTGCGTCGGTTTCGTGGTCTTATGGATGCTGAGCTGCTTCGCACAGGGTCGGTATGAACGACGCCTCCAAAAACGTTCCCGAAAGCATCGCCACGCAAGGTGAGCTGGTCAGTGAAGCGGTGGCCGGCGCCATCCTGACCATCGATCTCGGTGCCATAAGCGAGAACTATCGGCGGCTGAAGGCGCAGCTTGGGAGCGTGCCGTGCGCCGGTGTCGTCAAGGCCGACGGCTATGGCCTGGGCGCGGCGCCCGTGGCGAGGGCGCTGTCGGCCGAAGGCTGCACCACATTCTTCGTCGCGCTGCTCGCCGAGGGCATGGCGCTGCGCGGGGAACTCGGACCCGGACCGGCGATCCATGTCCTCAACGGCCTGCCGCCTGGCTCCGAGCCGGAAGCGATTGCGGCGGAGCTTGTTCCCGTCATCAACAGCGTCGGACAACTGAAGGCCTGGAGCAACGCCGGCCAGCAGGCCGACCGCAAGGTCCCGGCCGCGATCCAGGTCGACAGCGGCATGTCGCGGCTCGGCATGCCGCCGGCGGAGGTCGAGGCGATCAGCCAGGATCGGCGCGCTTTCGACGGCGTCGAAATCGTCCTGGTGATGAGCCATCTCGCCTGCGCCGACGAGCCGCAACATCCCGCCAATGAGCGGCAGTGGCTGGCCTTCGAGCGCTTGCGCAAGATGCTGCCAGAAGCGCCTGCTTCGCTCGCCAATTCGTCCGGCATCTTCCTGGGGTCGGCCTTTCATTTCGACCTCGCCCGCCCGGGGGCGGCGCTCTACGGCATCAATCCGACGCCGAGCGAACCGAACCCGATGCTGCCGGTGGTGCGGCTGCAGGCGAAAGTCGTCCAGACGCGCAGCCTCGAGAAGGGCGCCGGCGTCGGCTATGGCCATACGTTTCGTGCAACCGGCCCGTTGGAAGCGGCGACGATCTCGCTCGGCTATGCCGACGGCTGGCATCGCCGCGCCGCCTCGGCCGCCTGGCTCGGTACGGTCGGCCTGCCCTTTCTCGGACGCGTATCGATGGATTCGATCATCCTCGACATTTCCGCGCTCCCCGTGGGCACGCTCGGCGAGGGCGATCTAGTCGAATTGCTCGGCCCGTCGCAAAGCGTCGATGACGCGGCCGGCCATGCCGGCACGATCGGCTATGAAATCCTGACCAGCCTCGGGGCCCGCTTTCATCGGCGCTACGTGCACGGATAGCAACGCGGTACTTGGCGGGCGCTCGAAAATCCGGCAGACAGAGCATGACGACCCGGCCTGACGAGACGTCGTCGTGGAGAGTGATGCGATGAAGATCTTCGTGTTGGGCGGCGGCGTGATCGGGGTCACCACTGCCTATTATCTCGCCGAGGCCGGCCATGAGGTGACGGTGTTCGACCGCCAGAAGGGGCCGGCGCTGGAAACAAGCTTCGCCAATGCCGGCGAGGTCTCGCCGGGCTATGCCTCGCCATGGGCGGGGCCTGGCATTCCGCTGAAGGCGATCAAATGGCTGCTGATGAAGCATGGCCCGCTGGTGGTGCGGCCCGCCTTCGATCCGCATATGTGGACATGGCTGCTCAAGATGCTGCGCAATTGCACGGCCGAGCGCTACGCGCTGAACAAGTCGCGCATGGTGCCTTTGGCCGAATACAGCCGCGATACGCTGAAGGCGCTGCGCGCGGCGACAGGCATCGCCTATGACGAGCGGACCAAAGGCACGCTGCAGCTGTTTCGCACGCAAAAGCAGCTCGACGGCACCGGCGGCGACGTCGAGGTGCTGAAGAAATACGGCGTCCCCTACGAACTTCTCGATCCCGAAGGCTGCATCGGAGCCGAGCCGGCACTGGCCAACGTGCGCGGCAAATTCGTCGGCGGCCTCAGGCTGCCCGGCGACGAGACCGGCGATTGCAAGATGTTCACCGACCGCATGGCCGAGCTCTGCGTAGCGCGCGGCGTGACCTTCGAATACGGGACGACGATCTCGTACATCGTCAGGACCCGCAATCGCATCAAACACATCAACACCGACAAGGGCGGACGATCGGCTGACGCCTATGTGATGGCGATGGGCAGCTATTCGGCCCAGTTCATGCGCAAAGTAAAGCGGCCGATCCCGGTCTATCCGGTCAAGGGCTATTCGATCACGGTGCCGATCAAGGACGCCGACGCGGCACCCGTCTCGACTGTGATGGACGAGACCTACAAGGTGGCGATCACCAGGCTTGGAGACCGCATCCGCGTCGGCGGTACGGCGGAGATTTCTGGCTTCGATCTCAGGCTGCACGAAACGCGCCGGCGCACGCTCGAGCATTCGGTCGGCGATCTGTTTCCGGGCGGCGGTGACCTCAAGGCGGCGAGCTTCTGGTGCGGCCTGCGGCCGATGACGCCGGACGGGCCGCCGCTGATCGGCCAAAGCGAATTGTCCAACCTCTACCTCAACACCGGCCACGGCACGCTCGGCTGGACCATGGCCTGCGGCTCGGCCAGGGTGCTGGCCGACATCATCTCCAACCGGGTGCCGGAGATCAACGCCCGCGACCTCAGCCCAGACCGCTATCTGAAGTAGCTTTTGAGCATGATATTTACCGAACCTTCGGTTCGAGATCACGCTTATCTCTTTGTTTGATGCAATCCCGGACGGAAAACCGCTTCACACTTTTCCTGGAATTGCTTCAGAACGCCTGCTTCACCCAGCCTTCTGAGAACAGCAGCCGGTAGGCCCAGGGGATCGTCACGTTGGTGGATACCGGGTTCGAATGGGCGAGATAGTCGTCATAGATCGGCTTCATGCGGCGATAGAAGGCGGGATCGAGCACCATCATGCCGTTTTCCGAGTCGTGGAAGAAGCTGCGGTTGTTGAGGTTGACCGACGAGATCGTAACCAGCCTTTCGTCGATCATCATGATCTTGGAATGCAGCACGACGTCCGGCGCCTTGAATTCGCGGATGTCGATGCGGTCGCCATACTTCTCGACGAACAGCTTGTTGAGCGCGGTGAGGAATTTGCCGCCGATGTCGCCCTTGAGGTCGATGCGGCCGACGATATCGATCTTCACGCCGCGCGCCAGCGCCCGGTCGAAGGCCAAAGCGAGCTTCGGCGTCAGATTGAGATAGGGATTGACGATCTGGATGTGATGCTCGGCGGTGTCGATCAGCTCGACGAAATAATTCTCCAGCGCATGCCCGTCCTCATAGGGCACGGAAATGAAATGCCGCGCCACGCCTGACGGAAGCCGGCTGCCTGAGCGGACGGGGATGGAGAACGGCCGGGAGATGTTGGTGTCGGCGTCGTGCAGCCACAGGGTCGAAAGATGCGCGGCGAGCGTTTCGACTGTTGCCGGGTCGGCGATCTCGATGTCGAAGTCGCTCCAGTTCGAGTAGTAGTTCAGCGAGAAGCCGTCGGTCTTGCCGTATTGCTGCAGGTAGGGGTAGCGCGACAGGTCGACCGGCTTGTGGAACAGGAAGCCGTCATGAATGTTGCGGCCTCCGATGATGACGCGTGAGCGGCCGGGATCCGCGGCCAGCGTCGCCAGCATCTTGACGTGATGGGTCTTGTGCAGCTGCGACAGCTGCTCGTCGATCGGCGCGCCGCGGTCGGCCTTCCAGCGGTATTCCTGCAGTTCGACATTGGGGAATTCGGCCGCCAGCCGGTGCAGCATGGCGTCGTCCTTCTCGCGCTCGAGCACGTCGGTCACCATGATGCGCAACTTGGTGCCCAAAGCGGCGTGGTGGCGGATCAGCCGCTCGATGATGCGTCCGGAAAAATCCGCCTTGAACTCCAGCGACGACAGATAGATCAGCCTGAGCTTTGGCGCGTGCGAGAAATCGAGCGGCAACTCCGGGTCGCCCTTGTCGAAGGCGCTGTCAGGCAGCGTCGCGCCCAGCAAGGCTTCGACCTTGGCGTTAAAACCGTCGCGCGATTTGCGCAGCAGGCGCGGCTTAGCGAGCGGCATCGCGCAGCTCTGCGACAGCCAGCGGCTGGCGTAGAAGACGCGGTCGAGTTCCTTCAGCCCCGCCGGATCAGGTTCCGGGCAGCGCTCGTATAGGCTGTCGAGTGCGGCAAGCGCCGGATCGGCGGTCTCTTCGCGCAGGATGGTGAGCGGCGCGCCGGCCGGCGCCAGGCTGGAGCGGATTTTCAAGTCGCAGCGGTTCAGGGTCTCGTCCGGAAACAGGCTGATCGAGGTGTCGCTTGCCGGCAGGCGGAAGCTGAAGGCCGCACCCCGCTCTATGGTGCGGGAGCGGCCATCGGCGCGGATCGCCAGCGCCCCGTCGCAGGTGCCGCCAATGTCGACCGCCTTGGCGCCGGCCTGGCGCAGCGCGATCTCGACCGAGCGGGACTGCAGGCCGGAAAAGGTGAACGTCTTCGCCTCGGAAGGCCGAGCCGCGGCATCGACATAAAGCGTCTGCCGCGACGCCCGCCAGCGCGCCGTGAAGTGGCCTTCGCCGGGTTTGCCGTGCGTCGGCGGTACCTGTGTCGCGGCGACAGGCTTTGCCAGCCGTTCCAGCGTCCGGTATGTCGCCTGGAAGTCACTGTTGGCGATGTCGTGGCGGTCGTGACCGAAGGGGCCTGTGCCGTTCGCCCGGTCCATGGCACCGATCTCGTTGTGGGCGAGCAGCGCCAGGAACTGCTTCTCGTAGTCGCTCTCGCCAGGGCCGCCGAAATACTGGGCAGCCGCGATGTCCGGTCCAGGCGCCTTGGCCGACAGGGACGGGCGCGTGCAGGTGTTTTCGCCGGGAAAGAAATCGCATGTGCCGCGATGCGGGCCGGCGCAACCGGCCAGCGCCATCCACGCCAGCCAGAGCAGGGCCAGGCATCCAGTATTACGCTTACTCACCCTGTCGCCCCGTTCATCGCCTTGAGCTGGGCGGGATCGCGCGGCGGCATGAAGCCCTGCGGAAACACCTTGCAGACGGGGACAGCGAAGGTGGCGATCAAAAGCTCGGCCTCGTTGCGCATTTTCCGTGGAGCCGAATTGTCGTCGCGGATCGTCCTTGCCGAGGCGACAAGCGCGCCATCGCAATCGCAATGATCGTGGCGGGCGATGTAGCAGGCGTCATGGGTCTGGCAGGCGGCATCGAGGCGGTCGACCGGCCTCAACGACAGGTCGCCGCTACGCGTGCCCGGGCCGCAATAATTGCCGAAGACGAAAGGTGAGGGGCGGGCCAGGGCATAGCGGATCGGTTTCGGCAATTCCGCTTCGGGCACCTTGGTCCAGGGGTTGGCGCAGCCCGATAGGAAAACCAGCGGCAGGATGGCAAGAACGGCTCGCATTGTTTCCGCGCCAGCTTTCGAAAATGGTCCACCCGCGCTTGCCGCTCGGTGGCGGATGCCACACTGGCCGATTTTGTGGCAAGGGCAAGGCGCTCAGACGAACAGCGTTCGCTCCCGCTCCACCACCTTTGTAATGAAGCCGGCGACCACCTGGACACGGCGCAGCGGCCTCACCGATTCGTGATAGACCAGCCAGTAGGCGCGGCGGATAGGGGCCACGATGTCGACGGGCACCAACTCCGGCATGGAGCGGGCGACGAAAGTGTGCAGGATGCCGATGCCGGCGCCGGAGCGCACCGCCTCGGCCTGGCCGAGCGCCGAGGAGATGGCGAAGCTGGTGCGCCAATCGGCGCTGAACTCGGCCGCATAGTCGAGCGAGGGGCTAACGATGAGGTCGGGCACGTAGCCGATCAGCGTATGCTGGCCAAGCGCGGCTGCCGTTTGCGGCAGGCCATGCGCCTCGACGTAGGTGCGCGAGGCAAACAGGCCGAGCGTGTAGTCGACCAGCTTGCCCGCGACCAGCCGGCCCTCGGTCGGCCGCTCGACGGTGATGGCGATGTCGGCCTCGCGCCTGGACAGCGAGAACGAGCGCGGCACAGGCACCAGCTGGATGGTGAGTTCGCGGTGGAGTGTCGTCAGCTGGCCGAGGTGCTTGGCCAGGAAGGCGACGCCGAAGCCGTCGGGCGCGCCAATGCGCACCGTGCCGGAGATGTCGTCGCCTTCGCCGGCCACGGTCGAGCGCGCGGCGATCATGTCGCTCTCCATGCGCTCGGCAATGTCGAGGAAGCGTTCGCCCGCCGGCGTCAACTCACTGCCGGTGGTCAGCCGGCGAAAGAGCTTTGTCCTGAGCGCGTCCTCGAGCGCGGCGATGCGGCGCGAGACGGTGGCGTGGTTGAGTTCAAGGCGCTTTGCCGCGCCAAGGATCTGCCCGGCGCGAGCCACGGCGAGGAAGATGCGGACGTCATCCCAGTTCATGGGGGTGGTCCGTATGATGATGGTCGACGTTGCGTTCCTTCGCGCCCCCCTCTGTCCTGCCGGACATCTCCCCCTCTAGGGGGGAGATTGGCGGTTTCGCCGGCAGCTCCCAATTGCCAACCTTTGTGATTGGCGAAAGCAGAGATGACAGCTCAATCTCCCCCCTGGAGGGGGAGATGTCCGGCAGGACAGAGGGGGGCGTGACGAAGCTCAACGTTGGAGTTCCTGTGACGACAAGCACACCCTATCATTTGCGGCAATTGATGCACAGACACCCAGCGCTATCTATTTCCCGCACAACGGTTGCGTTCTGGCTCGCGTTGCCATCGCCCCGACAAAGGCGGACAATGGCTCATCCAAAACAAGGGAGAGAGATCATGATCGAATACGGTCATTACATCGGCGGCAAGCATGTCGCCGGGACCAGCGGCCGCAAGCAGGATGTCATGCAGCCGATGGACGGCTCCGTGCGTGGCACGGTGGCACTGGCTTCGCAGGCGGAACTGCGCGCTGCGGTCGAGAACGCCAAGGCGGCGCAGCCGAAATGGGCCGCCACCAACCCGCAGCGCCGCGTCCGCATCCTGATGAAATTCCTCGAACTGGTCGCCAGGGATTATGACCAGTTGGCCGACATCCTGGCGCGCGAGCACGGCAAGACCATCGCCGACGCCAAGGGCGACATCCAGCGCGGCCTCGAAGTGGTCGAAGTCTGCATCGGCGCGCCGCATATGATGAAGGGCGAATTCACCGACGGCGCCGGCCCCGGCATCGACGTCTATTCGATGCGCCAGCCGCTCGGCGTTGTCGCCGGCATCACCCCGTTCAACTTCCCGGCGATGATCCCGCTGTGGAAGATCGCGCCGGCCATCGCCTGCGGCAACGCCTTCATCCTGAAGCCTTCCGAGCGTGATCCGGGCGTACCGATCCGCATTGCCGAACTGTTCCTCGAGGCCGGCCTGCCGGCCGGCATCCTCAACGTCGTCAATGGCGACAAGGAAGTGGTCGACGCCATCCTCGACGATCCGGACATCAAGGCCGTCGGCTTCGTCGGCTCGACGCCGATCGCCCACTACATCTATTCGCGCGGCACCGCAGCCGGTAAGCGCGTGCAGTGCTTCGGCGGTGCCAAGAACCACATGATCATCATGCCCGACGCCGACATGGACCAGACCGTCGACGCGCTGATCGGCGCCGGCTATGGCTCGGCCGGTGAGCGCTGCATGGCGATCTCGGTGGCTGTGCCGGTCGGCAACGACACCGCCAACCGGCTGATGGAAAAGCTGATCCCGCGCGTCGAAAGCCTGAAGGTCGGCCCGTCGACGGATTCATCCGCCGATTTCGGCCCGCTGGTGACGGCGCAGGCGCTGGAGCGGGTCAAGGGCTATGTCGACATCGGCGTCAAGGAAGGCGCCAAGCTGGTCGTCGACGGCCGCGGCTTCTCCATGCAGGGTTACGAGAACGGCTACTATATGGGTGGCTGCCTGTTCGACAACGTCACCGCCGACATGCGCATCTACAAGGAAGAGATCTTTGGGCCGGTGCTCTCGGTGGTGCGCGCGCCGACCTACGAGAACGCCATCAAGCTCGCCAACGACCACGAGATGGGCAATGGCGTCGCCATCTACACCCGCGACGGCGACGCGGCGCGCGACTTTGCCTCGCGGGTCCAGGTCGGCATGGTCGGCGTCAACGTGCCGATCCCGGTGCCGATCGCCTATTACACCTTCGGCGGCTGGAAGGCGTCGTCCTTCGGCGACCTCAACCAGCACGGCGCGGATGCGTTCCGCTTCTACACCAAGACCAAGACGGTCACCTCGCGCTGGCCGTCCGGCATCAAGGACGGCGCGGAATTCGTCATTCCGACGATGAACTGATCCGTTTCGAATATCGACAATCAAAGGCCCGGCCAAGAACCGGGCCTTTTGCTTTCTGGGATTACGGATCGCGGCCAGTATCTGCCGGAATGCTAATGTGATGGAACCATGCGGGCAGCGGTGATCTTACCTCGCTAAGCGCCGCCGCGGAGGGCCGGCGGATCGATGGCGGTGGCGATTGTTTCGAGCGTCACCGGTGCAAGGAGGTGTGAGATGGTACGTCTCACGGCAATGATGCTTTGCGTGGCGACGGCGGCGTCCTTTGCCACCCCAGCTGCGGCGGCCGAACAATGCGCGGCGCGCGCCGACATCGTCAGGGCGCTCGGCGACAAGTTCCACGAAAGCGAAACCGCACGCGGCCTGGTCAATCCAAGCGTCATCCTTGAGGTCTTCGTTTCCGAGCAGGGCACCTGGACGATCCTTGCCACCGACACGCAAGGTCAGAGTTGCGTCATCATGGCGGGCGAAGGTTGGGACGGTGCGACGATGGTGGCTGCCCTGCCGGGTACCTGAAGGTTTTCCAAGGCTGTTGCGGCATGGCCAGACCGCGACTGTCTTTCGGATCTAAAAGGGAACAAGCGGGCGGCGCCCGCTTGTTATTTTCCTTGGCCAGCACCATATATGGAACATAGCGGGAACATCCGCTGGACGGCAGACCGGAACACAGAAAGGAGCGACGCGATGATGACGTCGGAACCGGCCTGGGTCGCCCCGGCAAAATGAGGCCGTCAACCACCTCTTCTTGCCGGGACGCGATGGCAAAGGAGGTGCTTTATGGCACGCAAATCTCTGTCAGCTTGGGTGAAGACCCTGGTTCTTGCCGGTGCACTGGCGATGGGTACGAGTGCCGCCAGCGCCCAGTACCAGTTCTGCGTTGAGCACGGCGTTCTCGTCGCGCATCTGAGCGAGAATTTCCAGGAAAAGCAGTTTGCGTTCGGGCTGATCGGTCAGACCGCGATCATGGAAGTCTTCGTCGCCAAGAGCGGAACCTGGACGATCGTCGTCACCGATGTCGCCGGCACAAGCTGCATCATCGCGGCCGGCAACAATTGGGAAAACGTGGTGGCCCAGCCCGGCCACGATGCGTGACGGAACGAGCGCTGTGCCTTGCGCGCCCGCCGTCAAAGCCGATGAACAATGGCCTCGCCGGCAGCATCGTCATGCGCCGATCTCCAACCGCGTGATCCCTTCGTCGGCCAGCGTGAAGTTGTAATGGAGTGTCGCCGGACTGCCGGGGAAATTGCCCGACACGATGCCGGCGACCCGCCATGCATGGCCATCGACCGTCGCGCCGGCAACCTCGACCGTCACCCGATATTTGCGTGTGGTTGCTTCCATCCAGTCACGGATGGCGGCTGCCCCCTGATGGGTTTCGCCTTCATCACGGACCGTTGCGTTCGGTGAGAAGGGGATGAGCATTCCGTCGATGTCATGCCTGTTCTTGGCGGCAAAATAATCCACCAGTGGCTGGGGCAGTTTCATGGTCATGGGCTCGTCTCCGGTTCCGATTGCCACTGTCGACCTGACGGCCGCGGCGCTTGTCCGGTTCCTAAAATGAGATATGCTGAAGAAATGACAAGAACCGACGAAAAAGTAAGGTACTTACCTGAAAGTAAGGACGGGCCCGAAGGTAAGGTCGAGGTGCTGACGCCGTTGTCAGCGGCGAGTGGCGTCGAGAATGTGCTGCGTATTCTGGAGGGCCGTTGGAAACTGGTGATCCTGTTTCACCTGTTCGGCGGCAAGGTGCTTCGCTTTTCCGATCTCGAACGGGCGATCCCGGCGATCTCGCAGAAGATGCTGATCCAGCAGCTGCGGCAGATGGAGGCCGACGGCATCGTACGCCGAATCGTGCATCACCAGGTGCCGCCGAAGGTCGAGTACTGCCTGACCGACTGGGGCCAGGCGCTATGCCCGGCTCTCGACGCCTTGTTGAAATGGGCGGCGCAGAAGGAGCCGGCCGAACGCTGATTCCGATTCGTCTATCGCGTCGCCGCCGTCTCGGCATGGCCACGCAGCAGCGCCATCAGCCGCTTGGCGTCCTTTGCTGCTCCTTCCTCGTCGCCATCGAGGATCGAGCGGATCAGCGCGACATGGTGCTCGGCCGATTCGGCGAGCCCGGTATCGGCCTTGTAGCGGAACCAGAAGCGGCGGCTGTGGGTCTGCAAGGGTGCGGCAAGCCGCGCCGCGAACGGGTTGTCGGCGGCCTGCGCAAGCGCCTCGTCGAGCGCCTTGTCGGCCTGGATGAAGGCCAGCACATTGCCCGAAATCACCGCCTTCTGCATGGCAAGGGCGGCTTCGTGAAACAGGTCGGCCGCCTCGCGGGTGACGAAGCGTGCGGCCGAGCGGGCGAGCACCACCTCGACGCCGCGACGCGCGTCGAGGACGCGCAGCCAGTCGCCGGGATGGAGCGGAGCAATCGCGATGCCGGCACGTGGCCGGACATCGAGCAGTCCTTCCCAGGCCAGGCGCTGGATCGCTTCGCGCACCGGCGTGCGGCCGAGGCCGAGGCGTTCGATCAGCGCGCCTTCGGTGACGAAACTGGCCGGCGCCAATTCGAGCGTCACGATCATGTGCTCGAGCATGCGATAGGCTTTTGCCGCCGCTGGCTCGTAGCCAGATATATCATCCCACAATGCCATCGCGCCCTCTGATATATTTTAGATATATCATAACAGATTCCGCATTGACAGCGGGTTTCTTGTCAAATATATCACTGATATATCAGATGGAGAGATAACTATGTGGACCGGAGTTTTCCCCGCCGTCACGACCAAATTCACCGAGGACGACCGCCTCGACCACGCCGAGATGGAGCGCTGCTTTGCACTACAGATGGAGGCCGGTTGCGACGGCATCATCGTTTGCGGCTCGCTCGGCGAAGGGCCGATGCTGTCGCATGACGAGAAGATCGAGGTGCTGAAGACGGCACAGAAGGTCGCCGGCAAGAAGCCGGTGCTGCTGACGGTCAACGAGGCCGGCACCCGCGAGGCGGCCAGCATCGCGCGCCGCGCCGCCAAGGAAGGCGCCAACGGACTGATGGTCGTGCCGAGCCCTATCTATCACACCAATGAGGAAGAGACGGTCGCGGCGCTCCGCGCCGTCGCCGAGGCCGGCGACCTGCCGGTCATGATCTACTCCAACCGGCTCGCCTACCGCGTCGACGTTACCGTCGACCAGATGGAGGAACTGGCGGCCGACAAGCGCTTTGTCGCCATCAAGGAATCCTCCGACGACATCCGTCGCTCGACTGAGATCATCAACCGCTTCGGCACACGCTACGACCTGTTCACCGGCGTCGACAATCTCGCCTTCGAGGCACTGTCGGTGGGCGCCATCGGCTGGGTGGCCGGGCTGGTCACCGCCTTCCCGCGCGAGACGGTCGCCATCTACCAGCTGATGAAGCAGGGTCGCCGCGAGGAGGCTCTCTCCATCTATCGCTGGTTCCGGCCGCTGCTCGACCTCGACGTGTCGACCTATCTGGTGCAGAACATCAAGCTGGCGGAAGTGTTTGCTATTCAAACCAACGACCGCGTGCGCATGCCGCGCCAGCCGCTGTCGGGCGAGCGCCGCAAGGCGGTCGAGAAGATCGTCAAGGACGCATTGGCAGTGCGGCCGAAGCTGCCGCAGTTATAAGTAATCTCTTAGAAGATGGCGGCAGCTGATAAGGGGTAGCGCCCACGTGCAAGGAAATTCCAAATCGGCAGAAGAAGGGCGCAGCCCCTCATCCGCCCTTCGGGCACCTTCTCCCCGTGAACAGGGAGAAGGTGAAGACATCGCCATCGTCGGTGGCGGCATCATCGGCATCTGTGCCGCCGCCTATCTCACCGAGGCGGGGAGAAACGTCACGATCTTCGATCGGACCGGCATTTGCGAGGAGACGAGTTCCGGCACTGCCGCCGCCTTCGCCTTTTCCGACGTGCTGCCGCTCGCGCACAAGGGCATGATCAGGCAATTGCCGAAATGGCTTGCCGATCCGCTGGGGCCGCTCAGCATTCCGCCCGCCTATCTGCCGAAACTCCTGCCCTGGCTGTTCCGCTTCTGGCGCGCCGGGCGGGCCGATCTCTACGAAGCCAGCCTTGCGGCGCAGGTCGGCATGATGCGGCTTGCCGAGGCGGAATGGATGGGCCTGCTCGATCGCTCCGGCACGCGGCCGATGCTGCGCGAGGACGGCTCGCTGGAGTTCTACGAGAGCGAGGCCGAGTTTCGCGCTTCGCTGCCGAGCTGGGCGGCGCGCGAGCGCTTCGGCATCGGCTTCCGCCATGTTGAGGGCGAGGAACTGGCGGGGCTGCAGCCAGGCCTGTCGCCGCGTTTCGTCAAGGCCACGTTCGTGCCGGGATGGAAAACCGTCGCTGATCCCAAACTACTCGGCAAGGCGGTCTGGGCCTATGCCGAGGGTCTTGGCGCCCGCTTCGAAAAAACCCGGATCGAGCGTGTCGATGCGGGCCAGGACGGTGCGACGCTGACGCTTGCCGATGGCACCACGCGACGGGCAAGGCAGCTCATCATCGCCGCCGGAGCATGGTCGCATCTGCTAGCGAAAAACCTCGGCGAGCGCATCCCGCTGGAGACCGAGCGCGGCTACAACACGACGCTGCCGAAGACCGCTTTCGACGTGAAGCGGCAACTGATCTTCTCCCGCCATGGCTTCGTCATCACGCCGCTCGAAACGGGCTTGCGCGTCGGTGGCGCGGTCGAACTCGGCGGCATCGAGCGGCCGCCGAATTTCGCCCGCTCGAAGGCCATGCTGGAAAAGGCGAAAGCCTTCCTGCCCGGACTCGATCCGGCCGGCGGTCGCGAATGGATGGGGTTCCGGCCGTCGCTGCCGGATTCGCTGCCGGTCATCGGCGGTGCCCGGAACAGCGCATCGGTCTTCTATGCCTTCGGCCACGGCCATCTTGGCCTGACCCAGTCGGCGGCCACCGGCCGCTTGATCCGCGATCTGGTTCTCGGGCAGACTCCGCCGATCGATCTCGCTCCCTTCAGTCCACAACGGTTTTGAGTTCCAGGAGACGTCATGGCCAAGCAATCCTTCTTCTGCATCGACGGCCATACCTGCGGCAATCCGGTGCGGCTGGTCGCCGGCGGCGGGCCGCTGCTCCAGGGTTCGACGATGATGGAGCGGCGCGCGCATTTCCTCGCCGAATATGACTGGATCCGCACCGGGCTGATGTTCGAACCGCGCGGCCACGACGTGATGTCGGGCTCGATCCTCTATGCGCCGACGCGCGAGGATTGCGACATCGCCATCCTGTTCATCGAGACCTCGGGCTGCCTGCCGATGTGCGGCCACGGCACCATCGGCACGGTGACGATGGCGATCGAGCACGGGCTGATCAAGCCGAAGACACCGGGCGTGCTGAGGCTCGACACGCCTGCCGGCCTGGTCATCGCCGAGTACAAACAGGTCGGCGAGTATGTCGAGGAGGTGCGCATCACCAATGTGCCATCCTTCCTCTATGCCGAGGGCCTGACGGTGGAATGTCCGCAGCTCGGCGAGATCAAGGTCGACGTCGCCTATGGCGGCAATTTCTACGCCATCGTCGAGCCCCAGGACAATTACCGCGACATGGCCGATCATTCCGCCGGCGACCTCATCGCCTGGAGCCCGGTGGTGCGGCAACGGCTGAACGAGAAGTACACATTCGAGCATCCCGAGAACCCGGGCATCAACCGGCTGTCGCACATGCTGTGGACCGGCAAGCCGACGCATCCTGAAGCGGATGCGCGCAATGCCGTCTTCTACGGCGACAAGGCGATCGACCGCTCACCTTGCGGCACCGGAACCTCGGCGCGGATGGCGCAGCTTCATGCCAAGGGCAAGCTCAAGGCCGGCGACAGCTTCGTGCATGAATCGATCATCGGCTCGCTGTTCAAGGGCAGGGTCGAAAAGGAAGCCAGCGTCGCGGGCAAGCCGGCGATTATCCCCTCGATCGGCGGCTGGGCGCGGATGACCGGACTGAACACCATCTTCATCGACGACCGCGATCCGTTCGCGCATGGGTTCATCGTCAAGTGACGTCGATTGGGCCGGCCTGAGATTGTTTGTCGGCTGAAACCTCCTGGCGAAACCAGTCGGCGAATTTGAGCGCTGCCGGTGAGGCTTGCGCCGACATCGTCAGGAAGTAGCCCTTGTCGCGGTTTGTCGCGACCTCCGACAGAACGATCAGGTCGCCGCGCCTCAACTCGTCGCGAAAAACCTCGACCGGACAGAGCGCCACGCCGTGACCGGCGATGACCGCCGTGGCAAGAATGTTGAAGTCGGCAAAAACCGGTCCGTTGCCCACATCGACCCCGGGCAGTCCGGCCTCCAGAAACCATTCACGCCAGCCCTGGCGAGTCTCGTCGTGCAGAAGGTCGGCGACGGCGATGCCGGCCGGCGTGCGCAGATGCTCCCTGCGTGCGAGATAGTGCGGGCTGCATACCGGCCGATTGAAGCGTGAAAACAGCTTTAGGCTGGTGACGTCGGGAGATGGATCGGCACCGAGCGTGATCAGCACGTCGTTCTGGTCGTCGCCGAGCCTCTCGTCGGCCTTGGCGTAGGCGACCCTCATGCCGATACCGGGATGACGCGCGGTGAAGTCCGACAGACGCGGCACCAGCCAGCGGCTGGCGATGGATGGAATACAGCCCACGGACAACGTCTCAAGCCCGGCATTGCGCCGTATTCGGCGGCACGTGGCGCCGAGTTCGGCAAGCGCGCCGCTCGCCGAGGCTAGCAGGAGCACCCCCGCTTCCGTCAGGCGGACCTTGCGGGCATCCCGGTGAAAGAGCGAGACGCCCAGCCATTCCTCGAGCCGCCTGATCTGGTGGCTGATGGCGGGATGGGTGACGTGAAGCTCTTCGCCGGCAGCCGAAAAGCTCAGATGGCGGGCAGCCGCCTCGAAAGCGCGAACGGCATTCAGTGGGATGTAGTCCATCTGTAGAATTTACTAACATATCGTGTGAGAAGCAATCATTTGAAATCCTGCCTTCGCTGCGGCATTCGTTGGCCAACTATGCCTTTGGAGAGAACGATCGTGTTTACAAGACAACTGACTGATGTAGAAAAAACTGACTTCTTCGTCGATTGGGGCAATGGCACAAGCCATCGCCTGCTGACGCAGCAGGACGGCATGGGCTTCACCGTCTGCCATACCATTGTGCGCGCAGGCAGCGAATCTCGCCTGCACTACCGGAGGCATTTCGAGGCCTGCTACTGCATCGCCGGCGCGGGCGAGGTCGAAGACATGTCCGGCCAGGTGCACCGAATCGAGCCGGGCACGATCTATGTGCTCGACGAACATGACGAGCACTATTTGCGTGCGGACGCGGCCAGCGACATGGTCCTGGTCAGTGTATTCAATCCCCCGTTGAACGGCACCGAGCGGCACGTTCTCGGTCGGGATGGCGGCTCGGCTTACTGACCCTTGCCGCACGATCATCCCCTCTATCGGCGGCTGGGCGCGCATGACCGGACTGAACACCATCTTCATCGACGACTGCGACCCGTTGGCGCATGGTTCGTCGTCAAACAGGGAGAATCCTGACCAAGCGGAACAGCAGGAGCGCAAACGGGACGGCCTTGGCCGGCGCAACGATCCTGCCCATCACCTAATTTTGACGGCGATTTCTTCGAAATGGGGTGCATGATACGGCTGAATCGTCAAAGACATTGCGTTATGCCAATGATAGGGTCCGCGATAGTCCAGGGGTCGGGTAGCGAAAAAACGGGCAATCGGATGGCGTGCCGGCAAAACACGTTCGACGATTGAAAAATCACGTTGCAATCCGGGCTCGAAACTTTACGACTAGGGGAAATACGAAAAGGAATGCGTCCACAAAGGCGACATTCCAGGGGAGCCACGGCAGTATGCAGTACTTCGTCCAGCAGCTTATCAACGGGCTGACGCTGGGATCGATCTATGGGCTGATCGCAATCGGCTATACGATGGTCTACGGCATCATCGGCATGATCAATTTCGCCCATGGCGACATTTTCATGGTCGGCGCCTTCACCGCCCTCATCGTCTTTCTCATCCTCGGCGCGATGTTCTATTCAGTGCCGGTCGTCATCGCCCTGCTGATCATGATAATCGTGGCGATGCTTCTGACCAGCCTCTACAACTGGACCATCGAAAAGGTGGCTTACCGGCCGCTGCGCGGCTCGTTCCGGCTGGCGCCGCTGATCACCGCGATCGGTATGTCGATCGCGCTGTCCAACTTCGTCCAGGTGACGCAAGGGCCGCGCAACAAGCCGATCCCGCCGCTGGTGTCCAAGGTCTACACGATCGAGGGCGTCAGCGTGTCGCTGAAGCAGATCATCATCGTTCTGGTCACGGCAATCCTGCTGGCGATCTTCTGGTATCTCGTCAACAAGACCTCGCTTGGCCGGGCGCAGCGCGCCTGCGAGCAGGACCGCAAGATGGCGGCACTGCTCGGCATCGACGTCGACCGTACCATCTCCATCACCTTCATCATGGGCGCGGCCCTTGCCGCCGTCGCCGGCACGCTGTTCCTGATGTATTACGGCGTCGTGGTGTTCTCCGACGGCTTCGTGCCGGGCGTGAAGGCCTTCACCGCAGCCGTGCTCGGCGGTATCGGTTCGTTGCCCGGGGCCGTGCTCGGCGGGCTGTTGATCGGCTTCATTGAAAGCATGTGGTCGGCCTATTTCTCGATCGACTACAAGGACGTCGCCGCCTTCTCCATCCTGGCGATCGTGCTGATCTTCCTGCCTTCCGGCATTCTGGGCCGGCCAGAAGTCGAAAAGGTCTGAGCTCATGGCAGTCACCGTTTCCCCGGAGCGCGACGTCGTCGCCACTCCCGTGCAGCGCGCTTTCCGCGAGGCGCTCTATGCCGGCGCCATCGCGCTCGGCCTGTTCGTGTTGTTCATCGGCCTGAAGACCGACCAGAACATCTCGAACGAGCTGATCCTGGTGCAACGCTGGGTCCTCCTTGCCATCGTCGTCATCGCTACCGCCGTCGGTCGCTTCGTCTATGTCGGCTATGCGCAGCCGGCGCTGGAACGGGCCAAGGCGCAAAAGGCCGCGGCGCCAGCGGCGGCCGCAACTGCGCCCGGCTTCGTACGCCGAAACTTCAACCAGATCGGCGTTGCCGTGCTGTTGCTGTATCCGGTGGTGATCGTGCTTATGTTCGGCTTCCAGGGTTCGCTGAAATGGGTCGACAATTTCGGCATCCAGATCCTGATCTATGTGATGCTGGCCTGGGGGCTGAACATCGTCATCGGCCTCGCCGGCCTGCTCGATCTCGGCTATGTCGCCTTCTATGCCGTCGGTGCCTATGCCTATGCGCTGCTCGGCACGCATTTCGGCCTGTCGTTCTGGATTCTGCTGCCGGCTGCCGGCCTGATGGCCGCGTTCTGGGGCGTGATGCTCGGTTTTCCGGTGCTCCGGCTGCGCGGCGACTATCTGGCGATCGTGACGCTGGCCTTCGGCGAGATCATCCGTCTGGTGCTGATCAACTGGCGCGAGGTGACCAACGGCTCGGCCGGTATCTCCGGTATCCCGAAAGTCACGTTCTTCGGCCTGATGTCGTTCAACGTTTCTGACCCGAACTACATCGCCAAGGTTTTGGGCATCGCCCAGTCGGGCGCCTACTACAAGATTTTCCTCTATTATCTGATCCTCGGGCTCTGCTTCCTCACTGCCTTCGTCACCATCAGGCTGCGCCGCCTGCCGGTCGGCCGCGCCTGGGAAGCGCTGCGCGAGGACGAGATCGCCTGCCGCTCGCTCGGCATCAACACCACCACCACCAAGCTCACCGCCTTTGCCACCGGCGCCATGTTCGGTGGCTTCGCCGGCTCCTTCTTCGCCGCGCGGCAAGGCTTCGTCAGCCCGGAATCCTTCGTCTTCCTGGAATCGGCGATCATCCTGGCCATCGTCGTGCTTGGCGGCATGGGGTCGCTGGGCGGCATCGCGGTGGCGGCGCTGGTGATGATCGGCGGCACCGAAATCCTGCGCGAGCTGAACTTCCTCAAGGTGGTGTTCGGTCCCGACTTCACGCCGGAACTCTACCGCATGCTGTTGTTCGGCATGGCCATGGTCATCGTCATGCTGTGGAAGCCGCGCGGTTTTGTCGGCAGCCGTGAGCCAACCGCCTTCCTCAAGGAGCGAAAAGCGGTATCGGGCTCCTTCACCAAGGAAGGTCACGGCTGATGAGTGCGAGCCCTTCCACGAACGACTTCATCCTGCAGGTCGAACATTTGTCGATGAAGTTCGGCGGCCTGATCGCCATCGGCGACCTGTCCTTCCAGGCCAGGCGCGGCGAGATCACCGCGCTGATCGGCCCGAACGGCGCCGGCAAGACCACCGTGTTCAACTGCATCACCGGCTTCTACAAGCCGTCGGAAGGCATGATCACGCTCAACCGGATTGACGGCTCGAGCTACCTGCTCGAGCGCTTGCCGAACCACGAGATCCCGGCACGCGCCAAGGTGGCCCGTACCTTCCAGAACATCCGCCTGTTCTCGGGCATGACGCTGCTGGAGAACCTTCTGGTCGCCCAGCACAACAAGCTGATGAAGGCGTCCGGCTATACAATGCTTGGCCTGTTCGGTTTCTCGAGCTACCGCAAGGCATCGACGGAATCGATCGACCTGGCCAAGCACTGGCTGGAGAAGGCCAACCTCGTTGATCGCGCCGACGATCCCGCCGGCGATTTGCCCTATGGCGCGCAGCGGCGCCTGGAAATCGCCCGCGCCATGTGCACGGGGCCGGAGCTTCTGTGCCTAGACGAGCCGGCCGCCGGCCTCAATCCGAAGGAATCGGCGGCACTCAATGAACTGTTGATGGACATCAAGAAAAGCACCTCGATCCTTTTGATCGAGCACGACATGTCGGTGGTCATGCAGATTTCCGACCATGTCGTGGTGCTCGAATACGGGCGCAAGATCTCGGACGGCAGTCCGCAATCGGTGCGCACCGACCCGCGCGTCATCGCCGCCTATCTCGGCGTTGACGATGAGGAGGTCGAGACGGTGCTGATCGAGGTCGGCGACGAGGACGTCATCGAGCAGCTGGACACCGGCCCCGACGCCGCGCACGGCCCGGGCACGTCGTCTTCGTTTCTCGCCGGACCGGTGACCGACACGATCGGCCATAGCGAGGGCGAGCGCGTCACGGTGTCGAAGGGCGCCTCGAAAGCAGAGCAGGTCGATGCAAAGGCCAACGCCGCGCCAAGAACGCCTGCCAAGCGGGCCACGGCCAAGCCGACCGGGTCGACACCCAAGCCGCGCGGAGGGCGTAAGTAATGGCCGGTACAACGCTGCTCGATATAAAGGGCGTCGAGACCTACTACGGCAACATCCGGGCGCTGAACGGCGTCGACGTCAGCGTCAACCGGGGTGAGATCGTGGCGCTGATCGGCGCCAACGGCGCTGGCAAGTCGACGCTGATGATGACCATCTTCGGCGCGCCGCGGGCTCGCGCCGGCACGATCACCTTTTCCGGCACCGACATCACGCAGATGCCGACGCACGAAATCGCGCGCATGCGCATCGCCCAGTCGCCGGAGGGTCGCCGCATCTTCCCGCGCATGACGGTGATGGAAAACCTGCAGATGGGCGCCAGCCTCGACAACCTCAAATATTATGATGAGGATGTCGAGAAGGTGTTCACGCTGTTCCCGCGCCTGAAGGAGCGCATCGCCCAGCGCGGCGGCACGCTATCGGGCGGCGAGCAGCAGATGCTGTCGATCGGACGCGCGCTGATGGCGCGGCCGAAGCTGCTCCTGCTCGACGAGCCGTCGCTGGGGCTGGCGCCGCTGATCGTCAAGCAGATCTTCGACGCCATCCGCGAATTGAACCGCACCCAGGGGCTGACCGTGTTCCTGGTCGAGCAGAACGCCTTCGGCGCGCTGAAGCTCGCCACCCGGGGCTACGTCATGGTCAACGGCAATGTGACGATGAGCGGCACCGGCAAGGAGCTGCTCGCCAATCCGGAAGTGCGCGCCGCCTATCTCGAAGGCGGGCACCACTGAGTTCAGGAGACATCATCATGCAGGGCATTCTCTACGAGGAACCCTCGATCTGGCAGTTCTTCTTCGTCACCTGCCTGCTCGGCGGCTGGGCCGCATGGATGACGGGCAAGGCGAGTGCGCAGACCTGGCGCAGCTTCTTCCAGCTGTTCCTCTACATGCTGGGCCTCGGAATCGGCATCAGGTTCATCCATCACGCGCTGTTCGACGGCACGATGTTCTCGCTGCGTTACTACATCGTCGATACAATCGTGCTGATGATACTGGGCTTCATCGGCTACCAGTACACGCGCACCAACCAGATGGTGACGCAGTATAATTGGCTTTACGAAAGAGCATCGCTTTTGAGCTGGAAACCGAAGGGTTGACGTTCATGATTAACGCCGCTTCGGGGATGAATCGGCGTGACAAGTGCCTGAAAATCGGCAAACTGAGCTTTCTGCGATAAGGGTGGGCATCGCATGAAAGTGTCATCCACGCCCACTCCGTAAATGGGAGCGTTTATATGAAAAAGTCACTCTTGTCCGCCGTGGCCCTGACCGCGTTCATCGCGTTCAGCGGCAGCGCGTGGGCTGACATCCTGATCGGCGTCGCCGGTCCGATCACCGGCCCGAACGCCGCTTTCGGCGCCCAGCTGCAGAAGGGCGCAGAGCAGGCCGTCGCTGACATCAACGCGGCCGGCGGAGTCCTCGGCCAGCAACTCAAGCTGAGCGTCGGTGACGACGTGTCGGATCCGAAGCAGGGCATCTCGGTCGCCAACAAGTTTGTCGCCGACGGCATCAAGTTCGTCGATGGCCACTTCAAT
Source organism: Mesorhizobium sp. IMUNJ 23033 (assembly GCF_044778005.1). NCBI lineage: Bacteria > Pseudomonadati > Pseudomonadota > Alphaproteobacteria > Hyphomicrobiales > Phyllobacteriaceae > Mesorhizobium > Mesorhizobium sp. IMUNJ 23033. The sequence goes on from NZ_JBJACT010000030.1 coordinate 42,214, forward strand.
TCGGGCGTCTCAATTCCTGCGTCGGAAGTCTATGCCGAAAATGGCATCCTCGAGATCACGCCTGCCGCGACCAATCCGAAGTTCACCGAACGCGGCATGTGGAACACGTTCCGCACCTGCGGACGCGACGACCAGCAGGGCAAGGTTGCCGGCGACTATGTCGCCAAGAACTTCAAGGACGCCAAGATCGCGCTCATCCATGACAAGACGCCTTATGGCCAGGGCCTTGCCGACGAAACCAAGAAGGCGCTCAACGGCAATGGCGTCACCGAAGCCATGTATGAAGGCATCAATGTCGGCGACAAGGACTTCTCGGCGCTCATCGCCAAGATGAAGGAAGCCGGCGTCACCGTCGTCTATTATGGCGGCCTGCACACCGAGGCCGGCCTGATCATCCGCCAGCTCGCCGACCAAGGCCTCAAGGCCCAGTTCATGTCCGGCGACGGCATCGTCTCGAACGAATTGGCCTCCATCGCCGGCGACGCCGTCGAAGGTACGCTGATGACGTTCGCTCCCGATCCGCGCAAGAACCCGAACGCCAAGGAGCTCGTCGAGAAGTTCCGCGCCGCCGGTTTCGAGCCGGAGGCTTATACGCTCTACTCCTACGCCACGATACAGATCATCGCGGCGGCTATCACCAAGACCGGCTCGGCCGACGATGCCCAGAAAGTCGCCGAGACGATCAAGTCGAGCGGCCCCTGGACGACGGCCATCGGCGACATCGGCTATGACGCCAAGGGCGACATCACCCGCCCGGACTACGTCATGTACACCTGGAAGAAGGGTGACGACGGCAAGTACTCCTACTTCGAGCAATAAGCCGACAAACGTCTGAAACCGGAGAATGCCCGGCGCGCCGCGCCGGGCATTTTTCGTTGCTGGCGCGAACAAACCATTTAAATCGGTTTAGATGTCGCGCGAATCCGTTTGCACTGCAGCATTTTCACGTTAATCATTGCGGCAGCCCCCATCCTCTCCGCCTTTGGAGCGCAGTCCTTGGCCATCACGAAAATCCTTGTCGCCAACCGGTCCGAAATCGCCATCCGCGTCTTCCGCGCGGCCAACGAGCTTGGCCTCAAAACCGTGGCGATCTGGGCCGAAGAGGACAAATATTCGCTGCACCGCTTCAAGGCCGACGAAAGCTACCAGGTCGGGCGCGGGCCGCATCTGGCCAAGGACATGGGGCCGATCGAAAGCTATCTGTCGATCGAAGAGGTGCTCCGCGTCGCCAGGCTGTCGGGCGCCGACGCCATCCACCCGGGCTACGGGCTGTTGTCAGAAAGCCCTGAGTTCGCCGAGGCCTGCGCCGAGGCCGGCATAACCTTCATCGGACCCAAGCCGGAGACCATGCGCCGGCTCGGCAACAAGGTCGCGGCGCGCAATCTGGCAATCGAGGTCGGCGTGCCGGTCGTGCCCGCCACCGAGCCGCTGCCGGACGACATGGAGGCAGTCAAGGCGCTCGCCAAGACCATCGGCTATCCGGTGATGCTGAAGGCATCGTGGGGTGGTGGCGGCCGCGGCATGCGGGCCATCCGCTCAGAGGCCGATCTCGCCCGCGAGGTGATGGAAGGCAAGCGCGAGGCCAAGGCCGCCTTCGGCAAGGACGAGGTCTATCTCGAAAAGCTGATCGAGCGCGCCCGCCATGTCGAGGTGCAGGTGCTGGGCGACACGCATCGCAACGCCGTGCATCTGTTCGAGCGCGACTGTTCGATCCAGCGCCGCAACCAGAAGGTCGTCGAGCGCGCGCCGGCGCCCTATCTGAGCGAGGCGCTGCGCCAGGAGCTGTGCGGCTATGCGCTGAAGATCGCGCGCGAGACCGCCTATATCGGCGCCGGAACGGTCGAGTTCCTGCAGGACGCCGACACCGGCAAATTCTACTTCATCGAGGTCAATCCGCGCATCCAGGTCGAGCACACCGTCACCGAGCAGGTGACCGGCATCGACATCGTCAAGGCGCAGATCCACATCCTCGACGGCTTTGCAATCGGCACGGCGGAATCGGGCGTGCCAGCGCAGAAGGACATAAGGCTGAACGGCCACGCGCTGCAGTGCCGCATCACCACGGAAGACCCCGAGCACAATTTCATCCCGGACTATGGCCGCATCACCGCCTATCGCGGCGCCACCGGCTTCGGCATCCGCCTCGACGGTGGTACTGCCTATTCGGGCGCGGTCATCACCCGCTTCTACGATCCGCTGCTGGAGAAGGTGACCGCGTGGGCGCCAACGCCCGCCGAGACGATCGCCCGCATGAACCGTGCGCTGCGCGAATTCCGCATTCGCGGCGTGGCTACCAATCTCACCTTCCTCGAAGCGATCATCAATCACCCGAGCTTCGCCGACAATTCCTACACGACCAAATTCATCGACACGACGCCGGAACTGTTCCAGCAGGTCAAGCGGCAGGACCGCGCGACCAAGCTGCTCAATTATCTGGCCGATGTCAGCGTCAACGGCCATCCCGAGACGCGCGGCCGCCCCATGCCCAAGGCCGATGCGGCGGCACCGGTGGTGCCCTATCTCAACGGCAAGGTGCCTGGCGGCAGCAAGCAGAAGCTCGATGCGCTCGGTCCGGAGAAATTCGCGGCCTGGATGCGTGCGCAGAAAGAGGTTCTGGTCACCGACACGACGATGCGGGACGGACACCAGTCTCTGCTCGCCACCCGCATGCGCACGCATGACATCGCCGGTATTGCCGGCACCTATGCGCGGGCGCTGCCGCAATTGCTGTCGCTCGAATGCTGGGGCGGTGCGACCTTCGACGTCGCCATGCGCTTCCTCACCGAGGATCCATGGGAGCGGCTGTCGCTGGTGCGCGAGGCGGCGCCCAACCTTTTGCTGCAGATGCTCCTGCGCGGCGCCAACGGCGTCGGCTACACCAACTACCCCGACAATGTCGTGCAGTATTTCGTCCGCCAAGCGGCTAGCGGCGGCGTCGACCTGTTCCGCGTCTTCGACTGCCTGAACTGGGTGGAGAACATGCGCGTGGCCATGGACGCGGTCGGCGCCGAGGGCAAGCTGATCGAAGCCGCGATGTGCTACACCGGCGACATACTCGATCCGGCGCGGGCCAAATACGACCTCAAATATTATGTCGGACTGGCGAAGGAATTGCAGGCCGCCGGCGCCCATATCATTGCGGTCAAGGACATGGCCGGGCTGCTGAAGCCGAGTGCCGCGCGCGTGCTGTTCAAGGCGCTGCGCGAGGAAACCGACCTGCCGATCCATTTCCACACGCATGACACTTCGGGCCTGTCGGCGGCGACGGTGCTGGCGGCGGTGGAAAGCGGCGTCGACGCCATAGACGCAGCGATGGACTCTTTCTCGGGCAACACCTCGCAGCCTTGCCTCGGTTCGATCGTCGAGGCGCTGAAGGGCACCGAGCGCGACCCCGGTCTCGACCCGCAATGGATCCGCAACATCTCGTTCTACTGGGAAGCGGTGCGCAACCAGTATGCCGCGTTCGAGAGCGACCTCAAGGGACCGGCTTCGGAAGTTTACCTGCACGAGATGCCGGGTGGACAGTTCACCAACCTCAAGGAGCAGGCGCGCTCGCTGGGGCTCGAAACACGCTGGCACGAGGTGGCGCAGACCTATCACGACGTCAATCTGATGTTCGGCGACATCGTCAAGGTGACGCCGTCGTCCAAGGTCGTCGGCGACATGGCGCTGATGATGGTGAGCCAGGATCTGACCGTCGCCGATGTCGAGAACCCGAACAAGGACATCGCCTTCCCGGACTCGGTGGTGTCGATGCTGCGCGGCGATCTCGGCCAGTCGCCTGGCGGCTGGCCTGAGAAGCTGCAGAAGAAGGCGCTGAAGGGCGACAAGCCGATCACGGCGCGGCCGGGTTCACTGCTCAAGCCGGCCGATCTCAAGGCCAGCCGCAAGGAGATCGAGCAGAAGCTCGAACGCAAGCTCAGCGAATACGAATTCGCTTCGTGGCTGATGTATCCGAAAGTGTTCTCCGACTTCGCCGCCACGCAGGAGATCTACGGGCCGGTCAGCGTGCTGCCGACTCCGACCTATTTCTACGGCATGAAATCGGAAGACGAGATCTTCGTCGACATCGAAAAGGGCAAGACGCTGGTGGTGCGCTGCCTGGCGATCGGCGACGTCGACGAGAAGGGCATGGTCACCGTGTTCTTCGAGCTCAATGGCCAGCCGCGCCGCGTGAAGGTTCCGGATCGCGCACATGGCGCGTCGGCGGCCAAGGCACGGCGCAAGGCCGAGCCGGGCAACGAGGCGCATGTCGGCGCGCCGATGCCGGGCGTGGTCTCCGCGCTTGCCGTTGCCGCCGGTCAGGCGGTCAAGGCCGGCGACGTGCTGCTCTCCATCGAGGCGATGAAGATGGAAACGGCGCTGCATGCCGAACGCGACGGCACCGTTGTCGAGGTGCTGGTCAAGGCCGGCGACCAGATCGATGCCAAGGATCTGCTGATTGCGTTTGGATAAGATCGCGGCGGCGCCGTCGGGAGGCGCTGTCTGCGGCTGGCAGCAACCCTTCGTGTCGCATCGATAACGGCTTGACCCGCGCCGCCCGCTCGGGCATCGAACCCGCTCGAATTTGCCGCGGCGAGAATCGCCTGATCGCGGCGCCGAAACGACGTGGAGAAAAAGATGGCCGACGACATCACCGAGACCAGCCAGACTGTTGCCGCCGGCCAGTTGCGCGCCTTCATCGAACGCATCGAGCGGCTCGAGGAAGAGAAGAAGACGATTTCCGACGACATCAAGGAAGTGTTCGCCGAGGCCAAGGGCACCGGCTTCGACACCAAGGCGATGCGGTCGATCATCCGGCTTCGGAAAAAGGATCAGGCCGAGCGGCAGGAAGAGGAAAGCATCCTCGACCTCTACAAGGCCGCTCTCGGCATGGTCTGAGACTGGTTCGCTTTTCTTTTTAGGCTTGAGCCGATTACCTTCGCGCATGACCCGCGCGGAATAGTCTGCCGAGCGCTTCGAAGCGCGCTGTCGCGCCGGAGGCCACAGGAAGGGGCTATCCCGGCGATAGAGTCGAGCCAGGCGCAGATCTCGGCGAGTTCTGCCAGGAGCATCTCTGGACTTAGCTCCAATGCCCTACTTCAAAGTAGCCGCTGCACGTGTTCAAATTCCATGTTCACCAGCCGCCACGGCTGGTGCCCGGACTTTGGAAGGAGCAGCGCGATGGCAGGTCTCTGGCAATTTGCATCGGCGGCGCTTGCTGCATCGGCGCTCATGGCATTGACGGCGCAGGCAGCGCCGGTGTTGCCGCGAGCGCCGGCAAATCTCTTCGCAGGCGAGGGCCATCCTTGTCGGCACGAAATCCGTATCGACTTCGAAATCGTCCAGCTCGTCGAAATCGACGTCGAAGAGCTGCTCCGGCGGCTCCTGCAGCAGTGACAGGGATCGCGACCGCGACAGAAATACAAACGGCAGCACGTCGACCAGCACCAGCACCTCGACGAGCTCGTCCAGCAACTCGAATTCCAATTCGAACTCGAACTGATCGAACCCGTCTCATCGCTCCAGAGCCCGCTTCTCGTGACGGCAACGCAAAGCGGCTGCGTGGGAGAGGGCCAGCGGGGCCTGAGTGCCCCCTCTTTTGGATTTCTGTTGTTTTAGCTTCGCTAAGCTGAACCGTCGCGCGAGGGTATCGCGCGCGGGCCGATGCCGTTTGGAGCTCGGCGTCCACCTTGGCGGATGGCCGATGCCATGGGTTCGCAATATGGCTTCGCCAGTGCCCTTTTTCGGCATCTTTCGTCGCCTCGCATCAGGGGTGCGTTTTCCCTTCCCACATGCCCTATGACCGGTTGACTAAGAAACATGACTCTCTTAGTCAACATTGAACTTGAATCAGCTAGTCAACAATTCACACGCGCCGGTGACCACTGTCCGCGGCGACCAAAGCAGTGGGGCATATCGAAATGGCATTTCATCGTGGTGGCGACGTGGTTGAACGTGGCGGAGTCCTTTACCGAGGAAGGCTGATTGCCTGCCTGTCGACGCTGCTTTGCGCAGGTCATGCGGCGGCGCAGGAAAGCGGCGCTTCCGCATCGGACGGCACGACGGTGCTGGAGCAGATCACGGTGAGCGACAAAGCCGCCCAAAGCGCGTCCGAGGATGACAGCAAGACGGTCGTCGCCAAGCGCAGCTCCGGCGCAACCAAGACCGACACGCCGCTGATCGAGACGCCGCGCTCCGTGTCGGTGGTGACGCGCAAGGAGATGGAACAGCGCGGCGCGCAGGACATCATCGAGGCGGTCCGCTACTCGGCGGGCGTGACGACCGGCGCCTATGGCTTCGATCCGCGTTTCGACCAGATCTACATCCGCGGCTACAGCACGACGACGATCGGCGATTACAAGGACGGCCTGCGCCAGCCATACATGAACTACGGCACCTTCCGCACCGACCCCTATTCGCTCGAGCGCGTCGAGGTGATCAAGGGGCCGGTGTCCGTCCTCTACGGTGCCGGCACGCCCGCCGGCATCATCAACAAGGTGTCGAAACTTCCCACCGAAGAGAAGATCCGCGAGGTGGAGTTGCTCTACGGAACGCAGGACAGGGCGCAGGCGGCATTCGATTTCAGCGGCCCGGTTCAGGAGGGCAGCAACGATTTCTTGTACAGGGTCGTCGGCCTGGCGCGGAACGGCGAAACCAATTTCGACATCGCCGACGACCGTTATTTCCTGCAGCCTTCGCTGACCTGGGCTCCGGATGCCGCCACGTCGTTTACGATCTATGGGCTGGTGCAGGCCGACGAAACCGACACCGACGTCGGCGCCGTGAAGGACCCGTCGGGAAACATTCTCCAGCTGCGTTCCAGCGATCCGGACTACGACTACCAGAAGATGCGGCAGCAGCAGATCGGCTACAGGTTCGAGCATGAGTTCGACGGCGGCATCACGTTTCGACAGAACCTTCGCTATTCGCATCTGGACCTGAGATCGCGCTATCTCGGCATCTATGACTGGACGGGCACCGTCGCCCATCGCGGCGCGAGCTCGATCCGCGACGAGATGAACGTCTTCCAGGCCGACAACCAGCTCGAAGCCAAGTTCGACACCGGGCCGCTGGCGCATACAGTTCTCTTCGGCCTCGACTATACCAACGTGACGTCTTCCTTCGGCTACGGCTTGGACTTCGTCACCAATCCGGCCTACGACTTCGACATCGCCAATCCCACCTATGGTGTCTCCGGCCCGACGCCGGATTACACTTTTATGCAGTCCGACGCGGATCTGCGCCAGACCGGCCTCTATGTGCTGGACCAGATCGAAATGGACAAATGGCGCTTCACGCTTGGCGGTCGCCAGACCTGGGTCGAGCAGACCCGCGTTCAGCTTCTGAGCGACGGCTCCGAGGATGTGAAGAAGGACGCATTCAGCGTCCAGGCCGGGGCCCTCTATCTGTTCGACAACGGCGTCGCGCCTTTCGCCAGCTACGCGACCTCGTTCGAGCCGATCAACAACCAGTCGGTGTCGGGCGGCATCCTCAAGCCTCAGGAGGGCGAGCAGTTCGAACTGGGCGTCAAGTACCAACCGCCGGGAACCGATATGCTGCTCTCGGCGGTCACCTATCATCTTGTTGAGAAGAACAAGCCGGTCGTCGTCGACGCCAATCTGGGGACATACCGTTCGCTGGGCGAGGTGACCAGCAATGGCTTGGAGCTGGAGGCGCGCGCGGCCGTCATGAACGGGCTGGAGGTGGTCGCCGCCTACACCTACAACCATGCCGAAATCACCGCAGGCGACGGTGTCGGCAATGCGCCGGCCGTCACGCCCGAACATGTGGCGACCCTCTGGGCGAACTACACGTTCGATCAGAGTTCGACCGTTTCGGGCCTGTCGGTGGGGGCCGGGGTGCGGCTCCTCAGCGAGACCTATACGGACACCGCCAACACCAGCAAGAATGACGCGGCCTTCTATCTTGATGCCTCCGCATCCTACGATTTCGGCGCCATCGACAAGAAGTATGACGGCGTCACCGCGGCCTTTGCCGTCCGCAACATTGCCGATGATCGCGCGACGGTGTGCAACGAAGGCTATTGCTATCTCGGCCAGGGCCGCAACATGACCGCGTCCCTGAAATACCGCTGGTAGGTTCCGTGCTCCCTGGCGATGGCCGGGCGTGACCGTTGCATGTCAGCATGATGGTGTGATGTAAGGCAGCCTCGGCTATCCATGAGGCTGCAACGAGCATCGAACCAACCATGAGCGAATTCGATTTCGGAGCCCGCCGCGGTTCGGAATTCCGGCATCGCGGCTTCTGGGCGCTGTTTGCGGAGCGGCATCCGGAAGAAAGGGCAAGGCTGGCCCGGCGCGGACCCTGGTTCTGGCAGCGCGGGCTGCCGGACTTCGCACTGGTCCTTTCCATGTATGTCGCGCCGGCGCAGAACCATGCCGGCGTCTTCTTCGGGCGCAATGAGAAGCTCGGCGCTACCGAGGTCTGGTCGCGGCTGAAGCCGTTCCAGCCGGCGATCGAAGGCAGGCTGAAGCTCAGGCCGGAACAGAGTTGCGAGGGGCTCGGCATCAATTCGCTGTGGCGCGTGAACTGCTTTGCCGAGGACAATTGGCCGGCGATGGCCGACTGGCTGGTGACGGAATGCTCGCGCTTCGAGCGCGCCGTGACCGAAGTGCTCGGAGATGGCGGCGACGGTTCATGAATCGCCTCGCCCTGCTTGCGACTGCGGCCATCCCGACAGGATCGCGATGGCCGCAGCCGGGTCAGGTCTGGTTTAGTTCGGCTTCGCCTGGTCGCGGCCGATCTCGTCCAGATGGTTTTGCAGCGTCAGATGGTCGAGCGCGTCCACAGGCAGGTTGGTGAACAGCGAGATGCGGTTGTTCAGCATGCGATAGGCATCGGCGAAGGCGAGGTGCATCTCAGCGGCGGTGCCGTCCGCCTTGGCCGGGTCCGGTATCGCCCAGAGCGCCGTCATAGGATGGCCGGGCCAGATGGGGCACGCCTCGTTTGCGGTGTTGTCGCAGACCGTGAAGACAAAATTCATTTCCGGCGCATCGGGCGCTGCAAACTCGTCCCAGCCTTTCGAGCGGGCAAAACTCGTGTCGTAGTTGAGGCTTTCCAGCAGCTGCAACGCGTGGGGATTGACCGTGCCTCTCGGCTGCGAACCGGCGGAAAAGGCCTTGAACTTGCCGGCGCCGATCCGGTTGAGGATGGCCTCGCCCATGATGGATCGCGCCGAATTGGCGTTGCAAAGAAACAGGACGTTGTAGAAATTGTCGCTCATCTCAAGACCTCCCTGGCAGGCGACTGGATGATTGGCCGGCAGTTCCGGCAGGTGCCGATGATGCCGACAGGGGCGACGTAGGAAGGTTTGACGACGGTTTGATGACAATCGTTCAAATAACAGGCTCGCGCATACCCGACTATAGCTTCGCGTCGACAGACTTGCTGCATTCGGCATGTCGGCCGCCGTTAAAAAGAAGGCCGCGGCAATGAGTTCTCCGGAGCCCCTGGCAGGCGAAGGCGGCGAGGCAGGCCGCACGCCGGGCTTCTTCCGCTCGCGCTGGCAAGGCCTGGTGCCGCTCGATCGACTGTTCTGGCGCGACCTGGTGCTTGTCGGCACGGCGATCAACATCGCTTTGTCGGTGGTGGCGCTGATCCTGCTCGGGATGAAGCTGTCGCTGGCCGTGGTCCTGGCGGTGCATTTCCTGCCAGTGCCCTACAATATCTTCCTGACCTTTGCCGTCTGGCGCACCGCGGAAAGATCCGGTGGTGCCAAGGCTTCGCTGATGATGCTGGGTTCCGCGCTTTGGCTGATCCTGGTGGTCGTGGTCTGACAGGCTCGAATGCTTGTTCACCGGCAAAGAAAAAGGCGGCCGAAGCCGCCTTTCCATTTTCATCGACTTGCCGCTCTATCTCTTGCTTAGACGCAATTCCGGACGGAAAACCGTTCACACTTTCCTGGAATTGCTCAGGCGGCCGGTTCGAATTTCAGCGCCACGCCGTTGATGCAATAGCGCAGGCCTGTCGGCGGCGGGCCGTCGTCGAAGACATGGCCGAGATGGCTGCCGCAGCGGGCGCAATGGCATTCGGTGCGGACCATGCCATAGCTGCGGTCGATCGTGTTCTCGACGGAGCCCGGCACCGGGTCGTTGAAGCTCGGCCAGCCGGTGCCGCTCTCGAACTTCAGTTTGGATTCGAACAGAGGCTGGTCGCAGCCGACGCAGGAAAAGGTACCGGCGCGCTTCTCGTAGAGCAAGGCGCAGCTTCCGGGACGTTCGGTGCCATGATTGCGCATGACGGCATATTGCTCAGGCGTCAGCCGGGCGCGCCATTCGGCGTCGGTGCGGGTAACGGGGTAGGTGTGGGTGTCCATGAAGAATCTCCTCGGCCTTGGCGGCTTGTTACTACAGCGCCGCGCGTCCGTCGGACGCGCAAAGGACGCTGTAGCGCTTTGGTTTGCGCATGATCCTTTCCGAACCGGAGGTTCGGGGTCATGCGCGAGTTGCAGCCTGTATTCGCACCAACATAGGCATTTGTTACGGCGTTTGCCCGGATTTTCGATCGTGCTCTCAGGCGATCGCCGCGAGATAACGCGCAACCGAAGCTCCGAATGCCACTTTCGCCCCGCCGATGATGTTCTGGTTCCACCAGGCACCATAGATATGGTCGAACTCGAAAGGCTCCAGCGCCGCCGCGATGCGGCGCAAAGCCGTCGCGTTCAGCGGGATGTAGTTCGGGTAGCTGTACATGAAGCTGACATGACGGCGGGTCGGCGTGACTTGCAGGATGTCGCCGGACAGCAGGGCGTTGCCGCCGTCGCGCTTCCAGTGCATCACCTGGCCACCAGCAAAGTGGCCGCCGCAGCGGATGAGTGTCAGCGATGGATTGATGGCAAGCCTCTCGCCTTCCCAACTAACGATGGCAGGATGCGGCCGCATGATCCATTGGCGGTCGTCGGCATGGAGATAGATCGGCACGCCGCCAAACGCTTCGCTCCACTCGACCATCACCGAATAGTAGTGACAGTGCGAGATGGCGATGGCAGCCAGGCCGCCACGCCGGTTGATCTCGGCCGCCGCTGCGTCGCTGACCATCGAGATGCAATCCCACAGCACATTGCCGTGCGGCGTTTGCGCCAGCAGAGCCCGCTGGCCGATGGCGAAACGCGGCTCGATGCCGAAGGCGAGCACGCCGGCTTCGTCCTTCATCACAAGCCGATGCGTGGCGGCGAGCTCTTCCGGCGTGATCCAGGCCTGGCCCTCCCAGCGCACGAACTGCCGTTCGTCCTCGCAGATCGGGCAGTGTTGCGGCGGCGCATCGCTCGCCGCGAACTGGACACCGCATTGCAGGCAGAGAAAGCAGGTCATGGTGGCTCCGGGAGACTGCTCAGTGCTTGCGCGAAAGCTGCTTCGTCGCGGCCTCGAGCCCGGCCAGCGTCAGCGGAAACATGCGGCCGCCGAAGATGTCGCGGATGATAGTGATCGAATGGGTAAACCCCCAGTTCTTCTGGTTTTCCGGGTTAAGCCAGACGGCGTTCGGCCATTGCTGCAGCAGGCGAGCCAGCCAGATCGCGCCCGCCTCCGGGTTCCAGTGCTCGACCGAGCCGCCTGGGTGTGCGATCTCGTAGGGGCTCATCGAGGCGTCGCCGACTATAATCACCTTGTAGTCCGGCCCGTATTTGTGGAGCAGGTCGAAGGTCGGGGTCGTCTCGGCGAGACGGCGGCGATTGTCCCGCCAAACGCCTTCGTAGAGGCAGTTGTGGAAATAGAAATATTCGAGCTGGCGGAATTCGGCGCGAGCGGCCGAAAACAGCTCCTCGACGGTCCTGATGTGGTCGTCCATCGAGCCGCCGACATCGAAGAACATCAGGAGCTTCACCGCATTGCGCCGTTCGGGCCGCGTCTTGACGTCGAGATAGCCGTGCTCGGCGGTGGCGTGGATGGTGCCGGGCAGGTCGAACTCCTCCTCGGCACCCTCGCGCACCCAGCGCCGCAGCCGCTTCAGCGCGATCTTGATGTTGCGGGTGCCAAGTTCGACTGCGTCGTCGAAATTCCTGAACTCGCGCTTGTCCCAGACTTTGACCGCGCGGCGGTGGCGGCTTTCGTGCTGGCCGATGCGCACGCCTTCGGGATTGTAGCCATAGGCGCCGAAGGGCGAGGTGCCGCCGGTGCCGATCCACTTCGAGCCACCCTGGTGCCGGCCTTTTTGCTCCTCAAGCCGCTGTTTCAGCGTTTCCATGAGCTTGTCGAAACCGCCGAGCGCCTCGACCAGCTTTTTCTCCTCCTCGGTCAGGTGCTTTTCGGCGAGCCGGCGCAGCCATTCCTCGGGAATGTCGGCGACGTCGACCGCATCCGGTCCGCCCAGCGCCTCGACGCCCTTGAAGACATGCGCAAACACCTGGTCGAAACGGTCGATGTGGCGCTCGTCCTTCACCAAAGCGGCGCGGGCGAGGTAGTAAAAACCCTCGACGTCATAGTCGACCAGCCCGGCCTCCAGCCCCTCCAGCAGCGACAGATATTCCCAAAGCGAGACGGGAACCCGTGCGGCCTTCAGTTCGAGGAAGAAGGGGATAAACATGGCGCTATCTACAGCAGATCATACTCGATGAATCCCGTCCGCCGCGCCACATGGTCGTAGAGCTTGCGCGCGGTGGCGTTGGTCTCGTGCGTCATCCAGTAGACGTTCTTGACGCCGATCTTTGCCGCTTCCTGCTTCACCGCTTCGATGAGCGCAGCACCCACGCCCTTGCCGCGCACCTCCGGGTCGGCGAACAGGTCCTGCAGATAGCAATTGTTTTTTTCCGACCAGCAGGAGCGGTGGTAGAGATAGTGAGTGAGGCCAACCGCCTTGCCGTCGAGGGTGGCGATGAAACCCTTCGGCTCGAACTCGCCTGCCGTGAACAGCCGCTTCCAGGTGACGGCGTAGACCTCCTCCGGGAGCTTGGTTTCGTAGAAGGTGAGATAGGCGGTCCACAGGCGCTGCCAGTCGGCACGGTCGGACTGCGCCAAGGGGCGGATGGTGATCTCGGTCATTTCGTTCTCCTCCGAAGCTTGTGGCTTGAAGCTGCCTCGGCGCCCGGTTGGCGGCAACGGTCCAGCGAGGGGATAACCGCTGTCCGGTCTTTTCCTACCCCTGCCGTCTCGCCATGAAAGCCAGGCGCTCGAACAGATGCACGTCCTGCTCGTTCTTCAGCAGCGCGCCGTGCAGCTTGGGCAGGGCATTCTTCGGATCGGCGCGCAAATCCTCGGGCGCGATGTCGTCGGCAACCAGCAGCCGGATCCAGTCGAGCGCCTCGGAGGTCGAGGGCTTCTTCTTCAGCCCGGGCACGTCGCGGATCTCGTAGAACTGGGTGAGTGCGGCGCGAACCAGATTCTGCTTGATGCCGGGATAGTGCACGTCGACGATTCTGTGCAGCGTCTCGACATCGGGAAAGCGGATGTAGTGGAAGAAGCAGCGGCGCAGGAAAGCGTCCGGCAGTTCCTTCTCGTTGTTGGAGGTGATGATGACGATTGGCCTGACCGCGGCACGGATCGTCTCGCCGGTCTCGTAGACGAAGAACTCCATCCGGTCGAGTTCCTGCAACAGGTCGTTGGGGAACTCGATGTCGGCCTTGTCGATCTCGTCGATCAAAAGCACGACCTTCTTGCCGGCCGCAAACGCCTCCCACAGTTTGCCGCGCTTGATGTAGTTCCTGATGTCGTTGAAGCGGTCGTCGCCGAGCTGGCTGTCGCGCAGCCGCGAAACGGCGTCATACTCGTAGAGGCCTTGCTGCGCCCTTGTGGTCGACTTCACGTGCCATTCGATCAACTCGAGGCCGAGCGCTGCCGCCACCTGGCGGGCAAGCTCCGTCTTGCCGGTGCCCGGCTCGCCCTTGACCAGCAATGGCCGCTCCAGCGCGATCGAGGCGTTGACCGCGACCATCAGATCCTTGTCGGCGACATAGGCCGCCGTGCCTTCGAAACGCATTTTTGCTCCTCGGTTCGATCGAGCCGACCGTAAGGAGGCGGCTTGGCCGGCGCAAGGGTGGGTGGCGGTGGCGAGGGCCTGGACCCAGCGTGGAAAGAATGTCGTCTCTCTGGCGCTTGGCCACCCATCGGCCTATATTGGGGTTGGCGGTCTGCGCTTCCCGGCAGGAGACACTTTTCCCCGGGGCCTTAACGATCCTTAGGGAGCTGTCCCTGGGAAGACCCGTGGGTTTTCTCACACGGCGCCCACCTACTTTGTAGGCACCCGGGATCGACTTCTCCACCGGTTGTGTGGATCGTCACTCGTTGAAAAGATCATATTTGGCGGATTTTGTCGTCGCGCCGCTTTGTGCGGTGCTCACGAACGAAAAGTTCGCTCCGCTCCTCCAAAACGTCGCTCCTAAAACTCCATCCAAATCTGACCTTTTCTAGCGTCGCGCATGACATCTTCCAAAGAACTAAAAAAACAGCTGCGCAAGGAAGCTCTCGGGAGGCGCGATGCCCTCGACGAATTCTGGCGCGTGGAAATCGCGCTCGAAATGGCCGAGACCGCGCGCGACCAGCTCGCGGTCGAACCGGGCCAGATCGTCTCCGGTTTCTGGCCGATGCGTTCGGAAGTCGACGTCCGGCCATTGATGTTCGCCTTGCGCGAAAAGGGCGCGCGGCTCTGCCTGCCGGCCATTCTCGACAAGACCACCATCGTCTTTCGCGAACTGGTGCGTGGCACGCCACTGGTCGAGATGGGCTTCGGCACAATCGGCCCGCATGAAGAGGCCGCGGTGCTCGACCCGGCCGTAATGCTGGTGCCGCTCGCTGCTTTCGACGCGCGCGGCCACCGCATCGGCTACGGCGCCGGCTATTACGACCGCGCCATCGCCAAGCTTGTCGACAAGGGGCAGCCGCCACGGCTGATCGGCATCGCCTTCGACTGCCAGGAGGTGGCACAGGTGCCGGACGAAAACCATGACGTGATCATTCCGGAAATACTCACCGAGAGCGGGCTGCGCCGGTTCGGTATCTCTTGAAATATGATGATCCGCTTAACGCGTTTCTAAGACATATCGGATAGTACTTCTGTAATACAATCCGATTCGATGGCAGCAATAGCTATGATCTTATTGCGTTTCCTCCTGATGCCGTTCGCCTTGATCGCGGTAGTGTTGTTTGCGATGGGATTGCACATCACCGGAACCACCCTGTATCACAAAGCCGCCTGGTATCAGACGGTCGCCACCGTGACGGATGTCGATCCCTACACTGAAACGAAAAAAAACGGCCTCACGATAGATGGCATCAATGTCGCCGTTGCCTATGTGGTTGACGACGCGCCGATGACTTGGTCCGGAAAGGGAAAGGTCATCGGTCTTTACCAGGCGGCCATAGGCGACAAGGTAGAAATGTATTACGACCCTGCCGATCCATCGAACCTCGATACCGCTGCAATGAAAGGCTGGCGCGGCGGGCTGTTGCTGGATGCCGCTACCGGCGGTTTCAGCGCCTTCTACGTCTGGTTCTTCTGGCTACGCCGGCGGAACGCGCCGTAGACGCCGCCTGGCCCGATCGCGTTGCGGGCGCACAGGTGCCGGATGAGAATCACGGCGTGATCATTCCGGAAATACTCACCGAGAGCGGGTTGCGTCGCTTCACCCCGCAATTGTAGATAGTCTTGGGGTGCATGGTCTTTTGCGGAAAGTCATGCAGCTGGTGCTTCATGGACTTTCGGCTCGGGATCTTATGAGACTTCTCTTCCTCGGCGACATGGTTGGCAAGACTGGACGGACAGCGGTGTGGGAACAACTGCCCGGCCTGATCGCCGATTTCAAGCTCGACTTCGTCATCGTCAATGGCGAGAATGCCGCTGGCGGCTTCGGCATCACCGAAGAGATCTTTCGCGAGACGATCGCGGCCGGTGCCGACGTCGTCACCACAGGCAACCATGTCTGGGACCAGCGCGACGCGCTTGTCTTCGCGCCGCGCGAAGAGCGCTTCCTGCGCCCGTCCAATTTTCCCAAGGGCACGCCGGGGCGCGGCTCCGGCGTCTACATCGCCAGGAACGGCGCGCGGGTCCTGGTCGCCAACATCATGGGCCGCGTGTTCATGCACCCCGAGTTGGACGATCCGTTCCAGGCCGGCGAGCGCGAACTCGCGGCCTGCCCGCTCGGCGAACAGGCCGATGCGGCAGTCATCGACTTCCACGCCGAGGCGACGTCGGAAAAGATATGCTTCGCGCATTTCGTCGACGGCCGCGCCAGTCTGGTCGTCGGCACCCATACCCACCAGCCGACCGGCGACCACCAGATACTCAATGGCGGCACCGGCTATATGTCCGACGCCGGTATGTGTGGAGACTATGATTCCTCGCTCGGCATGGACAAGGAGGAGCCGCTCAACCGCTTTCTGTCGAAAGTGCCGAAAGGTCGCTTCGAGGCGGCGAACGGGCCGGCGACGCTGTGCGGCGTCGGCATCGAGATTTCCGACCGCACCGGGCTGGCCGAGAAGATCGCGCCGTTTCGTCGCGGGCCGCGGCTCGAGGAAACCGCGCCGTCCTTCTGGTCATGACATTGATATAGACGCACGCAATACCTAATTGCCGGCGACACCTGCTTCAGATCGTAGAGGGGACGACCTCCATGCAGCTCATCGAATTCCTGGCACCGCATTTTGCCTTTGTCTCCGACCCGACCGCCTGGGTCGCGCTGTTGACGCTGGTGGTGCTGGAGGTCGTGCTCGGCATCGATAATCTGATCTTCATCTCGATCCTGACCAACAAATTGCCGGAAGCGCAGCGGGCCCGCGCCCGGAAGCTGGGCATCTCGGCGGCGCTGATCATGCGGCTGGTGCTGCTTGCCACCATCTCGATCATCGTCCAGCTGACGACGCCGGTGTTCACCGCCTTCGGTCATGGCTTCTCCTGGCGCGACCTGATCCTGATCGCCGGTGGCCTGTTCCTTGTCTGGAAAGCGACCAAAGAAATCCACCATACGGTCGATCTCGACGATCATCAGGATTCGATGATGGGAGAGACGCTGCAGCTTTCGCTCGCCGGCGCCATCTTCCAGATCCTGCTGCTCGACCTCGTCTTCTCGATCGATTCGATCATCACCGCCGTCGGCATGACCGACGAGATCGCCATCATGTACATCGCCGTGATCGTGGCGGTCACCGTGATGATGCTGGCCGCCGCGCCGCTCGCCAACTTCATCGCCAAGAACCCGACGATCGTCATGCTGGCGCTGGGCTTCCTCTTGATGATCGGCATGACGCTGATCGCCGACGGCATGGGTTACCATGTGCCGAAGGGCTACATCTACGCCGCTATGGGGTTCTCGGCGCTGGTCGAAGGCCTCAACATGCTGGCGCGGCGGCGGCGGAAGGCAAGGTCCGGCGGCGGGCACTGAGGCTGGCCGGCTCTTAGCTCGCCGGCACACCCTTCGGATGGCGATCGCCGATTAGGCCAAGCGTCAGGCCCTGTTCCAGCCACGCCTTGGCGCCGGCCAGCACGAGCGAGAAGCCGCCGGTCGAATCGATCGCCTGCTTGACCTGTTCGTCACCGCTGCCGGCGAAGCCGAAATTGCGGATATCGAGAAAGGTCGCGTTGCCCGGTATCTCGGTGAAGGTCCAGACCACCGTGGTCGGCGGGTCGCTCCACTGCATGACGATCTTCTTGTCCTTGACGATCTCGCTGACATCGACTGCCGTCGAGACGCCGTACATGCGCCATTCCCACTGAACCGGCTTGCCTGCGTCCAGCCGGCCGCTACCATGGGTGAACCAGAATTTCGTGGTGATCGCCGGGTCGACGATCGCTTCAAACACCTCGGCAACGGGCCGCCTGATCAGCATGGCGGTTTCGGCGGTTGGTGCTTCGCGGATTTCCATGGCGGTCTCCTTTCAGGCTTTGGCCCTCACCAGGCGTCCGGTTCGCGCACCATGTGGATGATGCTGGCCGGATTGGCGATCCAGAAGCCGCGAAAACCTTCGCCCAGGAGTTCGATCGCGTCGCAGCGCACAACGCCGGTCTTGGCGAAATGATCCGCGGCGACCGGGAAATCGTCCGTAAACAGCTCCAGCCAGATTTCGGCCTGGCTCATCATCGGCGCTTCATCGATCCACAGGCGGTTGGGGCCGAGCTCGAAGCCGATTGCCGGCGCCTTGGCGGTGAACGGCTTCAGGCCGACGACATCGCGGTAGAAGGCGATCGTCGCCTCATATTGATGCGGCGGTACCTTCATGGCGATGTTGACGCCGCCGGTGATCTTCGCGGTCATTGCTGGCTCCGTTGTCATGTTCAGCTGCTGCTTGTCGGCTCGGCCCAGCGCTCGCTACGCCAGATTGATCTGCCAGGAGACTCCGAACCTGTCGTTGAGCCATGCGAAACGGCGGCTGAAGCCATAATTGTCGGGCGCCATCAGGAACGCGCCGTCCTTCGCCATTGCCTCGACAATGCGGTTCAGCTCCTGCTCGGAGGAACAGTCCACGTAGAGCGAGGCCGACGGCGTGAAGGTGAAGGCATGGTGCACCGGGCTGTTGAAAACCATCACGTCCAGGCCGCCGATGGACACACGCGCCAGCTTGAGCGTTCCTTCCGGGCCATCTTCGCCGGGGCCGTAACGGGTGACGTCAAGGACACTGCTGTCGGGAATGGTCTCGCAGTAGAAGGTCGTCGCTTCCTCGGCCTTGCCCTCGAACATCAGGAATGGCGTCACCTTCTTCATAGCAGGTCTCCGTCTCCATCCACGGTCGCTCAGATATTGGTCTCGTTGGCGGGTTCGCCCTTCATCTCACTGCGGTAATAGCCATCGCGCAGGTTTATGCCGTATTCGACATAGGCCTTCATGCAGGCCAGCATCTGCGACCAGCCCTCGCAATTGAGGTAGGATTTTTTCAATCCGACCTCTCCTTCACGCCAGCCGGCCTCTGCGATGGTGACGAAGGTGCCGCCATCGTCCAGCGGCTCGAAATTCATTTCGATGCGCGTCTTGTAGGCCGACTTGCCGTCGGCGTCGGTGGCGTCCCAACGCAGCACGATGCGGCTGTCTTTCGCGACCTCGTCGACTTCGACGGGCACCGTCTTCCACCATGTTACGGTAGTGCCCGCCACCAGCGGTGCGCTGGCGCCGCCTATGGTGGTGAAGTAGCCGCTGAGCTTGTTCGGATTGACGACCGCGTCGAAGACTTCGGCGACCGGTTTGCCGATGCGTCCGGAGATCTTGAATCCAAGGGACATATCCACAGCTCCTTCCTTGATCTGCCCAACAATATGTTATAGGAATATAACATGTCAAGCCGATCGCAAGACGACAATGTTTTCAAGGCGCTGGCGCATCCACGCCGGCGCGAATTGCTTGACCAGATGAAGGACGCGCCGCGCACCACCGGCATGCTGTGCGAGGCCTTTCCCGACATGGACCGCTGTACCGTCATGCTGCACCTCAAGGTGCTGGAGGAGGCCGAGCTGATCGTGGCGCGGCGCGACGGGCGCGAGCGCTGGAACCATCTCAACGCGCTGCCGATCAAGCAGATCCACGACCGCTGGATCAGCCAGTATGCCGGCCACGCGATCAGCATCATCGACCGGCTGAAGTCCGATCTCGAGGCGTGAACGGCCGCGGGCCAGACCCGTCGGGCTGATCCCGTACTGGTCGCCAACGGCGCGGCTGGACGAATTGAGCCGATTTATTTATAAGCCGGCCATTCCGACAGAGAGCGCCGTATGTCCAACCGGGCATACTAGGGACGTTCTGAAAATTTGAATTCGAGCATTTTCGCAAACGTCGGGTGAAACCGCCCGGCCGCAAATGCTCTAGCCGAAGACGACAGGGGTGCCATGGCTGGCCATTCACAGTTCAAGAACATCATGCACCGCAAGGGCCGCCAGGATGCGGTGCGGTCGAAAATGTTTTCCAAGCTGGCGCGCGAAATCACCGTCGCCGCCAAGACCGGGACGCCGGACCCGTCGATGAACCCGCGCCTGCGCCTTGCCGTGCAGAATGCCAAGGCGGTGTCGATGCCGAAGGACAACATCCAGCGCGCCATCAACAAGGCGTCGATGGGCGATGCCGAAAACTACGAAGCCGTGCGCTACGAAGGCTACGGGCCGGGCGGCGTGGCGCTGATCGTCGAGGCGCTGACCGACAACCGCAACCGTTCGGCCTCGAACGTGCGCGCGGCCTTTACCAAGGCCGGCGGGGCGATGGGCGAAACCGGCTCGGTGTCGTTCATGTGGGATCGGGTCGGCGAAATCTATTATCCGGCGTCAGTCGGCAGCGCCGAAAAGGTCATGGATGCGGCGATCGAGGCCGGCGCCGACGACGTGCAGTCGGACGAGGAAGGCCACACCATCTATTGCGCCTTCGAAAATCTCGGCGAAGTCTCCAAGGCTCTGGAAGGCGCGCTCGGCGAAGCCGAATCGGTGAAGCCGATCTGGCAGCCGCAGAACAATATCCCGGTCGACGAGGAGCGCGCGCAGTCGCTGATGAAGCTGGTCGCCACGCTCGAGGACGACGACGACGTGCAGAGCGTCTACGCCAATTTCGAGGTCGACGACGAGACCATGGCCAAGCTCAGCGCGGCATGACCGAAAAGCCGCTGCCCACCATCCGCATCACCTATTGCACGCAGTGCCAGTGGCTGTTGCGCGGCGGCTGGATGGCGCAGGAACTGCTTTCCACCTTTGGCACGGATCTCGGGGAGGTGACTCTGGTACCGGGCACCGGCGGCATCTTCACCATCTCCTGCAACGACACGCTCATCTGGGACCGCAAGCGCGATGGCGGCTTTCCGGATGCGGCCAAGCTCAAGCAGCTGGTCCGCGACGTCATCGACCCGGACCGCGATCTCGGCCATGCCGACCGCAAGGGGCATACGTCAAAAGACACGCAAAAAGACACGGCCTGAGGCGAGGTCTTTTTTTGCCTTTGGGCGGTCGCTTTCAGATCAATGCGAAAATGAAGCAGGCCATCGCAACGATGGCGGTGATGGTGCGGACGTGGTTCCACATCACCCACTTGCTCAGATAGTTCGTCCACACGGCGGCACCGTTGCTGCTTGCCGGATCGACGGCGGCGAGCGCGTCGTTGAGCGGCACGTTGAAGACCATGGTCACGATCGGGCTGCCAACGAGATAGAGCAGCGCGCCGGTGAGCAGCCAGAAAGAGCCCGGCTGGCCCCAGCCGATGATCGCGCCGGCAATGAGCACCAGGCAGACCAGCCCGGTGCCGAAAAGCGCGGTCATGAACAGCGGCGTGATGACGGTGACGTTGATCGAATTCATCGCGGCGATGCCGCCTGGGGCGGGCAGCCGGGCAAGTCCCGCCATGATGAAATTGGAAAAGGCGAAGAACACGCCGCCGACGATGCCCGAGCCGAGCGCGGCGATGAAGATGAGGGCGGGAAGAAGCTTCGCGATCATGTCAGTTGCTCCAGATGCCGGAAGCGGCGGTTTCGGTTGTATAGGCGGAAAAGTCTTTTGGCGCACGGCCGAGAACACGCTGGACACCGTCGGTCAGCGCCTCGTTGCGGCCGTCGAGCACCTCGGTGAACAGCTCGTTGAGCAGCCAGGCAAACTCGGCCGGCAGTTCGTGCGCGGCGATTGCGGCGGCGAACTCGGCATGCGAAATCTGCTTGAAGCGGATGTCGCGGCCGGCCGCCTTGCCGATCTCGGCGATCGCGTCGGCGAAACTCAGCAGCCGCGGTCCGGTCAGTTCATAAAGCTGGCCGACATGCCCTTGCTGGGTAAGCGCCGTCACGGCGGCCTCGGCGATGTCGTCTGCATCGACAAAGGGTTCTCCGACATCGCCGACCGGCAACGCAACCTCGCCCTCGAGCAAGGGGTCAAGCAGAAAGCTCTCACTGAAGTTCTGGGCAAACCAGGCACAGCGCAGGATCGTCCAGTCGGCGCCCGAAGCCTTCAGCATCTCCTCGGCGCGCTGGGCCTCCGTTTCGCCCCGCCCCGACAGCAGCACCAGCCGCGTGATGCCGTTTTGCACCGCAAGATTGGCGAAAGCGCCGACCGCTTCAGCGGCACTCGGCACGGAAAGATCGGGGTAGTAGCTGATGTAGACGGCGCCCACGCCCCGCATTGCCGGGGCCCAGGTCGCGTCGTCTTCCCAGTCGAAGGATGGGGCGCCGGAACGTGAGCCGATGCGCACCGGAAGGCCGCGCGCCGTCAGCCGCTCGGCGATGCGGCGGCCGATCTTGCCGGTGCCGCCGAGGATCAAGGTCGGATGTTTCGCTGTGGTGTCAGTCATCTCGGTTTCCTCTTTCACAAACATGAGAAATCCTCACATTTGCAAAACGTGATAAACCCTCGTATTTTGCGAGTCAAGCCAGTTTGTCGAAGAATGTTTCCGGAGAGAGCCATGGAAGGCAGGATCGCGTCGCCTCAACAGGATGGGCAGGTCGCATCGCCGCGCCGGGCGCCCAGCCAGCAGCGCAGCCGCGAGCGGGTCGAGCGGATGCTGGCCGCCGCCTCGGTGCTGATCGCCGAGCAGGGCAGCGACGCCATGCGCATGGGCGAGGTGGCGGAAAGGGCAGGCGTGTCGATCGGCTCGCTCTACCAGTTCTTCCCGGACAAGCGGGCGATCGTCTGGGCGCTGGCCGAGCGCTACACCGCCGAAAGCCAGGCCTGCATCGCGGCCGCGCTGAAGGACATCGGCGATGCCGAAGGCCTGCGGCAGGCGTTTTCGGAGCTGGTGGACATCTACTACCGGCTGTTCCTGGCCGAGCCGGTCATGCGCGACATCTGGTCGGGCACGCAGGCCGACAAGGCGCTGCGCGAGCTCGAGCTGGCGGACAGCCGCGCCAATGCCGAATTCCTCATCGCGGTGCTGAGGCGGCTCAAGCCCGGTGCTGATCCGGTGGCGCTGGAGACGACGGCGTTTTTCGTCTGGCAGATGGGCGAGGCCGCGATGCGGCTGGCGATCTCTGTCGATCGAGAGGAAGGCGACAGGCTGGTGGCAGCCTACAAGCGCATGGCGCTGCGGGAATTGCTTGCCGAGTAGGCCGCGCGCTAGCGGCTGAGAAGTGGCAGGGCCCAATCAACAAAAAACCCGCCTCGAAGGCGGGTTCTTTATCCGTGAAAGGCTGTTGCGGCTTAGATGCCGAAGCCTTCGAAACGCTTCTTGAACTTCGACAGGCGACCGCCGCGGTCGAGCAGGGTCTGCTGGCCGCCGGTCCAGGCCGGGTGGGTGGTCGGGTCGATATCGAGGTTCATCGTATCGCCTTCCTTGCCCCAGGTCGAACGGGTCATGTATTCGGTGCCGTCGGTCATGACGACCTTGATCGTGTGGTAGTCGGGATGGATGTCGGTCTTCATGGTTCTGTTCCTGGCTTGCCGGCGCTGCCGACGGGCCCATGGCCTGCGTCGATGCGCCCCTTTTTAAAATTCGAAGCCGCAGCTATTGAGGAGCCACGGCTTCTAAAACGGTCGGCGAGCCTATACATCAGCCGGAATTGAATCACAAGGCCGCGGCAGGCGCATATTGAAGACGCCCACCTGGAAGCGGCCAGAGGAAACGGTCATGGCGGATATCAGCGGCGAGGAAGACGGGCGCCGGCGCTCGCTCGGGCCGCTGGGGCGCCTTTTTCCCTACATCACCCGCTACCGCAAGCTGGTCATCGGTGCGATCATCTCGCTGATCGTCGCCGCTGCGACGACGCTTGCCTTGCCGCTCGCCGTGCGGCGCATGATCGACCACGGCTTTTCCGCGTCCGATTCCAGCTTCATCGCCGAATATTTCGCCATGCTGGTGGTGATGGCCGCATTGCTGGCGGCGGCCTCGGCCAGCCGCTACTATTTCGTCATCACGCTCGGCGAGCGCGTTGTCGCCGACATCCGCAGCGATGTGTTTGCCCATGTCACGACGCTGTCGCCGGCCTTCTTCGACACCGCACAGTCGGGCGAGATCGTGTCGCGGCTCGCCGCCGACACCACGCAGGTGAAATCAGCGGTCGGCGCCACCGCCTCGGTGGCGCTGCGCAACGTCATCCTCGGCCTTGGCGCGGTGGCGATGATGGTCGTCACCAGCCCGAAACTGTCAGGCCTGGTGATTGCCGCGATTCCTGTGATCGTGCTGCCGCTGGTCGCCTTCGGGCGCTCGGTGCGGCGGAAATCGCGTCAGGCGCAGGACACGCTGGCCGACGCCACCGCCTATGCCAGCGAGCAGATCGGTGCGGTGCGCACGCTGCAGGCCTTCACCAACGAAAAACTGGTCACCGGGCGGTTCTCGGCCGCCGTGGAAGCCGCCTTCGAGGCGGCGCGGGCCTCGATCTTTGCCCGCTCCTTCCTCACCTTCTTCGCCATCTTCATGATCTTTTCCTCGGTCGTGGCGGTGCTCTGGTTCGGCTCGCGCGACGTGCTTGCAGGCACGCTGTCGCCGGGCACGCTCGGCCAGTTCCTGCTTTATTCGGTGTTTGCCGCCGGCGCGCTCGGCGCGCTGTCGGAGGTCTGGGGCGAGCTTTCCCAGGCGGCGGGCGCGGCGGAGCGGTTGACCGAGATCCTGGCCGAGAAACCTGCCATCCAGTCGCCGGCCAATCCGGCGCCGCTGCCGGCGAAGGCGAGAGGCGCGATCAGCTTCGACGACGTGTCCTTCTCCTATCCGGCAAGGCCCGACCGCGCCGCCGTCCACGGCCTGAGTTTTCAGATCAAGCCCGGCGAGACGGTGGCGATCGTTGGTCCCTCGGGCGCCGGCAAGAGCACGGTGTTTTCGCTGATCCTGCGCTTCTACGATCCCGAGACCGGCCGTATCGTCATCGACGGGGTCGACTTGCGCGAGGCCGATCCCGCTGATGTCAGGGAGCGCATTGCGATCGTGCCGCAGGACGTCACCATCTTCGCGGCCAGCGCGCGCGACAATATCGGCTTTGGCCGGCCCGGCGCCAGCACCGCAGAGATCGAGGCGGCGGCCAAGGCGGCCCTCGCCGACGAGTTCATCTTGAAGCTCGATAAAGGCTATGACAGCCAGGTCGGCGAACGCGGCGTGACGCTTTCCGGCGGCCAGCGCCAGCGCGTGGCGATTGCCCGCGCCATCCTGCGCGACGCGCCGATCCTGCTGCTCGACGAGGCCACGTCGGCGCTCGACGCCGAAAGCGAGACGCTGGTGCAGACGGCGCTGGAGCGGCTGATGCAGGACCGCACCACTTTGGTCATCGCCCACCGGCTGGCGACGGTGCTGAAGGCCGACCGCATCCTGGTCATGGAGGCCGGCCGCATCGTCGAGGAAGGCACCCACCAGAGCCTCGTCGCCAAGGGCGGCATCTATGCGCGGCTGGCCAAACTGCAATTCGAGACCGGCGCCAGCGCCTTCAAGGGCGCGGCCGAGTAGCCGGCGCACCCGGCACGGCCCTGCTGTCAGGCGGTGCCGTAGCGCTTCTTCAGATGCTCGGTGAAATGCGTTGCGTTGAGTTCTTCGCCGGTGGCGCGTTCGAGCAGATCCGGCGTCGACCAGCGCGACCCTTGCGACCATATTTTTTCACGGCGCCAATCGTTGATGGCGCTGAAGTCGCCCTTGGCGAGGTCACTGTCGGTTAGAGGATGGTCACGCGTCAGCGCCGCCCATTGCTGCGCCGCCATCATGGCGCCCAGCGTGTAGGACGGGAAATAGCCGAACGCCGCACCTGGCCAATGCACGTCCTGCATCGGGCCGTCGGCGGGGTTGTCGATGGTCGACAGGCTGAGATAGTCGCGCATCTTGGCGTCCCAGGCCTCCGGCAGGTCGGCCAGGTCCAGCCGGCCCGAAACCAGTTCCTGCTCCAGTTCATAGCGCAGGATGACGTGCAGCGGGTAGGTGACCTCGTCGGCATCGACGCGGATCAGGCCGCGCTCGACCCGGTGTACATGCGGCAGGATGTCGTCGAGCGGCCAGGCCTCGCCGAGATGCTTTTCGACCACCGGCAGCGCCCAGCGCCAGAAGGCCGGATTGCGTCCGATCTGCTTTTCGACGAACAGGCTCTGGCTTTCATGCACCGCCATGCCGCGCGCCTTGCCGAGCGGCCAATGCGACCAGGCCGTGGGCAGGTTCTGCTCATAGAGCGCGTGGCCGGTCTCGTGCAGCACACCCATCAGCGCCGACAGGAAATCGGTCGTCTTGTAGCGGGTGGTGATGCGCACGTCGCTCGGCACACCGCCGCAGAAAGGGTGATGCGACACCGACAGCGAGCCGTGCGTCAGGTCGAAACCGACGGCCGCCATCATGGCGAGGCCAAGCTCGCGCTGCCTGTCGATCGCATAGCTGCCGGAGAGCGGCTTCAGCGGGCGCTCGGCCAGCCGCGCCTCTTGCACGGCCAGCGCTTCCGGCACGAAACCCTTGAGAAAGGTCTTCAGTTCGGCGAACACGGGTGTGATGTCGGCGGCGCGGTTGCCGGGATCGTACTGTTCCATCAATGCGTCGTAAGGGTCGAGGCCAAGCACGTCGGCGCGCAATGCCGCTTCCTCTCGTACCAGGGCGACTACGCCTTCCAGCGACGGCAGGAAGCCTGCCCAGTCGTTCTTGGCGCGCAGATCACGCCAGAGCTGTTCGGAGCGCATGCGCGCCGTCGTCTGGCGCTCGACGAACTCGACCGGCAGGCAGGTCAGGTTGGTGTATTGCCGGCGCAACTCCCCGACCGCCGCCTGCTGTTCCTCGTTCAGCACCTCTTGTTCCGCAGCGGCGATCCAGTCTGATATTTCGGGCGCGGTCGCCCGGGCGTGAAGCATGCCGGCAAGCGCCGACATTGCCTCGGCGCGCTTCTCGCCGCCGCCGACCGCCATATGCGTCGCCTCGTCGGCGCCGAGGATGGCAAGCGCATGCTCCAGCGCTTCGAGCTTGTGGCCGAGGTCGTCAAGTTTCTGAAAGGACATTGTGGATTCCGTCAGCTTCGATTGGCTGGCGGGAAAAGATACCAACATGCCGGGGTTGGCAACCCTGAGCCTAGCGAGAGCCGCGCTCGAGGCACCTTGCGCAGCGACGCCCGTGCGTGATCAATGCTGGCTGGCCGAAAAGACGGCAAACGGAAGGGCAAAATGATCGGCAACATTCTGGTCGGGCTGGTGGCGCTGATCCACTGCTACATCGTCTATCTGGAGATGGTGCTGTGGGATACGCCGCGCGGCCACAAGGCGTTCGGCCTGACACCTGACTTTGCCAAGGCGTCCAAGGTGCTCGCAGCCAACCAGGGGCTCTACAACGGCTTTCTCGCCGCCGGCCTGATCTGGGGCCTTACGCTCGGGGCGGCTGGCTTCCAGATCAAGGTGTTCTTCCTGCTTTGCGTCGCCATAGCAGGCCTCTATGGCGCG
Organism: Mesorhizobium sp. IMUNJ 23033; assembly: GCF_044778005.1. Lineage (NCBI taxonomy): Bacteria > Pseudomonadati > Pseudomonadota > Alphaproteobacteria > Hyphomicrobiales > Phyllobacteriaceae > Mesorhizobium > Mesorhizobium sp. IMUNJ 23033. Next base: position 69,397 of record NZ_JBJACT010000030.1, read on the forward strand.
GCGACCGCCAGCAGGAAGATCCTGTTCATCCAGACCGTGCCGTCCGTGCTTGCCCTGATCGTGCTCTGGCTTGGCTGGTAAAAAGGCGCCCTTGGGGATGAGTTCCCTTGGGCGCCAGGTCGTCCCTTCCTCTTGTTCCGATGATCAGCCGTTCGGATAGTGGCCGCCGTCGGCGCCGTCGCCCATCAGGAAGACGGCGCCGGTGTCGATCCGGAGGGCCTGGTCGACATTGTCGAGCCGGCGCAGCAAATCATGATACTGCGCAGCCGGTATCCGGCGGCGGCGGCCGTTCTTGCTGCCGCCTGGCTGATATGAGCGGCGCGCATGTGCAGTTGCTGCGCCTCGGCCGGCGTAATCGTGTTCGCCTGCCTTGCGTCGGCGATGCCTTCGTCGACGCCCTTCACCTGATCGATCAGGCCGGTCACGCGCGGGCCGACCATGTCCGTCGGGTCCGTTGCGTCGAGAGCACCCTTGTGATGTCCGGCGGCATAGGCGCCGGCCAAAGGAACCGCCACGAGAAAGGCGGCGATCGTTGCAGTCCTGATTGTCTTGGGAGCAAAAGAGCGCATGGCTGCGTCCTCCTCTTTACTGTGGAAGGGGCGATTGCTGCGCCCACTTCCGGTCACAGGCCGTCCGGTTCCGTCGCGTCGCGATGATGGGAGTCATCGCCGGCGGTTCTCGGCCTCCGCAGCGAAAACTAGAAGCGACCGGCGGCGAAGTGTAATTAAAAAAAGATAATCTTTTCAGGCCTTGCCGGCCTGATATCTGCGCCCTAGCGTTGAACCGGCGAACAAATTCGCGTGATGCGCGATCACCGTTCGGTGAGCTTCAGTTCAATGCGGCGGTTCTTATTGCGGGCCTCGTCGGTGTCGGCGGGGTCGAGCGGCTGGAACTCGCCGAAGCCGGCGGCGACCAGCCGGTTGGCCGGCACGCCGTTCTCAATCAGGAACTTCACCACCGAGGTCGAGCGCGCCGTCGAAAGCTCCCAATTGTCGCGGTAGCGGCCGGTGCCGGACAGCGGCTTGTTGTCGGTGTGGCCGTCGACGCGCAGCACCCAGTTGATCTCCGGCGGGATCTCCTTCTGCAGTTCGATGATGGCATCGGCGAGCTTCTTCATCTCGACCTTGCCGGCATCGTTGATCACCTCGGAGCCGGTGGGAAACAGCACTTCCGACTGGAAGACGAAACGGTCGCCGACGATGCGGATGTTCTCGCGGTCGGCGAGGATTTCACGCAAGCGGCCGAAGAAGTCGGAGCGGTAGCGGTTCAGCTCCTGGACGCGCTGCGCAAGTGCCACGTTGAGGCGGCGGCCGAGATCGGCGATCTTGGTGTTGGAGTCGCGGTCGCGCGTCTCGGACACGTTGAGCGCGTCTTCGAGCGCGCCGATCTGCTTGCGAAGTGCTGCGATCTGCTGATTGAGGATCTCGACCTGGCTCAGCGCCTGCTGGCTGATCTGGCGCTGGCTGTCGAGTTCGCCGGAAAGGGCCGTGGCACGCTGGTTGGCCGCATCGCCGGCGCCGGCGCCTTGCGCGAGCAATTGCTGGAGCCGGCTCTTTTCCGCCTCCGACGCCGACAGCGAGGCCTGCAGATTGGCGAGCGAATCCTCCTTGTCCTGCGTCGACGAGCGCTCCAGCGCCAGGAGCTGGGTCAATTCGTTGATCTGCGAGTTGAGGCGGCTGAGCACAGTGTCCTTGCCGGAGATTTCGCGGCCGAGCAGGAACTGCGCCAGCACGAAGACGGTGAGCAGGAACATGATCGCCAGGAGCAGCGTCGACAGCGCATCGACGAAGCCCGGCCAGTAGTCGATGCGGCGATCGGCGCGCCGTGCCCTGGCGAGAGCCATGCTAGTGGACTCCCTGCTTCTTCAGGGCGTCGGCGATCTTTTCCAGCGTGTTGCGCATCGCCTTCTGCTCGTCTGACTGCGCCTCGACCCAGTCGCGCATGATCTGCTGTTCGGAGCGCATGTTCTTGACCAGACCGGAGATGCCGTCGGCGAGATTGGCCATGGCGGTGGCGACGCGCGGATTGGAGCCGCCGCCATTCTCCTGCAGGCTGCGCAGCCTTTCCGACAACAGGCGGATCTCGTCGGAAGGTTCGCTCCTGACCGGATCGGCAACGACGATGTCGGAGGAGAGATCGGTGACCGAGGACAGCCAGTTTTCCAGCTCGGTGTAGAAGCGGGTCTGGGCGCGGCCTGCCTGCAGGTCGAGGAAGCCGAGCACCAGCGAGCCGGAGAGACCGAACAGCGAGGACGAGAAGGCGGTGCCCATGCCGGCCAGCGGCGCCGACAGGCCTTGCTTGAGCGACTCCAGCACAGCGGCGGCATCACCGGTGCCGGGATCGAGAGATTCGATGGTTTCGCGGATCGAGCCGATGGTGTTGAGCAGGCCCCAGAAGGTGCCGAGCAGGCCGAGGAACACCAGGAGGCCGACGAGATAGCGCGAGGTGTCACGGCTTTCGTCGAGGCGGGTGGCGATCGAATCGAGCATGGTGCGCATCGAGGAGGTCGAGAAGGCCACCGTCGACGAACGGCCGATCATCGCCTTCATCGGCGCCAGCAGCACCGGTTCGGTGGTTTCCGAGCCGGCGCGGAAGGAGTTGACCCAGCGCACCTCGCGAAACAGGCGCCCGACCTGGGCGAAGGCCAGCAGGATGCCGACCACCAGCACGCCGATGATCAGCCCGTTGAGGCCCGGATTGGTGACGAATGCGCTCGAGACCTGGCGGGTCAGGATGGCGGCGATGAAGGCCACGATGACCAGGAAGATCAGCATGGTCAGCAGAAAAACCTGCGGGCTGGACAGTTTATGGGGGTCGTAGATCAGAACGTCGGAGCGCCTGCCGATGCCGAAGGATCTGAGAAAAGCCATTCGTGCCCCGTTTCCGATGCCGCTGCCGCCGATCAACTTGTTCGCGACTCTAAACGGAATTGTGACCAAATTGAATGGCGCTTGGCAATATTGCCGGCCAAAGCTCAGAAGCGGTTTATCACCAGGCAGTCGACCATGGCGGCCAGATGCAAGCCGGCGCCGGTCACGACAAAGCCGTGCCAGACCGCGTTGTGGAAGCGCAGGCCCTTCCAGGCGAAGAAGATGACGCCCAAGGAGTAAACAACGCCGCCGGCGACGATCAGCGCGATCGATATCGTCGGCAAGGTCTGCACCAGCGGGCCGACCAGGACGATGCCGCTCCAGCCGATGGCGAGATAGAAGACGACCGCCAGCCGGTCGAAGCGGCCGGGAAGAAACACTTTTATGGCGATGCCGATCGCCGCCGAGACCCAGACCAGGACGATCATCGAGACAGCCAACGGCGAGCCATCGAGTTGGGCGAGGAAGGGCGTATAGGTCGCGGCGATCAGGAGATAGATCGCGGCATGGTCGAAGCGACGCAGGATCCACTTCGCCGGCGACGACACCGGCCAGAGATTATAGGCCAGCGACACCGACAAGACGGTAAGCAGCGAGACGACGTAGAAGGCGGCGGCGATATACTCGCCGGGACCGGCATGGAAGGCCGCCAGCGCCAGGAATGCCGAGCCGGCCGAGATCGCCAGCACGATGCCCACCGCGTGGACGATGCCGTCGGCGATCATTTCGGCGCGCGAATAGTGCCAGCGGCCCATGAACGGGATGTCGAGCTGGGATTGTGGTCCGGTATCGCTCATGAATGGCCCTGCATCGCCCGTATCTGGGCGGTTGCCGGACAGTATTTCAAGCTTTGGTTGCGATTTTGCGACTGCGGCGCTTCAGCGCGGCAACCTTCATCAGAGCGGTTCAGTTTGGGTAGAATCGTTGAGCCGCCCTGAGTATTTGTCCTACGCAATTCCGGACGGAAAACCGCTACACACTTTTCCTGGAATTGCTCTAACGCGGCGTAACCGGCTTCTTGACCGTCTTCAACAGCGCGCGCTGGATGATCTCGTTGCCGGCGACGACCGAGCCGTTGTCCAGCATGTCCTGGCCGCCGTCGAAGTCGGAGACGAAGCCGCCTGCTTCGCGGATCAAGAGCAGGGCGGCGGCGATGTCCCAGGCCGACAGGCCGACTTCCCAGAACCCGTCCATGCGGCCGGCGGCGACATAGGCGAGATCGAGCGAGGCGGAGCCGAGGCGGCGCACGCCTGAAACCTCGGCCATCACATTGCGCAGTTCGACAAGGAAATTGCCGTGCTGGCCGCGGCCGAGATGCGGCATGCCGCAGCCGATCACCGCGTCGACCAGCTTGGTGCGGCCGGCGACGCGCAGCCGGCGGTCGTTCATGAAGGCGCCGCCGCCGCGCTCGGCGGTGTAGAGCTCGTCCATCGCCGGATTGTAGATGACGCCGGCGACGATCTGGCCCTGGCGCTCGAGCGCGATCGAGATGGCAAATAGCGGAATGCCGTGCAGGAAATTGGTGGTGCCGTCGAGCGGGTCGACGATCCAGCGGTGCTGGCCGTCATCGCCCTCGACGGCGCCGCGCTCCTCCATCAGGAAGGAGTAAGCCGGCCGTGCCTTCGACAGCTCGGTGAACAGGATGTCCTCGGCCTTGCGGTCGGCCTGGCTGACATAGTCGCCCGGCCCCTTCATCGAGACCTGCAGGTTCTGCACTTCGCCGAAGTCGCGCGACAGCGAGCGGCCGGCCTTCATGGCGGCCTGGACCATGACATTGAGGATCGCGGAGCGCGCCATTTTTGTTCTTCCCGCTGCTCGCAGCCCTAATCGGCGCGGCGAATGTAAGTGATTTCGTTGGTGTCGACGAGGATGCGCTCACCGGCGCCGATGAACGGCGGCACGAGAACGCGGATGCCGTTTTCCAGGATCGCCGGCTTATAGGACGAGGCCGCCGTCTGGCCTTTCACCACCGGGTCGGCCTCGGTGATGGTCAGCGTCACCTGGTCGGGCAGCGAAATACCGATCGGCCGCTCTTCATAGAGCTGCACCGTCACCATCATGCCGTCCTGCAGGAAGGCGGCGCGGTCGCCGACGAAATCCTTCTGCAGTTCAAGCTGTTCGTAGCTCTCGGTATCCATGAACACCAGCGCGTCGCCCTGCTCGTAGAGGAAGGAAAAGTCCTTCATCTCCAGCCTGATCTGCTCGACCGTCTCGGCGGAGCGGAAGCGCTCGTTGAGCTTGGTGCCGTTGATGAGGTTCTTCAGCTCGACCTGGTTGTAGGCGCCGCCCTTGCCGGGCTTGACGGTGTTGGTCTTGACCGCCACCCACAGGCCGCCATCGTGCTCGATGACATAGCCCGGACGGATTTCGTTGCCATTGATCTTGGCCATGTTGAGTTGTTCCGGAATGAGATTGTCGCCTGACGGCGATTTGGCGCCTCCAAGACCACAAATCGGCTGGAGAGGCAAGGGAGCGGGGCGACACAGGCCTGATCGGCGGCGACGGCGTTCCTACCTGACCTGCGGTAGCGTCAAGGCAGGCGGTTGGCCTTCTGCAGCGCCTGCCTCGTCTGGTCGTCGGTCAGGCCTTGCAGGAAATCGTCCATCTGCGGATCGATCAGCCCGGCGCGGCGGGCGACGACGTACCAGGCGCCGGCAAGGATCAAATCGGGGTCGGTGCCGATGCCTTCCATATAAAGCTTGGCGAGGCGGTTCTGGGCCGCGACGTTGCCGCCCTCGGCGGCCTGCTTCATCCAGCCGAAGCCGGATTTGAGATCGCGATTGCCGCCGCGCCCTTCGATCATCCAGGTGGCGAGGTCGATCTGCGCCGTGTCGTAATTCTGCCTGGCGGCCTGCGCCAAAAGGGTGCGCGCCTGGGCATCGTCGCGCGGCTTGCCGCCGATGCCATTGGCATAAATCTGCGCCATCGCATATTGCGCGTCTGCGAGCCCGGTGGCTGCGGCGCGTTCGTAGTAGGACGCGGCCTTGGCCATGCCGACATCGCCCGGGTCCTGCTGGACGAGCAATTGCGCGAAATTGAACTGCGCCAGCCGGTTGCCGGCCTCGGCGGCGGCCTGCATCAGCGCATAGGCCCCCTTCTCGTCCTTCTTGACGTAGCGGCCGTCGAGCAGCATCAGCGCGTACTGGAACTGCGATTCCGGCACGCCCTGCTCGGCGGCAAGCGCGTACCATTTCGCGGCTTCCGCCGCGTTCAACGGCACGCCAAGCCCGCGCGACAGGATCTCGGCCACCAGCGTCTCGGCAGCCGGATCGCCGTTCTGCGCGCGCACCAAAGCGAGATTGTAGGCGGTCTTGTAAAGCCCGCGCTGAAAGGCGCCATAGGCCGGATCCGCCGGCTTGGCGCCGAAACGATCGGGATTGATGGTGTCGACCGACGGCAGCGGTGCCGTGGTGGCGGGCTGCGGCAGCGGTGTCTCGATCGGCTTGTCGACATGCGCGCCTGCATCCGGCTTGGGCTGCGGCAGCGGAACGGTCTGCGCGGCAGAGGCGGGCTGGGCAGCAACGGCCACGACAAGAGCCAGGAGAGGAAACCGCAGCCAGCGCACGTCAGTCCTCGAAACGCGGCGCGGTTTCGTCTAGCATCGCATTGGCGGTGGCGACTGCCGCCTTCGGGTCGATGCCGTCGGCAAAGACGGCGCTGGACAGCGCCACGAATTCGGCACCCGTGACGGCCACGGTTTCGACGGAAGCGATCTCGGAGCCGGCCATGACGATGCAGGGAATCTGGATCATATCCGCCCACCATTGCCCGAGCGACAGATTGCGCGGATGCGGCTCCGGCTTGTTGTCGTAGCCGAAGCGGCCGAAGAAGATGTAGTCGGGCCTGGCTTCACCGAGTTCCAGCGCGTCGTCGCGGGTCTTGGCGCCGCCGGCGCCGACCATCATTTTCCCCTGAAAATGTTCGATGGTCTCGGCAAGTTCGCCCTTGGAGACCTCGACATGGATGCCGTCGGCCTGGACACGTCCGGCGATGCGGCTGTCGCCGGCGATGACGACGGCGATGCCGGCAGCCTGTGCGAGCGGCACGATCTGTTCGGCGAAGGCCTGGAAGGAGGCCTCGTCCATGCCGTTTTCAGGCAGGATGAGCGAGGCGACGTCGCCGCCTTCGAAGGCCGCCGCAATGCGCTCGGCCGGCGCGTCTTTCGGCGCGATCAGCACGATGCGGCAGCGGTTGGGCGGTGTGGCGTCGTTCATTGGCTTTCGATCCCGGTTTTCGCCTATGCCGGGCGAAGATGGTTGCATTGCGGCATAGAGCAAAGCGCCCGCCTTGAACAGGCGGGCGGGGATCATTGCGACGCCCTTGGTTTACGATCATCGGCGGGCGGCCGATCTGAGGCTCATTTGACGGCCTGAGCGCTTTCGACCGGCGGCTTCGATCTCCACAGCGACCAGCTGAGATTCATCCCGGCGGCGGCAACCAGGATGGCAGCAGCGCCGATGATCTGGGCGGGATGCAGACGATGGCCGAAGGCCACGACATCGACCAGGATCGCCACGACGGGATAGATGAAGGACAGCGATCCCTGCAGATGCGTCGGCAGCTTCTGGATGGCGCCATACATCAGGATGTACATCAGGCCGGTGTGGACGATGCCGAGCGTCGCCAGCATGGTCCAGCTCCACGCGTCGGCGGGAAGATCGGAAAGATTGGCAAAGGGCGCCAGCATGACGACGCCGACGCAGACCTGGATCAGCGCGATCAGGTGCGGCGGCGTGCCCCTGAGCTTCTTGGTGACGATGGCGGCGACGGCCCAGAAGAAGGCCGCCCCCAGCGCCATCGCGATGCCGGTAAAATAGTCGGTGCCGACATTGCCAGCGTCGGGCGTGGCCTGCACGATCAGCAGCATGCCGGCGAAGGCAATGCCAAGCCAGGTCAGCTTGGTCAGGGTCAGCCGCTCGCCGAAGAACAGCGCGCCGAAGCCGACCAGCATGAAGGGCTGGGTGTTGTAGACAGCGGTTGCGATCGAGATCGAGGCGCGCGAAAAGGCGCTGAACAGCAAGAGCCAGTTGATGACGATGGCCGCGCCGCCGAGGGCGGCGATCGCCACGATGCGAAGCGTCAGCCTGCCGCGCAGCAAGCCAAGTGCTGCGCAGACAACCAACAGCATCACGGCGCCAAAAGCGCAACGCCAGAACACCACGTCCATGATCGGCTGGCCCGACATGACGACGAACCAGCCGATCGTGCCGAGGATCGCCATTGCGGCCGTCATTTCGATCGTGCCGCGCACCGTGTTGTCCATAGCTTGCTCCCGGATCATCGATGCTTGACAATCCCATGTTGTGCCGGCGCGTTCCATGAGATAGGAAGGGGCATGTAGATATGTTGCCTAATTTAATTAGGCGTTGTCGGCTTTTTATCTCAGGAAGTAAAAATGCTGGACGAGCAGGACAAAAAACTTCTCGAGATCCTGGTGAGAGATTCACGAACCTCGCTGAAGGACCTGGCGCAGCAGATCGGGCTGTCGTCGCCGAGCGTCTCGGAGCGGCTGCGGCGGCTCGAGGAGCGCGGCGTCATCCGGGCCTTCACCATCGAGATCGATCCACAGGCGCTGGGCTTTTCGCTGCAGGCGATCGTGCGCATCCGGCCGCTGCCGGGCAAGCTGCATATCGTGCAGAAGCTGATCGAGGAGATTCCAGAGTTCGGCGAATGCGACAAGGTCACCGGCGACGACTGTTTTGTCGCGCGGCTGTTCGTGCGTTCGATCGGCGAACTGGACCACCTGCTCGACCGCATCGCCGACAAGGCGGAGACGAGCACTGCCATCATCAAGGCGCAGCCGATCAGGCGCCGCCCGCCGCCGCTCGATACCCCCGCCCGAAGCTGACCTACAGTTCGAGCTTGTAGCCGATATGGCTGGCCTTGAAGCCAAGCCGATCATAGAAGCGATGCGCGTCCTGGCGGCTCTTGTTGGTTGTCAACTGGACCAGCCTGCAGCCACGCTGGCGGCACTCTTCGACCGCCCACTCCAGCAGGCGTTGCCCCAGCCCCGTCCCGCGCCGGTCGTCGGCGATGCGGACGGCTTCGATCTGACCGCGCAACGCACCCTGTAACGACAGCCCGGCAAGGTAGGTGATCTGCAGCGTACCGATGATGCGGCTGCCCTCGGTCATGACGGCGAGAAACTGGTTGGGGTCCGCATCGACGGCCGCGAAGGCATCCCGATAGGCCTTGGCAAGTGGCTCGCTGGTGTCCTCGCGGCCGCGTCCAAGCGGATCGTCCGCAAGCATGGCGACGATGGCCGGAAGGTCGGCTTCTTCCGCGCGGCGGATATTGATTTCGTTCAATCTCAAAACCCTATGGCCCGGACATAGCGCGCTGGCGGACCATCTTATGCATCGGCCGGCCAGATGCCGCAAATCCGTGAAGCGGGGTTACGGACAGTTGATCGCCAGCAGCCGCTGCCTCCAATATTGGCTGTCGCGGCGCGAAGGTTTCTGGGTTATTGCAGGGGCCACCGTCTTCCCCTCCAGCCTTCCTTCACCGATGTCAGGTCTGCTCGCCGATCCGTGGTTCTATGCCGCCGCCCTTCCGGCGGTCATTCTCGTCGGCCTGTCGAAAGGCGGCTTTGGCGGGGCGGTCGGCTTTGTCGGCGTGCCCTTGATGGCGCTGACGATGCCGCCGGTGCAGGCCGCCGCCATCCTGCTGCCGATCCTGTGCCTGATGGACATCGTTTCGGTCTGGACATGGTGGGGCGTCTACGACCGCAAGATGCTGATCGACATGATGCCGGGAGCGGTGATCGGCATCGGCCTCGGCTGGTTGACGGCTGCTTTGGTCACCGAAGAGATGGTGCGGTTGATCGTCGGCGCGGTCGCGCTGATCTTCGTGCTGCGCTGGCTCTATCTGCAGTTCCGCCACGGCGCCGACCATGCGGCGGCACCCAACCGCGTGGCCGCCGCCTTCTGGGGCACCGTCGCCGGCTTCACCAGCTTCGTCGCGCATGTCGGCGGCCCGCCCTTCCAGGTCTATGCCTTGCCGATTCGACTCGATCCGAAGGTGCTGTCCGGGACGTCGGCGATCTTCTTCGCCGCCACCAATGCGCTGAAGCTGATCCCCTATTTCGCGCTCGGCCAGTTCGACACCGCCAATTTGACCGCATCGGCGGTGCTGATGCCATTGGCGCCGCTCTCGACCATCGCCGGCGCCTGGCTGGTGCGGCGCATGCGGCCGGAGATTTTTTATCCGTTCACCTACGCGACCGTGGCCGTCGTCGCGGTCAAGCTTCTGCGGGACGGGATTGCCGGCCTGTTTTAGATCGCGAGGGGCGGCCACGCGGCTGCCCCATCACCGTTTCAGGCAGCGCTCTCCACGAGCCGGCTGCTGCCGCCAAAGGCGAGCGTGGCGCCTGCCACCACGACCAGCGCCATGCCGGCGAGGACGGCGAGGTCATGCGCGGTCGGCTTGAGAACCATGTCGGCGACGATCACCAGCATCACCGCATAGTCGAAGCGCGCCACGCTCATCATGCGCTGGCCCATGGCAAGGGCGGCCGGCGTCACGCCGTCCTTGGCGATCATGCCGGCCATCCGCTCGGCGGTCGGCTTGAAGATGAACATGCCGATCGAGAAGGTGGTGGCGTAGCCGGCAAGGCCGATCAGGATCCAGAGGTCGGAGAAGCCGATCCAGAAGCCGCACATGATGAGCCCGAAGATGAGCGTCAGCATCGACATCGGCGCGAAAAAGCGTCCGCCCAGCTGGCCGCTGGCGCGCATCGCCTGAAGCTTGTCTTCGATGTTGCCGGCGCGCTCGGCAAGCACGCCAAGCAGGAACAGTACGAAACCGCCGCCGACCCACAGGGTGGCCGAGACGATGTGGAGGAATTTGACGATCGAATACCAGTCCATGGATCTCTCCCTTGGATATCCCAAATGATTGCAGGCGGCGCGGCCGCCCCGGTTCGGAGGAGCGGACGTTTAGCGTGGCGGCTGTTTCGGAACGATGTCGGGAGGGAGACCGGCTTGTATCAACGATGCGCACGCCGCCCGATCGGGCCCGTTTGTCCACGGGCGCGGCGATGCCCGCCCTGTCCCGAAGCGGTACAGATTTGCGGCACGATGAGAATTTTTCCGGCGCCGTTAAGGGTTCATTAAGCTTTACGGGCGTTTACTATGCGCATCCAGTGATCTGGATTCTTACCGAGTGGTTGGAGCCACTTTGTTTGACGCCTCCCTGTTAAACTCCTGAGAGCCGCCTTATCCGCGGCTCTTTTTTTGTCCGCGGCCCGCTTTGGCCAGGCCGGCTCCGCCGTTAACCCTTCGTTAAACATGTGCTTGCCTTCACCGGCGGCGAAGCGCATTTTCAAGCTTCAGTCATTTAGGGTTCAGGGCGTGACGGCATACGATGCCGAATCGGCTTGCGGCAGTGCAGGGGCGTAGCGATGAACGAGCCTTCCATGGGGAGCGCGAAAACCATCAAATTGGCGGAGCGCCGGGTTTTCTCCCAGTCCTTCAAGCCACTCTACCAGGAGGGCATGGGCCTGGTCGAGCAGGCAGCCGAGTATCTCGACGGCAAGGGCCGCGCCGAGGCCAAGAAGCTGTCGAGGACGGCTGCGACCCTCTATGCGGCCGAATCGATGCGGCTGACCACCAGGCTGATGCAGGTCGCTTCCTGGCTGCTTCTGCAGCGGGCGGCCAATTCCGGCGAGATGACCCGCGACCAGGTCGCGTCCGAAAAGTCCAAGGTGCGTCTCGACACCGCTTCCGCGCATGACGAAGCGATCGGCTGGGCCGAATTGCCGGCGGATTTTCTCGACCTCGTCACGCGCTCGCTGCGCCTGCAGGCGCTGGTGCGACGCATGGACGAGGAGATCTACGGCAACGCCTTCACTGATGCGCCGCCGGCGGTCCGCCGCGCCAATCCGGTTTCCGACCAGATCAGCTTGCTGAACACGGCGTTTGCCCGCGGCTGAAAAGCCGCGGCATCTCTCCCAACAGGGCGAACTCTCAAGCAGCCAGTGAGTTGCTGTGCGGCATCGTTTCTGGTTTGTTCACATTTCACTGGCATCGCTTGCCGCCAAGGGTAAAGTTGGCGGATGGGGGAAGCGATTCGCATCATCGGTATCGATCCGGGGCTCAGGCGCACCGGCTGGGGCATCGTCGAGAGCCTCGGCAATTCCCTGCGCTTCGTCGGCTCCGGCACCGTGCGTTCCGACGACAAGGCGGCGCTGGCGGTGCGGCTCTGCCAGCTGCATGACGGACTGGCCGAGGTGCTGCACGCGGCCATGCCGCACGAGGCCGCGGTCGAGCAGACTTTCGTCAACAAGGATGCAACGGCGACGCTGAAGCTTGGCCAGGCGCGCGGCATCGCCATGCTGGTGCCGGCGCGCGCCGGGCTGGTCGTTGCCGAATATGCGCCCAACGCTGTCAAAAAGGCGGTGATCGGTGTCGGCCATGGCGACAAGAAGCAGATCCATATGATGGTCAAGGTGCTGATGCCGAAGGCGACTTTCGACACCGACGACGCGGCCGACGCGCTGGCCATCGCCATCTGCCACGCGCATCACCGGCAGAGCGTCGCCTACCGGATGGCGGCGCTCGTATGAGGGGGCACGTATGATCGGCAAGCTCAAATGATCGGCAAGCTCAAGGGCACGCTGGACGAGATCGAAGAGGATTTCTGCCTCGTCGACGTGCATGGCGTCGGCTACGTCGCCTACTGCTCGGCGCGCACACTTGCCGCGTTGCCGGCGCCCGGCGAGGCTGTGGTGCTGTTCATCGAGACCTATGTACGCGAGGACATGATCCGGCTCTACGGCTTCCAGTCGGTGCTGGAGCGCGAATGGTTTCGGCTCTTGATGAACAATGTGCAGGGCGTCGGCGCCAAGGTGGCACTGGCCATCCTGTCGACGCTGGCGCCGGCCGATCTCGCCAATGCGATCGCGCTGCGCGATATCGCGATGGTCTCCCGCGCGCCGGGCGTCGGCAAGAAGGTGGCTGAGCGCATCGTCACCGAACTGAAGAACAAGGCGCCGGCCTATGCGGGTGCTGCCTCCGGCACCATCGGCCTCAAGCAGGAGCTCGGCGAGGGCGTCGCACCGGCGCCGATCACCGATGCCGTCTCGGCGCTGGTCAATCTCGGTTATTCGCGCGACATCGCTGCCAATGCGGTGTCGGCGGCGTTGAAGACGGCCGGCGAGGGCGCCGATGCCTCGAAGCTCATTCGATTTGGGCTGAAGGAACTGGCGCGGTGAGGCGTCGCTTGTTCCGTTCTCTGCCCTGTGCAAGGAAGGCAGCATGAGCCTTTCGCCCCGCCTGATTGCGCCCGACAAACGCGGCGAGGATGCCGAGCAGACCTTGCGGCCACAGACGCTTGACGACTTCGTCGGCCAGGCGGCGGTACGGGCCAACCTCAAGGTCTTCGTCGACGCCGCCAAGGGGCGCGGCGAGGCGCTCGACCATGTGCTGTTCGTCGGTCCGCCGGGTCTTGGCAAGACGACGCTGGCGCAGATCATGGCGCGCGAACTCGGCGTCAACTTCCGTTCGACCTCCGGCCCGGTCATCGCCAAGGCCGGCGATCTGGCGGCGCTGCTCACCAATCTCGAAGACCGCGACGTGCTGTTCATCGACGAGATCCACCGGCTCAATCCGGCGGTCGAGGAAATCCTCTATCCGGCGATGGAGGATTTCCAGCTCGACCTGATCATCGGCGAAGGGCCGGCGGCGCGTTCGGTCAAGATCGACCTTGCCCGCTTCACGCTTGTCGCCGCCACCACGCGGCTCGGCCTGTTGACCAATCCGCTGCGCGACCGTTTCGGCATTCCGGTCCGGCTCAATTTCTACACGGTCGAGGAACTGGAACAGATCGTGCGGCGCGGCGCCCGGATTCTCTCGATGCCACTGGGCGACGATGGCGCGCTTGAGATAGCGCGGCGCGCGCGCGGCACGCCGCGTATCGCCGGCCGACTGCTGCGCCGGGTGCGCGATTTTGCATCGGTCGCCGGTGACGGCCACGTCGACCGCAGGATCGCCGACGAGGCGCTGACCAGGCTGGAGGTCGATGCGCTCGGCCTCGATGCGCTTGACCGCCGCTATCTGTCGATGATCGCGCGCAATTTCGGCGGTGGGCCGGTCGGCATAGAGACCATCGCCGCGGGACTCTCCGAGCCGCGCGATGCCATCGAGGACATCATCGAGCCTTATCTCATTCAGCAGGGCTTCATCCAGCGCACGCCGCGCGGCCGGGTGCTGACGGCCAATGCCTGGCGCCATCTCGGCCTCGACGCACCGAAGGATCTGGCGCAGCAGCAGATCAGCCTGTTCCAGGAAGAGTAACGGAGATTTGTTCTTCGGTTGCCCGAGGGACGGCTTTTCTGCGCAAAATCTCCTCGCCTCCGCCAGCGCGAAGGCGCAATTGCCCGCTTCATGGCAAGTCTTGCTCAATGGACTTGCCATCCCAAAGAGGCCGGGGCTCATCGATGATCACCAGACGTGGCTTCCTGCGCCTCATCGGCGGCTCGTTCCTGTCGATGGTGTCGCTTGGCGCCTATGCAGTCGGCATCGAGCCGATGCTGCTGACGCATGTGAAGCGCTATTCGCTGACACCGCCGCATTGGCCGGCGGGTCTCAAGCTGCGCGTCGTTGCACTGGCCGACATCCATGCCTGCCGTCCCTGGATGACGCCCGAGCGGATTGCCTCGCTCGCCGCCGAGGCGAACGCCTTGCAGCCGGACCTGATCGTCCTGCTTGGCGACTATATTGCTGGCATGCGCCTGGTGACGGACCAGGTGACTGAACCGGAATGGGCCTCGGCTCTGTCAGGTCTCATGGCACCGCTCGGTGTCTTGTCGATCCTCGGCAATCACGACTGGTGGCACGATCATGCCGCGCAAAAGGCCGGAGCCGGACCGACGGTGGCGCGCAGGGCGCTTGAGGCCGTCGGCATTCCGGTACTGGAGAACGATGTCGTGCGCTTGGAAAAGGACGGACACGGCTTCTGGCTTGCCGGACTTGCCGACCAGCTTGCCTTGCGGCCGGGCGTAGAGTGGGGCCGGATTGGCTTCAAAGGCCTGGACGATCTCGACGGCACGCTGGCCAAGGTAAGCGACAGCGCGCCCGTCATCCTGCTGGCGCATGAGCCGGACATATTTCCGAAGGTGCCGTCGCGGGTTTCGCTGACCCTGTCCGGCCACACCCATGGCGGGCAGGTGCGGCTGTTCGGCTATTCGCCGGTCGTGCCGTCACGGTTCGGCAATCGCTACGCCTATGGCCACGTCGTGGAACATGACAGCAACCTGATCGTATCCGGCGGGCTCGGCTTCAGCATCATGCCGGTGCGTTTTGGAATGCGCCCGGAGATACTGCAGATCGATTTGGGTTAATTCCTCAATCCCGCCCGGCGTCTTAGTGAAGCGACCGGATCGCATCCATCACTTCAGGCTCGGCCTTGTCGCCATCGAAGGCATCGACGATGCCGAAGGCGCCGCCGAAACTCCACACCGACCAGGAAAAGCCGTGCGCTTCGGCGCGCGCGATCATGTCCCTGACATAGGCTGCGCGGTCATCACCAGGCATCACATAGGAATTGCCGTATTCCTGGCGAATCATGCCGAACTCACCCAGCGTGATGTTTTCCGGCTTGATGCCGTTGGCCTTGGCCCAACCTTCCACCGTCTTGAATGGTGCATCCATCAGCCCAAGCAGCTTTTCGTCCGTGTCCATACTGGCGACCTGCTCGTCGAGATAGGCAAGCATGCCGTTCTGTCGCGTCCATGGCGCTTCGGCCCTGATCCGGGCGCGGATCGTATCCAGCGCCACATCGAGCTGAGCGTGCGGCACCGCGGTCAGCGGAAAGGGCAGACCGGTGACATAGCGGATGAAATCGCCGGCCCAGGTCGCGCCCTGATGGGTGAGCAGGAACGGATCATAAGAATGGAAGGTCCAGATGATGTTGTCGTCGGCGATCATCTTCGGATCGATCTTCGCCAGCGAGGCGGCGTTAGAATAGCAGGCCCCGGTCAGGATCAGGGTGAGTTTGGTCGCCGAGGAGCGCGCCGCCGCGAACAGCTTCAGCTGCCGGTCGGGCCACAGGCTGGTGCCGTCGCCGTCACAGTCGACGATCGGCTCGTTCATCGGCTCGAAAGCGACCTGGTGCGGATCCTCGGCGGCAAGCGTGCGCGCCATCTTGCGCACCATCTCGACATAACCTTCGAAGATCTCGGGATTGTCCATCACCTGGCCCATGCCGATCTTGCGGCTGCCGCCGGACGGGATCAGGTGCATGTCGACGATGACCTTCAGCCCGGCACGGTTGATCATGCGCACCGAGTCCAGCACGCTGGCATAGAGGTCGTCGCGCAGCGCCACCGTCTCGGCGGAGAGGAACGGCGAGGGGTCGACCGGCATGCGCAGGAAATCGAAACCGGCATCCTTCAGCGCCTTGAGGTCATCGTCTTTGAGGAATTTGCGCCATTCCGGATAGGGCAGGATGGCTTTCGGGTCGTTCCACTTGTCCTCGCCGACCCAGGTCGTCCATTGGTCGAGGTTGAGGCCGCGCTTCATCGAGAAGGTTGCCGCCTGGCCAGGCAGCACCAGGTTGGTCAGCACAAGCAGCATCGCCAGCAAGGTCTTGATCATCGCGCCCAACAGTGCCATCCGGTTCCCGCGCCGCAACACCTGCCTGCTCATGCCCGAAAAGGAAAGCGCTATGGACGATCATGGTGAATCGGCAACGCTTGTGGCCGGGCTTTCCGGCGCGCTGACGGAATTCGGCCACCGGCTGATGGCGCGGGTCTATTATGCCGACACGGATTTCTCCGGCGTCGTCTACCATGCCCGCTATCTCGAATTCTTCGAGCGCGGCCGTTCCGATTATCTCAGGCTTGCCGGCGTCCACCACACCGAGCTGGCCAACGGCAGGCATGGCGAAAAGATCGTCTGGGTGGTCAGGCGCATGGAGATCGATTTCCGCTCGCCCGCCCGGATGGATGACATCCTGACCATCGACACGCGCACCGAGGATATTTCCGGCGCCCGCATCGTCATGGCGCAACAGCTGAAGCGCGGCAGCGAAGTCCTGGTCAAAGCGCGGGTCGAGGCAGCGATCATCGGCGAGAACGGAAGGCCAAGGCGCTTTCCGAAGGATTGGGTGGCGGCTTTCTTACCCAAGGCAAACGGCTGATATTTCGCGCATCGGCAACCTCGGCGACCATTCGAATAACAAACCCAACCACCAGCCAAGCGATCCGGAGGCGCGGCAATGCGCCGCGCTGTACGTCCTAACCCATCCTTAACCATAACGGTTCATGAAGAGATTGGTGAAGATTGGCGGAATCCGAACGCCTTCCTTTGACCAATATTTGCCCCGAAAAGGCCGAGAACGGCGCATTTGGGGTGCTCCGCAAGCTTCAAGCTTCGCGCGAACGGACCACAAGGGATGCCCATGGGCCAGCCGCCAGCGATGCCCGGAAAATCTTTAAGGACGTAACCATGGAAAACATCGCACTCGCCGAACCGGGCGCGCATCTGTCGATTTGGGCGCTGTTCATGCAGGCCAACTGGGTCGTCAAGCTGGTGATGATCGGCCTGCTCTTCGCCTCGATCTGGACCTGGGCGATCATCGTCGACAAGCTGGTCACCTATGCCCGCATGCGGCTCGCGCTCAACCGCTTCGAACAGGTTTTCTGGTCGGGACAGTCGCTGGAAGAGCTTTACCGTACGCTCGCCGACCGCAAGACCACCGGCATGGGCGCGATCTTCGTTGCCGCCATGCGCGAATGGAAAAAGAGCTTCGAGAAGGGCGCGAAATCGCCGCTCGGCCTGCAGACCCGCATCGACAAGGCGATGGACCTGGCATTGACGCGCGAGATGGAGCGGCTGGAGGGACGGCTCGGCTTCCTCGCCACCACCGGTTCGGCGGCGCCCTTTATCGGCCTGTTCGGCACCGTCATCGGCATCATGACTTCGTTCCAAGCCATTGCCGCTTCCAAGAACACCAGCCTGTCGGTGGTGGCGCCCGGCATCGCCGAAGCGCTGCTGGCCACGGCCATCGGCCTGCTCGCCGCCATTCCCGCGGTGATCGCCTACAACAAGCTGTCATCGGATGCGAACAAGATCGCCGTGCGCATGGAAGGGTTCTCGGACGAGTTCTCCGCCATACTCTCGCGCCAAATCGATGAAAAAGTCGCGCAGAAGGCCTGAGGTACAAACATGGGTATGTCCGTAGGCATGTCGGGACGCGGCGGGCGCGGCCACAGGCGGCGAGGCCGCCATCATGCGCTGATTTCGGAAATCAACGTCACGCCGATGGTCGACGTGATGCTGGTGCTTTTGATCATCTTCATGGTCGCGGCACCGCTGCTGACGGTCGGCGTGCCGATCGACCTGCCGGATACGCAGGCCAAGGCGATGAACGTCGACACCCAGCCGATCACCGTCTCCATCAACGCCTCCGGCCAGATCTATCTGCAGGAAACCGAGATCCCGATCGACGAACTGGTGGCAAAGCTGCAGGCGATCTCGAAGACCGGCTATGACGAGCGCATCTTCATCCGTGGCGACAAGCTGACGGACTACGGCACCGCCATGAAGGTGATGGCCCGCATTTCGGCTGCCGGCTACAAGAATATCGGCCTCGTCTCGCTGCAGGAACAGGATCAGTAGACAAGAAGATGAGGACCGGCCTCACCACATCGGTAATCTTGCATGCGGTGGCGCTCGCCCTCGGGTTGTTCACGCTGACGTCGCCGGCTGCGCTGCCGGCGGCCGATGTCGAATCCGTCTCGGTCGACATAGTGCCGACGGAAGCCATGGCGCAGGTGCTGCAGGGCGACAAGAAGGCGGTGATGCATGACAAGCCAGCGCCTGTGCCGACCCAGCGTCCCGATATCATTCCCGCTGCCCAGAAGATTGGCGAAAACAGCGTCGACACCGACAAGCCGATAACGCCGGAGGCCAAGCCGAAGCCGGTCGACATGACGTCGGCGCCGCCGCCTGCCCCAACGCCGGTCGAGAAGCCGAAGCCCGAGGACGTGCCGAAGCCGCAGGAAAAGCCGAAGCCGATTCCGGCGACCGAAGTGGCGCCAGAGCCGCAGCCCAAGGAAGAGGTCAAGCCAGAGCCGGTGAAACAGACGGAGCCCAAGCCGACTCCGGCCAAGGAGCCTGCCCCCACGCCGCCGGAGGACAAGACCGCCGCGATCGAGCCGAAGCCCGAGGTCAAGCCTGACGCCGTTGCCGAGGCCATTGCCCAGGAGCCGCCAACCGAAACGACGCAGCTGCCGGACTCTGCGCCTGCGCCGGAAGCCCGCCCGAAGCCGAAGCCGGCGCAGGCCGAAAGCGCCAAGGCGCCGGACCGCAAGGACGCCGAAAAGCCGGTCAAGGAAGCCTCATCCAAGCCCAAGTCCGAGGACAAGCAATTCAACGCCGACGAGATTTCGGCGCTGCTCGACAAGCAGAAGCCGTCCGGTGGCGGCGCCAAGCGCTCGACCCAGCAATCGTCGCTCGGCGGTGACAAAGATCAGGGCGCGAAGCTTTCCAAGTCGGAGCAGGGAGCGCTGGAAAGTCAGCTCGGCGGTTGCTGGACCCTGCCGGTCGGGCTCGAGGGTTCGGAGAATTTCGTCGTTGTGGTCCGGTTCAATCTGGACACTTCCGGCAAGCTGGATGGCCGTCCATCTGTCGAGCAATCGAGCGGCAACCGCCAGTTCGACGAAAGTGCGGTGCGCGCGGTGCAGAAATGCGACATGGCCGGCCTGCAGGTTCCCGCCGGCAAGCAGGACATCTGGAACGACATCCGGGTCACCTTCGATCCAAGGGAGATGCTTGGCCTCTAGGCCTGGCGTCTACATAATCAAAGAAGAGAAGCGAGAAGATATGAGATCTTTCCTCAAGCCGCTCCTGACGATTGCAGCGATGGCGCTGGGCATGACGGCCGCGGCTCCGCTGCCGGCGTGGGCGCTCGTCGAGCTCAACGTCAACAAGGGCAATGTCGAGCCTCTGCCGATCGCCATCACCGACTTCCAGGGCGGCGACGCGCTAGGGGCGGAGATCTCCGACATCGTCAGCGCCGACCTCAAGCGTTCGGGTCTGTTCGCGCCGATCGACAAGAGCGCCTTCATCGAGAAGATATCCAATCCCGACGCCCAGCCCCGCTTCGACGACTGGAAGGTGATCAACGCGCAGGCGCTGGTGACCGGCAGCGTCGGCAAGGAAGCCGACGGCCGCATCCGCGCCCAGTACAGGCTGTGGGACACCTTTGCCGGCCAGCAGATGTCGGGCGAGCAGTTTTTCGCCAACGACGCCAACACCAGGCGCGTCGCCCATATCATCGCCGACGCCATCTATGAGCGGCTGACCGGCGAGAAGGGCTATTTCGACACCCGCGTCGTCTTCATTGACGAATCCGGCGCCAAGAACGCACGCAAGAAGCGCTTGGCCATCATGGACCAGGACGGCGCCAATGTGCGCTACCTCTCGGACGGCCGGGCGATCGTGCTGACGCCGCGTTTCTCGCCGAACCGGCAGGAAATCACATACATGTCCTATGAGAGCGGCCAGCCGAAGGTCTACCTGCTGCAGATCGAAACCGGGCAGCGCGAACTGGTCGGCAACTTTCCCGGCATGACGTTTGCACCTCGCTTTTCGCCTGACGGCCAGAAGGTGATCATGAGCCTGCTGCGCGACGACGGCAATTCCAACATCTTCGCCATGGATCTGAGAAGCCGCTCGACCACCAGGCTGACCAATTCGACCGCCATCGACACCTCGCCGTCCTATTCGCCCGACGGCAGCAAGGTGGTCTTCACCTCCGACCGTGGCGGCCGCGCGCAGATCTACGTGATGGGCGCCGACGGCTCGGGCCAGACCCGCATCTCGTTCGGCGACGGTGTCTATTCGACCCCGGTGTGGTCGCCGCGCGGCGACCTCATCGCCTTCACCAAACAGACCGGCGGCGAGTTCCAGATCGGCGTCATGAAGACCGACGGCTCGGGCGAGCGCATCCTGTCGTCAGGCTTCCAGCAGGAAGGACCGACCTGGGCGCCGAACGGTCGCGTGCTGATGTTCTTCCGCGATGCCAATGGCGGGCCGAAGCTGGTTTCGGTCGATCTTACCGGCCGCAACGAACAGTCGATTCCGACGTCGAACTTCGCCTCGGACCCGGCCTGGTCGCCTTTGCTCGAATAGGCTGGCCGCGGAGTATACTTTGCTCCAGTTGCAAGCCGGCAACGGCGTCGGAAAAGCCCCATTCTGGGGCTTTTTTCACGCCTTGGTCGCGTTTCGGCCGCATTTCCGCCTACGGTCCGCGCACATTGTGGCGTTCGGTCATGACGGTTGCGGACGGCAGCCGAAACCAAATTTTAACCGTGTTTCTTGAATGCCGGTTAACCCAAACGTGGTTACTGGGTGATCAACGAAATCACTCGAAATGCGAAGGAGAGGCGGCATGGGCCGTATCGCAGCACTTACTCGAAACCCGGTGATGATCGCGCTGGTCGCAATGCTCGCCATTACCGGTTGCGCCTCGAAGAAGACCCCGAACAGCGCTGCCGATCTCGGCCTTAACGGTGCTGGCGCGGCGACCCCCGGATCGGCGCAGGACTTCACCGTCAACATCGGCGACCGCATTTTCTTCGACACCGACTCGTCCTCGATCCGCGCCGACGCGCAGACGACGCTTGCCCGCCAGGCGCAGTGGCTGAACCAGTACAGGCAGTATGCCATCGTCATCGAAGGCCATGCCGACGAGCGCGGCACGCGCGAATACAATCTGGCGCTCGGCGCCCGCCGCGCCGCCGCCACCCGCGACTTCCTGGTCGCCAAGGGTGTCTCGGCGCAGCGCCTGAAGACGATTTCCTACGGCAAGGAACGTCCAGTCGCGGTCTGCGACGACATCTCCTGCTGGTCGCAGAATCGCCGCGCCGTCACCACGCTGAGCGGCGCCGGTTCCTGATCGGCAAAAATACAACACACCTGTGCGAAAGGCGGCCTCGGGGCCGCCTTTTTCATGTGCAGCTTCGATATCCCTTGGCCAAACAAAATTTGGCCGAAGTCTCAGGCCCTGCTATGAGCCGAGGGCGCTTGGTCCCACTCTGATCGGAAGGGCGCAACAGACCAACGATTTTCACGGCGAGAGACATAATGCATTTCAGAACGGTCCTGAGCGGCACGCTTGCGCTGCTGCTCGTATCAAGCATCGCCGCCCCGGCAAGCGAGACCGGGCAGCCAGCAGACAGCGGGTTCTCCTTCCACCTGCCGACGCTGGGCATTTTCGGCCAGAAGAAAAAGCCGGACCAGCAGCAGGTGGCGCAGCAGGATCCTGCCGGCGCCACCGGTCTGGAAGACCAGCTCCGACAGATGAACGGCAAGATCGAGGAACTCAATTTCCAGATCCTGCAGATGCAGGAGCAGATGCGCAAGCAGCAGGAAGACAACGAGTTCCGCTTCCAGCAGCTTGAAGGCGGCACGCAGGGGGCCCAGCAGCCGCCGGCACAGAAGAAGTCGGAAGCGGCGCCGGAGAATACCGACAACAGCGTCGCCGAGGCCCCGGCGACGCAGGCACCTGCCGATACGGCCACGCCGCCGGCGGGTGGCCAGAGCGTCGGCGAGGTCATCGTCGAATCGCAGACCGGCGATCCCGGCAAGGTGATCACCGGCGCGCCGCCGAAGACGTTCGGCACCATCACCGTCGACAAGAACGGCAATGTGGTCGAGGCCGGCGGCAACACGCAGGCGAGCGCGCCGGCGGAGACTGCTGCTCCGGCTACCGAGGCTCCGGCAACCGGGTCCAAGACCGGCAAGGCCGACGGCACGGTGGTCGCGGCGCTGCCGTCCACCAACAATCCCGATGAGCTCTATCGCAACTCCTACCAATTCATCCTGTCGGGCGACTACGGCACAGCCGAACAGGGTTTCCGCGACCACATCAGCCGCTTCCCCAAGGACGCCAAGGCGGCGGACGCCCATTACTGGCTGGGTGAGTCGCTGCTCGGCCAGCAGAAATACCGCGACGCGGCCGAGATCTTCCTCGCCGCCAGCAAGGACTATCCGAAGGCCAAGAAGGCTCCCGACATGCTTTTGAAGCTCGGCGTGTCGCTGGTCGGCCTGAAGCAGAACGACGTGGCCTGCGCCACCTTCGGCGAGATCGGCAAGCGCTATCCCGACCTTTCCAGCGCGCTCAAGGAACGTATCAAGCAGGAAAGGGCGCTTGCGGCGTGCTGACGCTCGATACCAGGCCTGACCTTACCGGGCCTGACCTTTCGGATTTTTCCAAGATCGACTTTACCAACGGCGCCATTGCAGCCGTATCCGGCGGCAGCGACTCGACCGCCCTCCTCCTTCTCCTCAAAAACCATCTCGACCGCACCGCGCCGGCCACCAGGCTGCTGGCGGTGACGATCGATCACGATTTGCGGCCGGGCTCGGCGGCGGAAGCGCGAGCCGTGGCCAGCCTCTGCGCCGAGCGCGGCATCGCGCATCGCACACTTCGCTGGTCCGGACCAAAGCCGTCGAGCGGCCTGCCAGCCGCCGCGCGAGAGGCGCGCTACCGGCTGTTGGCGCAGGCCGCGGTAGAGGATGGCATCGACCTGATCCTGACCGGCCATACCGCCGACGACCAGGCTGAAACCGTGCTGATGCGGCAGGCGCGGGATGAGGGCCGCGGCCTTGCCGGCATGGCGCCGGCGACCCTCTACGATTGGCGGCAATGGATCGTCAGGCCGCTGCTCGGCGCGCGGCGCTCGGCATTGCGCACATTCCTGCGGCGCGAGAATGTCGGCTGGGCCGAAGATCCGACCAACGCCGACGCGCATTTCGAACGGCCGCGCGTCCGGGCAGTGCTTGGCGAAGACGATGGTCAGCGATTTGCCGAGGCGATCGGCCTAGCCAAGCGGGTCGCCGCCGAGCGCGAAGAGCTCGGGCAGCGCGCGGCCATGCTGATCCGTGACTTTGCCGCCATGCCGACGACCGGGCTCATCCGTCTCGACCCCGCCTTCACGGCATCGGGCGATGCCCAGGCCGCCGTCTACGCCATGCGCATCCTGCTGGCGACTATTGGCGGCGTATCCTTCCTGCCTGACGAGGCCCGCAGCCAGGCGCTGTTTTCCCGGCTGCGGGCCGGACCGCTTTGCGCCACATTGTCGCGGACGGTGGTCGACGCGCGGCGCGCCGGCATCTTCCTGCGCCGGGAAGCGCGCGGCCTGCCCTTGGCGGCACCGGTCAGCGACGATGTCTTTTGGGACGGCCGTCGGCGGATCACATTGGGCGACAGGCCGGGTGCATTGTTGATCGCGCCGCTCGGGCGGGCCGCGGCCGCAAAGCGGGCGGTTGCCGAGGACGGCACGCCGCCGAACCTTGCGCGCGCCGCTCAAGCCGCCGAGCCGGCGCTTTGGCACGGGGCCGAATGCCTGGGTTTTGCGGGCGACGGCGCGGTGCCGACGACGGTCGGCGTGTCTCCCGTCGTGGCGCCCTTTGCCTGCTTCCTGCCGTCCTTCGATCTGGCGCCCGCCGCGGCCATTGCCGCGCTGATCGGCGCGCTGCCGGTCCCGGCCCTGCCTTTCCGCGGCCATAGTGCCGGGCGATGATGGGCGAAAGCTTAACCCAGACGTGCTGTTATGCTTGGCAAGGGGAGGCGCTCTCCCTATGTTAGGCTCAAGCTTCCTCTCATCATGTGTGTCCGCGTGCGGGCGCTAACGGGACATTAGATGAATCCGAATTATCGCAACCTCGCGCTCTGGGCGATCATAGCGGTCCTGCTCATCGCCCTGTTCAACCTGTTCCAGACGCCGCAGACGCGGGGCGCCTCGAGCGATGTGCCTTATTCGCAGTTCCTGCAGGACGTCGCGGCGGGCCGGGTCAAGACGGTGACGATCGCCGGCGCCCGCATCTCCGGCACCTACACCGACAGCTCGACCGGCTTCCAGACTTATTCGCCCGGCGACCCCTCGCTGGTCACACGGCTGCAGGACAAGAACGTCACCATCAATGCCCGGCCTGAATCCGACGGCTCCAACTCGCTGTTCGGCTATCTGATCTCCTGGCTGCCGATGATCCTGATCCTCGGCGTCTGGATATTCTTCATGCGCCAGATGCAGTCGGGCTCCGGCCGCGCCATGGGCTTCGGCAAGTCGAAGGCCAAGCTTCTGACCGAAGCGCATGGCCGCGTCACCTTCCAGGACGTCGCCGGCGTCGACGAAGCCAAGGAAGACCTGGAAGAGATCGTCGAATTCCTGCGCGACCCGCAGAAGTTCCAGCGCCTCGGCGGCAAGATTCCGCGCGGCGTGCTGTTGGTCGGCCCGCCCGGAACCGGCAAGACGCTGCTCGCCCGCTCGGTCGCCGGTGAAGCCAACGTGCCGTTCTTCACCATTTCCGGTTCGGACTTCGTCGAAATGTTCGTCGGCGTCGGCGCGTCCCGTGTCCGCGACATGTTCGACCAGGCCAAGAAGAATGCGCCCTGCATCATCTTCATCGACGAAATCGATGCCGTCGGCCGCCATCGCGGCGCCGGCCTCGGCGGCGGCAATGACGAGCGCGAGCAGACGCTGAACCAGCTGCTGGTCGAGATGGACGGTTTCGAATCCAACGAAAGCATCATCCTGATCGCTGCGACCAACCGCCCCGACGTGCTCGATCCGGCGCTGTTGCGTCCGGGCCGTTTCGACCGCCAGGTGGTGGTGCCGAACCCCGACATCGTCGGCCGCGAGAAGATCCTCAAGGTGCATGTGCGCAACGTGCCGCTGGCGCCGAACGTCGATCTCAAGGTGATCGCGCGCGGCACGCCGGGCTTTTCCGGTGCCGACCTGATGAACCTCGTCAACGAGTCCGCTTTGATGGCGGCGCGGCGCAACAAGCGCCTCGTCACCATGGCCGAGTTCGAGGATGCCAAGGACAAGATCATGATGGGCGCCGAGCGCCGCTCGTCGGCGATGACGCAGGCCGAGAAGGAGCTGACCGCCTATCACGAGGCCGGCCACGCCATCCTGGCGCTCAACGTGCCGTCGGCCGATCCGCTGCACAAGGCGACCATCATCCCGCGCGGCCGTGCGCTCGGCATGGTCATGCAGCTGCCGGAAGGCGACCGCTATTCGATGAGCTACAAATACATGGTGTCGCGGCTTGCCATCATGATGGGCGGCCGCGTCGCCGAGGAGTTCAAGTTCGGCAAGGAGAACATCACCTCGGGCGCCTCCTCGGATATCGAGCAGGCGACCAAGCTGGCGCGCGCCATGGTCACGCGCTGGGGCTTCTCCGACAAGCTCGGCCATGTCGCCTACGGCGACAATCAGGAAGAAGTCTTCCTCGGCCATTCGGTGGCACGCACGCAGAACATCTCCGAAGAGACGGCGCAGATCATCGACGCCGAAGTGCGCCGGCTGATCGACGACGCCTATTCGACGGCGAAGGCCGTGCTGACCAAGAAGAAGAAGGAATGGATCGCGCTGGCGCAGGGGCTGCTCGAATACGAGACGCTCACCGGCGAGGAGATCAAGCAGCTGATCGCCGGCCACAAGCCGGCCCGCGACCTCGGCGACGACACGCCGCCGAGCCGTGGCTCGGCCGTGCCGAAAGCCGGCACCGGCGGCCGCCGCAAGAAGGGCCCCGAGCCCGAAGGCGGCATGGAACCTCAGCCGTCGAGCTGAGGTTCGGGTAGGAGACTGATTTCGAAAACGCCGCGGCTTGGTCCGCGGCGTTTTTGTTTTGCAGAGGCTTATTAGCGGTCTGCCGCAGCTGAAAGTCGTCGTTTGCAAAGATAGCCGGCCAATTGCTGATGTCTGCGCCGCCCCTCATCGCCCTGCCGGGCACTTCTCCCCGTATAATGACGGGGAGAAGGACGCTGGTCGCAGCCTTGGCACGCTTCCTGCCACGTTGGTGATTGGTGAAACCGCCGATGATGGCGTCCTTCGCCCCGTTTACGGGGAGAAGATGCCGGCAGGCAGATGAGGGCGGTGCCAACGTTCGCAAATGCTCCCCCGGCCTTGAAAGCGGACCAGTCTGTCCAATCAACCTGCGGAGAACATTCCGCTGCCGGCAGCAAAAGGCCCGCGCACTTTGCTGGTGCGCGGACCTTCGTCGTTGGGAATATTACTGCGCTATCAGCTCTTCAGCTTGGCGTTGCAGAGGCTGTAGAAGCCGCCGCCCTTCTGGATCCACTTCAGGCCGCCCAACTTGTTGGCGTCCTTGTTGGCATAGTACAGTTCGAGGCAGGTGTGCATGCGACCCTTGGCGGGCGTCTCGCCGGCAAACTTCTTCGAGATCGCCGTCGGGAACTTTACGCCCCCGGGCGCTGCAACCGTCGGCTTTTCGGGGTCGCTTGTGTAGGTCGCCTCGTCGGCGGCCGGCACGGTGTCGTCGTCGGAGGCGGAAGCACCGCACTCGCTCTTGCGGAAGTCGTTCCACTTCTTGCCGCCCAGCGAGTTGCTTGCCTTGGCCGCCTGATACTTGGCGCTGCAATCGGCCATGCTCAGGCCCTTGCCGTCTTCGGCGGCTGCCTTGGTCGTCGCCTTGGCGGGCTCAGCCGCGGCCGTGGCGCCGGCGGCGCATTCGGTCTTGCGGAAGTCGTTCCACTTCATGCCATTGAGGGTGCCGGCGGCCTTGGCGGCCTGGTACTTGGTGCTGCATTCCTTCGCCGTCAGACCCTTGGCGGCATCGTCGTCGCTGGCCGCGGCGGCCTTGGTCGTCGCCTTGGCGGGCTCGGCTGCGGCCGTGGCGCCGGCGGCGCATTCGGTCTTGCGGAAGTCGTTCCATTTCATGCCGTTCAGCGTGCCGGCGGCCTTGGCCGCCTGATACTTGGTGCTGCATTCCTTCGCGGTCAGACCCTTGGCGGCATCGTCGTCACTGGCCGCGGCGGCCTTGGTCGTCGCCTTGGCGGGTTCGGCTGCGGCCGTTGCGCCGGCGGCGCATTCAGTCTTGCGGAAGTCGTTCCACTTCATGCCGTTCAGCGTGCCGGCGGCCTTGGCGGCTTGGTATTTGGTGCTGCATTCCTTCGCCGTCAGGCCCTTGGCCGCATCGTCGTCACTGGCTGCCGCCGCCTTGGTGTCGGTCTTGGTCGTCTTCTTGGCCGGCTTGGTGTCGGTCGTCGCTGCCGCGTCCGTGCCGCACTCGGCCTTGCGGAACTGGTTCCAAGTCTGTCCGCCAAGTGTTCCCGCATCCTTGGCTGCGTTATACTTGGTGCTACACTCTGCCATGGTCAGCGCGTTGGCCGGCGCCGCCAGGAACAGGGTTGCGACGGCAAGGCCCGTCAGTGTTGCAAGTCTGTGGATGAGCATGGCGTTTCTCCGTTGCTGCTGCCCAAGTTTGTCCGTTGCGGAATCAATAGCTCTCAACGGCCGGTTGCGCCAGATGCTAACTGGCGCGGACGTCGCCGGAAACTGCGTTCTGCCGACAAGGTGATGAAAACGTTGCGGATCAAGGCCGCCGGGCCAAGAGTTGCCCGGCGAATCTGCGCCGTTCTGCCCGCCGCGACTGGTCTATTGTGGCGAGACAGTGTCATCGTGGTAGACTGTCGAATCGCTTGAACTAACCGCAACAATGATTTTCTAAGGAATCGTAATACATAATCACACAATGTGATGTTCGGACGCAGCCCAATTGTGGCAATACGAACGGCTGAAAAATCGACGGGGACCAAGGCAGGTATGGCAGGGCAGTATTTCGGCACCGACGGTATTCGCGGACGCGCCAACAAATTTCCGATGACGGCGGAGATCGCCATGCGGGTCGGCATGGCCGCAGGCCTGTCGTTCCAGCGCGGCAGCCATCGGCACCGTGTCGTGCTCGGCAAGGACACCAGGCTTTCCGGCTACATGATTGAGAACGCGATGGTGTCGGGCCTGTGCGCCGCCGGCATGGACGTGTTCCTGCTCGGTCCCATTCCGACGCCCGCGGTTGCCATGCTGGTGCGTTCGCTGCGCGCCGATATCGGCGTGATGATCTCGGCCTCGCACAACCCCTATTACGACAACGGCATCAAGCTATTCGGCCCCGACGGCTACAAGCTCTCCGACGAGATCGAGGAGCGCATCGAGGGGATGCTCGACAAGGATATCGAACTGGCGCTTGCCGATTCCGACGGGCTTGGCCGCGCCAAGCGCGTCGACGGCGTGCATGACCGCTATATCGAATTCGCCAAGCGCACCTTGCCGCGCTCGATGTCGCTGTCGGGTCTCAGGATCGTCGTCGATTGCGCCAACGGCGCCGCCTACAAGGTGGCGCCCGAGGCATTGTGGGAACTCGGAGCCGAGGTGGTGGCCATCAATGTCGAGCCCAACGGCTTCAACATCAACAAGGAATGCGGCTCGACCCATCCGGCCGGACTGCAGAAGAAGGTGCATGAGGTGCGCGCCGATATCGGCATCGCGCTCGACGGCGACGCCGACCGCGTCGTCATCGTCGACGAGAACGGCACGATCGTCGACGGCGACCAGATCATGGCGCTGATCGCCGAGTCATGGCACCAGAGCGGACGGCTGGCCGGCGGCGGCGTGGTTTCGACGGTGATGTCCAATCTCGGCCTCGAACGCTTCCTCGGCGACATGAAGCTGCAACTGCACCGCACCAAGGTCGGCGACCGCTATGTCGTCGAGCATATGCGCGCGCATGGGTTGAATGTCGGCGGCGAGCAATCGGGCCACATCGTGCTCTCCGACTTCTCGACCACGGGCGACGGCCTGGTCTCGGCGCTGCAGGTGCTGGCCTGCATCAAGCGGCAGAACCGGCCGGTCAGCGAACTGTCGAAGAAGTTCGAGCCGGTGCCGCAGCTTTTGAAGAATGTGCGTATTGCCGGCGGCAAGCCGCTCGAGGAGGCGCCGGTCAAGGCGGCGATCGAGGATGCCCGTCACCGCCTCGGCAAGGCCGGGCGGCTAGTCATCCGTCCTTCCGGTACCGAGCCGCTGATCCGCGTCATGGCCGAGGGCGACGATCCGCAACTGGTCGAGGCGGTCGTCAACGACATCGTCGGCATCATTTCCGAGACCCGCAGCGCCGCCTGAACCCTGGCGCGTCCGAGGAGGGCGCGGCGCGAAAACTACCTGTTCCAGAGTTGCAAAGGCCCGCCGTCAGGCGGGCCTTTTTGTGCTTGTCGGAACACCCTGCTGCTTGGGGAACATGCTCTACTTCTAAAATTCTATAGATTCGTGGTTAATCGATACGGTTAAACGCCTTTTAACCTTTGCAATTCATTATCCACGCCGAGGTCAATCACATTCGGGCGGATACGTCGTTCCGAGGCTTCTTAGGGGTGACAAGCATGTTCAGTACAGCAAGAATGGCACTGTTCGCCGCGCTGTTGGCGGGCGTGGCCGGACCGGCCTTCGCCGCCGATTTCGTGGAGCCGCCCGTGGTCGAGCAGGCGCCGCCGCCGGTGGCCTATCAAGAACCGGCCGATTTTGGCGGCTGGTACATTCGCGGCGACATCGACTACCATTGGTCGGAGTTCGGCGGTGGCGACTACACCACATACAGTGGAACAGCGCCCCAGAATCCTGGGTCTTTCGCCAGCGGTGAGCTGAAGGGCGCCTTCTCGGCCGGCGCCGGTGTCGGTTATCAGGTCAATCGGTACTTCCGTACAGACCTGACCTTCGACTGGATGGGCAAGTCTGATTTCCGCGGATCGACGAACGGCTTCTGCGGCCCTGCACCGCAAGTTGCCTGTACCTCGACCGACACATCGTCCTATTCGGCCATGCTGCTGCTGGCCAACGCCTATGTCGACATCGGCACATGGCACGGCGTGACGCCCTATGTCGGCGCCGGCATCGGCGGCGCCTGGGTCAAGTGGGACACGCTGCACAACAGCGACTCCGATGGTGAATTTGAACACACAGGCGGTAAGGGCTGGCGCTTCGCTTACGCCCTCATGGCCGGCGCTTCCTACTGCCTTACCGATCAGGTCAAGCTCGATGTCGGCTATCGCTACAGCCACATCAATGGCGGCAAGATGTTCGAATACGCTTCGGACAGCAATGTCGGCCCGGGCTACGATCACGGCATCAACGTGCACGAAGTGCGCGGCGGTCTGCGCTACCAGTTCGGCCGGTCCGACTGCGCTCCTCCGCCGGAGCCCTATGTGCCGGAGCCGGTCTACACCAAGTAATCGGTTCGATTTCAGACCTTCGCCAACCGCCCGGCCTTGCCGGGCGGTTTTCGTTTGTGCCGCTTCAGTCCGTGTCCGACCCTTTCCGAACCAAGATCAGCGAAGCAAAACCGGATCGCTTTCTGCCGCCGACCTTCAGTGGGGTAAATGCTCCAGTCAAAACCCTGCCGAAATCAATTCGCTAACGCTCTGTTATCCTTAACCGGCACTTAACCACTATGGTTAACAATGCTCCCTGAAACGGCGCGTGCCATTGCAATGCGCGCCAAGTTCGGGAGCCCGGGGACCATGGTACTCAAATCGCGTATAGCGCTGGCGCTTGCGGCAATCATGCTGATGCCGGTGACGCAGGCGTCGTCGGCCGACTACGATCCACCCATCTATGTCGACCAGGCGCCCGACTACGTGCCGGTCGAGGTCGGTTCGGGATGGTATCTGCGCGGCGATATCGGCTACGCCTTCAGCCATCCGTTCGAACACCAGACAGCAGCCAGCGGATCGACCACTTTCACCAACGACAGCAGCCTGTTCACCGGCAGCATCGGCATGGGCTATCACATCAACGATTACCTTCGGGTCGAACTCAACGGCGGAATTCTGCCGACCAACAAGTTCGGCGACCATGCGCTGGTGCCAAGCGGGTGCGCCGGCACAACGAACAGCCTGTTTCCGGACGGGGCTGGCGGCTTCATCATTGTTCCCACGGCTACGACCCAGGATTGCGAGGCCTCAAACTACGGCACCAACAAGGGTTACAGCGTGATGGCCAACGGCTATGTGGACCTCGGCACCTATGTGGGCATCACACCCTATATCGGTGGCGGCGTCGGTGTTGCCTACAACAAGTATTTCAAGACCCAGGGCGCGCGCAATTGCATTCCGATCGATCCCGATCCGACGTCGGGCGCGGGTGGCTTCCAGTGTAACGATCCGGCTGGATACAGCGGGTCGGAAGACTCAGAGGCCAAATTCAATCTCGCTTATTCGATCGGGGCCGGCCTGTCCTATCAAGTGACCAAGAACGTCTCGGTTGACCTGGGCTACGAGTATTTCTCGATCCCAAGCGCCAAATATGTCGCCTATGATGATGGCGCCTTCGGCATCCACAAAGGCATCGATTATCAGACGGTCAAGCTCGGCCTGCGCTACGATCTCTGGTAAGCGCGCAACGAAGCCCAAGGAATCGACGGCGAGCCCTCGGGCTCGCCGTTTGCATTATGCGCCTAAGATGGCATGGCGCGCCAGTATCCTGCCAGCGACAAAAACTTTCCTCTTGACGCCGAAAGCCTGAACGCATATCGCCGTCCGTGGGCCACCCCTCCCCAACGAGGGGCCACTATCTGGAAGGATAGACCACGATGACGACACATACGAAGCCCGGACTCCGTCCGGCAAACCCCAATTTCTCCTCAGGTCCCTGCGCAAAGCGCCCCGGCTGGTCGGTCGAGGCCCTCAAGAATGCCGCGCTTGGACGTTCGCATCGCGCCAAGATCGGCAAGACCAAGCTCGAACAGGCGATCGAGCTGACGCGCGAGATCCTCCAGGTACCAGCGGGCTACCGCATCGGCATCGTGCCGGCGTCCGACACCGGCGCAGTCGAGATGGCGCTGTGGTCGCTGCTCGGCGAGCGCGGCGTCGACATGGTCGCCTGGGAGAGCTTCGGCTCCGGCTGGGTCACCGACGTGGTCAAGCAGCTGAAGCTCGCGGACGTGCGCAGGATCGAAGCCGGCTACGGCGAGCTGCCCGACCTGGCGAAGATCGACTTCGACCGCGACGTGGTCTTCACCTGGAACGGCACGACCTCGGGCGTGCGGGTGCCGAACGGCGATTTCATCCCGGCCGCTCGCAAGGGCCTGACCATCTGCGACGCGACGTCGGCGGCCTTCGCGCAAAGGCTCGATTTCGAAAAACTCGATGTCGTCACCTTTTCCTGGCAGAAGGTGCTGGGCGGCGAGGGCGCGCATGGCATGCTGATCCTCAGCCCGCGCGCTGTCGAGCGGCTGGAAACCTACAAGCCTTCATGGCCGCTGCCGAAAATCTTCCGCCTGACGTCGGGCGGCAAGCTGATCGAAGGCATCTTCAAGGGCGAGACCATCAACACGCCGTCGATGCTGTGCGTCGAGGATTATCTGGATGCGCTGCAGTGGGCGAAGTCGATCGGCGGCCTCGAGGCCCTGATCGCCCGCGCCGACGCCAATGCCGCGGTGCTCGATCGCTTCGTCGCCAAGTCCTCCTGGCTCGGCCATCTCGCCGTCCAGCCGGCAACGCGATCCAACACTTCGGTCTGCCTGTCCTTCATCGATCCGGATGTCGCGGCACTCGACGCGGACGGCCAGGCGGCTTTCGCCAAGGGACTGGTCTCTGTGCTCGACAAGGAAGGCGTCGCCTATGACATCGGCGCCTATCGCGATGCACCGCCCGGCCTGCGCATATGGTGCGGCGCTACGGTCGAGACATCCGACCTCGAAGCACTGCTGCCTTGGCTCGACTGGGCCTTTGCCATGCAAAAGGCGTCGCTGAAAGCGGCTGCCTGAGCTCATTGCGCGGCAGCCTTCGGGCCGCCGGTTTCCCGTACGGATCAATCCCATTTTCAAGGAGGCCGCCATGGCGCCCCGCGTTCTCGTCTCAGACAAACTTTCCACCACCGCCGTGCAGATCTTCAAGGACCGAGGAGTCGAGGTCGACTACCTGCCCGATCTCGGCAAGGATAAGGAAAAGCTCGCCGAAGTGATCGGTCAATATGATGGCCTCGCCATCCGTTCGGCGACCAAAGTCACGGAAAAGCTGATCAATGCCGCCACCAATCTGAAGGTCGTCGGCCGCGCCGGTATCGGCGTCGACAATGTCGACATCCCGGCGGCGAGCCGCAAGGGCATCATCGTGATGAACACGCCCTTCGGCAATTCGATCACCACTGCCGAGCATGCGGTTGCCATGATCTTTGCGCTGGCGCGCCAGATCCCGGAGGCCAATGCCTCCACGCATGCCGGCAAATGGGAGAAGAACCGTTTCATGGGCATCGAGATCACCGGCAAAACGCTGGGCGTGATCGGCTGCGGCAATATCGGTTCCATCGTCGCCACGCGCGGCGTCGGGCTGAAGATGCATGTCATCGCCTTCGACCCGTTCCTGTCGGACAGCCGTGCGGAAGAACTTGGCGTCGTGAAGGTCGAACTGGACGAGCTGTTCGCCCGCGCCGATTTCATCACGCTGCACACGCCGCTGACCGACAAGACGCGCAACATCATCGACGCGTCGGCGATCGCCAAGATGAAGGACGGCGTGCGCATCATCAATTGCGCGCGCGGCGGCCTGATCGTCGAGGCCGATCTGGTGGCGGCGTTGAAGAGCAGCAAGGTGGCGGGCGCCGGCATCGACGTGTTCGAGGTCGAACCGGCGGAGAGGAACGAGCTGTTCGGCATGGACAATGTCGTGGCGACGCCGCATCTCGGCGCCTCGACCACCGAGGCGCAGGAGAACGTTGCGCTGCAGGTCGCCGAACAGATGGCCGACTATCTGATCAAGGGCGCCGTTTCCAACGCCATCAACATGCCGTCGATCTCCGCCGAGGAAGCGCCGCGGCTGAAGCCTTTCGTCAAGCTCGCCGAAGTGCTCGGGGCCTTTGTCGGCCAGGTCACCGAGGATCCGATCAAGGAGGTCGAGATACTGTTCGACGGCTCGACCGCGACGATGAACACGCGCGCACTGATCAGTGCCGCCCTTGCCGGCCTGATTCGGCCGCAGGTCTCCGACGTCAACATGGTGTCGGCGCCGATCATGGTGAAGGAGCGCGGCATCATCGTCGCCGAGGTCAAACGCGACAAGTCGGGCGTGTTCGACGGCTACATCAAGCTGACGGTCAAGACCGAGCACCGGACGCGCTCGATCGCCGGCACCTGCTTCTCCGACGGCAAGCCGCGCTTCATCCAGATCAAGGGCATCAATCTCGACGCCGAGGTCGGCCAGCACATGCTCTACACGACCAATGCCGACGCGCCGGGCATCATCGGCCTGCTCGGCACGGTGTGCGGCGAAAATGGCGTCAACATCGCCAACTTCCAGCTTGGCCGCAACCGGCCCGGCGGCGATGCCATCGCGCTGCTCTATCTCGACGCGCCGTTCCCGGAAAGGGTGCTCGATCAGCTGCGGGCGCACAAGTCGATCGACTCGGCCAAGCCGCTGCACTTCGACGTCGGCAGCGCCTGACCTGATTCCAAGAAAGCTTTATCGAAGGCGCGGCTCCGTCCGCGCCTTTTCTGTTTTGCGGCGGCTCGGCCAAGTAAATGATGCAGAAGGCGAAAATTGTTGCGTTTCAAGCGGCAAAGAATGGTCGCATCGGCCTGCTCTTGACGCTATAGAGGCCTGTCGTTTCAAAGCCGCCGGTCGGCATCTCAAGGGAAAAGAAACATGGCCAATGTGGTGGTCGTCGGCTCGCAGTGGGGCGACGAAGGCAAGGGCAAGATCGTCGACTGGCTGTCGGAACGGGCGGACGTCGTCGTGCGCTTCCAGGGCGGCCACAATGCCGGCCACACGCTGGTCGTCGACGGCAAGGTCTACAAACTGTCGCTGCTGCCGTCCGGCGTAGTGCGGCCAGGCAAGCTGTCGATCATCGGCAATGGCGTGGTCTTCGACCCGCACGCCTTCGTCGCCGAAGCGGCGAAACTGAAGGCGCAAGGCGTGGAGGTGACGCCGGATCGCCTGAAAATAGCCGAAAACACCGCGCTTATCCTGTCGCTGCACCGCGAGCTGGACGGATTCCGCGAGGACGCCGCCTCCAATTCCGGAACGAAGATTGGCACGACCCGCCGCGGCATCGGCCCCGCCTACGAGGACAAGGTGGGCCGGCGTGCGGTCAGGGTGATGGACCTGGCGGATTTGGAAACGCTTCCCTTGAAAGTCGACAGGCTGCTGACGCACCACAACGCGCTGCGCCGCGGGCTCGGCCATGCCGAGGTCACGCATGACGCGATCATGGGCGAGCTGACTTCGGTCGCCGACGAAATCCTGCCCTATATGGATCGGGTCTGGAAGGTTCTCGACGACCGGCGCCGCGCCGGCGAACGCATCCTGTTCGAGGGCGCGCAAGGCACACTTCTCGACATCGACCACGGCACCTATCCATTCGTGACCTCGTCCAATACCGTGGCCGGCCAGGCGGCGGCCGGCGCCGGCGTCGGCCCCGGCGTCATCGGCTATGTGCTCGGCATTACCAAGGCCTATACGACGCGTGTCGGCGAGGGTCCGTTCCCGACCGAACAGAAGAACGAGATCGGCGAATTCCTCGGAACGCGCGGCCATGAATTCGGCGTCGTCACCGGCCGCAAGCGCCGCTGCGGCTGGTTCGACGCCGTGCTGGTCCGCCAGGCGGTCGCCGTCAACGGCATCAAGGGCATCGCGCTGACCAAGCTCGACGTGCTCGATGGCCTGGACGAGATCAAGGTCTGCACCGGCTACCGCCTCGACGGCGAGATGATCGACTATCTGCCCGCCAGCCAGGGCGCGCAGGCCCGGGTCGAACCGGTCTACGAGACGCTGGAGGGCTGGAAAGGCACCACCGCCGGCGCGCGCAGCTGGAACGATCTGCCGGCCCAGGCGGTCAAATATGTCCGTTACATCGAAGAGCTGATCGGCGCGCCGGTAGCACTCCTTTCCACCAGCCCGGAACGGGACGATACGATACTTGTGACCGATCCGTTTCAAGACTAGTTTCTGAGCCTTTCCGGGCATTGCGGCTGATTTGCGGGGGCCGGTCCGTGACAAAATACAGGTCGACTGACGCATGGCAGATTTCGTTGCTGTTCTGAAAAAGACGATCGACGGTCTCGGTGAGAACACGCCGGAGATTCGGGCGAGGGTCTACGACAAGGCCCGGGCGACGATCGCGAAGAAGCTCGCGGATCACGTTCCGCCTTTGGCCCCGTCGGTCGCCGACCAGCAGAAGCGCACGCTTGAAGATGCCATTTCCAGCGTCGAGCGGACCTACGCCAAGAACGTACCTGCCGCCGACCCGCTGGCGGAGCTGGAGCACATCTTCTCGTCCATAGACCGCAACAAGAACCAGCCGAGCCACACACGGCAACCGGCAAAGACGGAACCGACCTGGCCGCCGCCGCCTATGGCCAAGCCGGAACCCGCCAAGTCGGAGACCGTCAGGCCGGCGCCGCCCGCCGCCAAGGCAGAGCCGAGCTGGCAGAAGACGCCGCAGACGCCGCCATTCGACACTGCCGATAACCGCCTTCCGGGGATGGACGCGCAGGCGCCGAACGATCAGGACAATGTCTTTGCCAATGACGAGCAACCGGCGGCGGAGGACACCTTCCAGCGCTTGCGCCCCGCCGTGCGCAAACGCAGCTATGGCGGGCTGATCGCGACCGCCGCCGTGCTGCTGGTGGTTGCCGGCGGCGGGTACGGCATCTGGCTGAACAAGGACGCATTCGGCTCGATGTTCGGCCCTGGCGGGTCGAAGACCGTCACCACCGAGCCGCTGGTGAAACCGGCGGCCCCGGCCAAGCCGGCGGCCGATGCCGCGGCGGCACCGCCAGCGGCGGGCGCTACCGACACCGCCGAGACAACCAAGTTCACCCAGCGCCTGACGCCCGAGGGCAAGGAGACCGATCCCGGTCCGGCCGCCGGGCAAAGCGGCATAGGCGAAGGCGAATCCGTCGCCGCACTGACCACGCCGCCGCCGGCGACGCCGCCTGCGGCCACTCCCGCGCCGACCACGCAACCGCCGACCACTCCGGTGCC